>NZ_JAYMFI010000065.1:0-510 GCF_035830635.1 Adlercreutzia shanghongiae | reverse complement strand
GGTGTTCCTATAGTTTTGTCAACTGATTTCCTCGATTGATTTTCACCAAGAAGGCAATGCTGGCGCAGGACCCACGAGCCCTGCGCTTTTCTATGGGGGAGGGCCGGCTAGGCCGAGTACGGGACCCCGTCCCTCATGATCGCGTATATCACCTTCAATCTCTTCCTGGCAACGGCCTTCAGGGCCTCCCCGTGGCACATGCCGCGATTCCTGCAGCTGCGGTAGTAGTCGCCGAACCGGCCCTTGCTGCGGCATAGCGAGTTGCAGGAGAAGATGAGCAGGTTCTTCAGCCGCTTGTTCCCCTGGCGGGACGAGCTCACCGACGATATCGACTTGCCCGATTGCCGGTTCCTGGGCGCGATCCCGCAGTAGGACGCGAGGTGGTCGTGGTCGGGAAAGTCGTCGATGTCTATGCCCACCACCAGCTCGGACGCGGTCCTGGGGCCGATCCCCGGGACGGTCAGCAGGCACGCGTACGTGCCGTCCTCGGCGAGCAGCGCGGCTATCTCG
>NZ_JAYMFI010000064.1:0-544 GCF_035830635.1 Adlercreutzia shanghongiae | reverse complement strand
GATTCGCTGTCCCAAGATACGCTGGTCGCCCATCATACGGCGGCGGATCTAAACGATGTCATAAGCGGAGTTGTGATCTATGACCCAGATACGGACAACACCCCGAAGGCGGGCTCCTACGGGGTGTGCGTCGTTGTGGTAAATACGGTGGATCCGACGGTCACGCACAAATGGATAACCCAGCTGTCATTCTCGACCACGGGTTACCCCTCGTGGCGGCGAAAGGTCAACATGGGCGCATGGGGAGACTGGCTACCCTTCTCCTGAGCGTGTCGATTGCGCTACAGCTTGAGCCATGCCGACCATGTGCCGTCGGAGTTGATCTTCCAGCGCACGTAAACGGCCTTGCTGAACCCGACCTGGTAGCGCCACAGGTACCTGTAGCTAGGGTCAGTAGAGTTGGCATAAGTCCTGATGAAGCCATACCCGTCCGTACCGGGCGTATTCAGGCTGTTCGGCCCGAACTGCTTCAGCCCCGCCATCAGGTCGTTCGCGTCGGCGATGTAGGGGTTGTTTGCCAGCACGTCTCCTCGGGACAGCGAAT
>NZ_JAYMFI010000063.1:0-564 GCF_035830635.1 Adlercreutzia shanghongiae | reverse complement strand
GGGCTCTCGAGATCGAGGGCCCGCACATTGAAGGCAAGAGGGTTCACCGTCGCTCCCCATGGGCGCTGCGGCATGCGCGCCGCCACAACGGTGATCAGCGGCTTCGAGGGTATCGTGGATGCCTTGCTCTCGGAGGGCGTGACCAACTCGGAGGTCGTCTTCGAGCGCATCAGGAGCCAGGGCTACAAGGGCGGCAAGACCACCGTGAAGAACTACATCGCCGCCCATGCCAATCTCGTTCCCGCCAAAAGGCGCCTCGCAGCTGCCGACCCGCGGGGCAGCCGCGGCAAAAGATTCTACACATCGCCCGGGGAGGCCTACCAGATGGACTGGGGATTCGTCGACGTGGAGGACTGGACCGGGGCGACGTTCAGGATCGCGTGCTTCGCGATGGTGTGCCACCATTGCGGCACCTGCTACGTGGAGTTCTTTCCCAACGCCCGCCAGGAGAGCCTGTTCATCGGCATGATCCACGCGTTCGCGGCGATGGGCGTGCCGGAGCACGTCCTGACCGACAACATGAAGTCGGTGGTGCTCAGGCGCGATATGGACGGCCGCCCGGTG
>NZ_JAYMFI010000062.1:0-647 GCF_035830635.1 Adlercreutzia shanghongiae | reverse complement strand
GGCCCTCGTGGGCCTCGAATGTGTTTGGCAATAGAAAGATCGACACTTGGGGATGCGTCGAGAATTACTTTGCCATATACACTCGAACGCGACGCAGATGACGCCGCCGACGCCGTGCTCGCGCAAGGACTGCAGGAACGCCAGTCAATCCGCGAGTAGCGCACGAGCAGGTCCTCTGGGAAGTAGCTGCCGCGTCCGAGCTTCGGTATGCGCAGGCTGACGACGCCAGCGCTGGTGACCAGTGCTCTCTCGCGGTAGCCGTTGCGCTGGTTGCCGTCGGCGCAGACATCTTCCACCCGGACGTCCACGATTTCGTCGACGAGCGCCTCGGTCATCACGCGCAACAGCTCCTGGATGTCGACCATCCCGTCGTCGAATCTGGGGGTCTGAGCCGCTGCTGCGGGCCCATGCCCTAAACCGTCCTCAGGTCATCGCCTTTCTGTGAATCCATCAATCTCGACTATTGGAGACTCTGGGCGATGGCCGCTTTTGTGCGTCAGCCCAAACGGCCATTAAACCAACAAGGGGGCGTGGTAACGTACAATCTCTTGCGCACTTTGACAGCAGCACAGTCTAGATACCAGAAGACATGGCGCCTGCCGTTGGTATGATTGAGTTGTCTAGATTCGATCAACCAGGAGGCAGAG
>NZ_JAYMFI010000061.1:0-714 GCF_035830635.1 Adlercreutzia shanghongiae | reverse complement strand
CGGGACAGCGAATGCCTAAGCGGCCAAGGGTAGGGCTTCCCCGAACCTCGGCGCTAGCACTATGCCCTTGTACATATCATCTGACGTTTTCCCGAGCAGCCTCCTGGACACTCTGCGCTGTGCTCTGGTGACCGCTGCCTTGGTTAACGCATAGTAGTACCGGTAGCTCGTCCCCACGTTCGCGTGGCCCAGCATCGAAGCCACTAACTCGATGGTGACGCCCGACTGGGCGGCGATGGTGGCCCAGGTATGCCTGAGGTTTTTCATGGTGACGCGCGGGAGCCTGTTCGCCTTTATCCACCGCTGTATGCGGTAGACGACCTGCTGGGGCCTGTAATCGCCGATGATGCGGCCCCTCGGGCGTCCCTTCTCGACCCATATCTGATGCAGCCTGTCCAGCGCCCACGGAGGCAGGTACAGGTCGCGCTCGCCCTTGGCGGTCTTGGTGGGCCACTCGTTGAGCCCATCGCTGGCTAGTTGCAAGGTGGCGCGTATGGGCACCAGGCCCGTGCGCCAGTTCACCTGCTCCCAGCGAAGCGCGTAGTTCTCTCCCGGCCGCACTCCCAGTGCCGCCGAGATGATGAAGGTAGCCTCGCACTCGCAGCCCACCATGCCGCGTATGAGGCGCTTGAGCCTTCGGTGGGTCAACGTGTCTGGCTTGTAGGTGGGAACCCTGGGCTTCTCGATATGCTGGGTGGGGTCGTAGACGCGCAT
>NZ_JAYMFI010000060.1:0-873 GCF_035830635.1 Adlercreutzia shanghongiae | reverse complement strand
GACGACTGATAGGAAACTGCCGGGCTCCTCCGACCAAAGAGCGCCACGGCCATGTAATGTGGGTGTCGCGCGAGGCAGCGTTCCGATCGACCGACGATTGGAAGGATACCACCATGCTGACCGAAGCCGCCACCTGCACAGCCGTCCTGGGCCTCGACGTCGGGAAGTTCTCCCATTGGGCATGCCACGTGACCAGGCGGGGCGAGGTGCTGGGAAGCGGGCCCGTGGCCAACACCGAGCGCGACCTGGACGACCTGTTCGGCCGGGTCGGCGCCGGGACGCTGGTCGTCGTCGACCAGGTCCGCAACATCGGGTCGCTCGCGATATCGAGGGCCAGGCTCGCCGGCCTGCCGGTCGCCTACCTGCCCGGGATCGCCGCCCACGGCGCGGCCAAGCTGTTCGCGGGCGACGCGAAGACCGACGAGCGGGACGCCGCCGTCATCGCCAAGACGGCCCTCGGCATCCCGGACTCGCTCCTGCCCGTGCCCAGCCGCGGCGAGAGGCTCGAGGCCGCGAGGTCGATGGCGGCGCAGAGGAGCCACATGGTCGCCTGCTCGACCCGCGACAAGAACAGGCTCCGGAGCCTCCTGCTGGAGAGCTGCCCGGCGTTCGAGGCGCTGGCCGACCTGGCGGACCCCCATTGGCTGAAGATGATGGAGGCCCTGGGAGGCCCCTGGGGCATCGTCGACGCGGGGAGGGCGACCGTCGGCGCCGTGACCCGGGGCGCGAACAGGTCGCGCATCGACGAGGCGGTCGCGGCGGCGGCATCGTCGACGCGGCCGTCGGAGTACCGGGTGGCGGCGGAGAACCCGCAAGTGAGGATGCTCGCCAGGCGCATCAGGGAGTCTGCGGAGGAGGCGGCCAGGCTCGATG
>NZ_JAYMFI010000059.1:0-1174 GCF_035830635.1 Adlercreutzia shanghongiae | reverse complement strand
GGAGAGCTTTTATGCAAGGAGTAAACGTCAAGAGCGAGATCGGCGAGCTCAAGAAGGTCATCCTTCACCGCCCCGGCGACGAGCTGCTGAACCTCACCCCCAACACCCTGGAGGAGCTGCTGTTCGACGACATCCCGTTCCTCCCGGTCGCCCAGGAGGAGCACGACGCCTTCGCGAACATCCTGCGCGGAGAGGGCGTCGAGGTCGTCTACCTCGAGGACCTCATGGCCGAGGCCCTGGACACCGACCCGGCCCTGCGCGAGAAGTTCCTCGACCAGTGGATCTACGAGGCCGGCATCCGCACCGAGACCTACACGCGGATCATCAAGGACTACATGAACTCCAACTACGCGGGCACCAAGGACATGGTCATGAAGACCATGGCCGGCATCAACCTGCAGGAGCTGCCCAAGAAGGACACCCACCTGCTCGTGGACATGGTGTCCGACCGCACCAAGCTCGTGTGCGCCCCGATGCCCAACCTCTACTTCACCCGCGACCCGTTCAACATGATCGGCGGCGGCGTGGGCATCAACCGCATGTTCAGCCAGACGCGCAACCGCGAGACCATCTACGGCGACTACATCTTCAACTACCACCCCGACTTCAAGGACGTGCCGCAGTACTACCACCGCGACTACACCTTCCACATCGAGGGCGGCGACGTGCTGAACATCAACGACCACGTGCTGGCCATCGGCATCTCCCAGCGCACCGAGCCCGACGCCATCGACCAGCTGGCCCACAACGTCTTCTCCGACGAGACCAGCGACATCGACACCATCCTGGCGTTCAACATCCCGGTCTCCCGCGCCTTCATGCACCTGGACACCGTGTTCACCCAGATCGACCGCGACAAGTTCACCATCCACCCCGGCATCATGGGCCCGCTGACCGTCTTCGAGATCACGCCCGACGGCAAGGGCGGCACCAAGATCCGCGAGCGCAACGAGGACCTGGAGAAGGTGCTCTCCGAGTACGTCGGCGAGTCGGTGCGCCTCATCCCCTGCGGCGGCGGCGACCGCATCGCGGCCGAGCGCGAGCAGTGGAACGACGGCTCCAACACGCTGTGCGTGCGCCCCGGCACGGTCGTCGTGTACCAGCGCAACAACGTCACCAACGACGTGCTGTACAGGGAGGGCATCAACTGCCTGGTCATGCCGTCCGCGGAGCT
>NZ_JAYMFI010000058.1:0-1249 GCF_035830635.1 Adlercreutzia shanghongiae | reverse complement strand
GGCAGGCCGACTACGCCGCGTTCATGGCGCACATCGGGTTCAAGACGAAGCTGTGCAAGCCCAGGCACCCGTTCACCAAGGGCAAGGTCGAGCGGCTGATCAGGTTCGTGAAGGGCAACTTCCTGGCGGGGAGGAAGTTCTACAACGCCACCGACCTGAACGCCCAGGCGCTCGAGTGGTGCGCCAGGCAATCCGGGCGCTGGCGCAGGGCGGTCGGCTGCGTCCCCGCCGACGAGCACTCCTCGGCGTGCGCGCCGGCCGCAACCGCGCTCGCCATGACCCGCGAGCTGGCGCTCTACCTGTGCCCCCGCCGTCGCATAAGCTTCGACGGGTTCGTCAGCTACGAGGGAAGGCGGTTCGGCGTGCCGTACTGGTACCCGGGCAAGGAGTGCCGGGTGAGCCGGGACGGGGAGTGGCTGCGCATCTACTCCGACGACCTCTCGCGAGAGCTGGCGGCACACCCCGTGACATGGAGCCGCAAGGACAGCTTCTGCGGCGACCAGTACGCCGACATGCAGCCGGCCGAACTGCCGACGGCCCCCGTGGAGACCGTCATCGCCCAGCTGGAGCCCCCGAAGGGAAAGCCCGGGTTCGACAAGTTCGACTTCGAGGGGAGGCTCTAGCTATGGACGAGGCAAGAGACACAGCGGTCGTCTGCAGATGCGTGAGCGCCCATGCGGCCTCGCTCGGGGTGGCAATCGCCCCGGAGGAGCTGGCCGAGCTGGCCGTGCGCCACGATATGGGAACCAGCGAGATCGCCGCGCTTGACGCCGTGTTCGCCTATTTGGCGGACAAGCGCCACGACCAGGTGATCGAGACGCTGCTCAGGCTCAGCAGGCTTCCCCAGAAGGCCCCCAAGACCTTCGCCAGCTTCGACTTCGACCGCATACGCGGGCGGGACGCGGCGGCGCTGCGCAAGCTGCCGGCGCTCGCGAACCTGCACGCGCGCAAGAACCTGGCGTTCATAGGGCCCGGCGGCATCGGGAAGACGCACCTGGCCCAGGCCTACGGGCGGGAGTGCTGCCTGAGCGGCTACAAGACCTACTACCTGAAGGCCACCGAGCTGCGGGACAAGCTGAGGCGGGCCGCCGATTCCGGCAGCACTTCGCGCACTGTCTCCGCGCTGGTGAAGCCATCGTGCCTCATAGTCGACGAGGTGGGACGGTGCACGTTCGACAAGGTGTGCACGGACCTCTTCTTCGATGTCGTCGACAGGCGCTACGAGAAGGACTGCGCCAACACGATGATA
>NZ_JAYMFI010000057.1:0-675 GCF_035830635.1 Adlercreutzia shanghongiae | reverse complement strand
GCGGCGGCGGGGTCCCGGTGTTCGAGACCGAGGGCGGCTACGTGGGCACCCCCGCGGTCATCGACAAGGACCGCTCGAGCGCCCTCATGGCCGCCGAGCTCGGCGCCGACATGCTCGTGATCCTCACCGCCGTGGAGAAGGTGTGCGTCAACTTCAACACGCCCGAGCAGGAGTCCATCTCCGAGATGGACGTGGCCCAGGCCGAGGAGTACATCGCCCAGGGCCAGTTCGCCCCCGGCTCCATGCTGCCGAAGGTGGAGGCCTGCATCGAGTACGTCGAGGCCTTCCCCGAGGGCAAGGCGCTCATCACCTCGCTCGAGTGCGCGGCCGCGGGACTTCGCGGCGAGACGGGCACGGTTATCGTCGCCTAGCTCAAGACAGGGTGTAAAACGGTTTAGAAGGCCCGTTTGAGGCTTTCTAAACCTTCATAAAGCACTAAAAGGACGCGCTATCCGCGAAGGTGGAAAGCGCGTCCTTCTCGTTCTATTCGTATGCACAACGTGTCAACAAATTAATTACCCTCGAGCTGGGAAATTTTTTGTTGCAGGTGAACAAAAATGGTGCTATATTGAAGCAGCCGATAAAACCGACCGATCATATTAATCGGTTTAGTTCGGTAGTAATTATTCCTCATCGTCGCGAGCACGGTTAAGGCGTGCTCAAGAAAGGAATGAA
>NZ_JAYMFI010000056.1:0-640 GCF_035830635.1 Adlercreutzia shanghongiae | reverse complement strand
ATGGTGCTATATTGAAGCAGCCGATAAAACCGACCGATCATATTAATCGGTTTAGTTCGGTAGTAATTATTCCTCATCGTCGCGAGCACGGTTAAGGCGTGCTCAAGAAAGGAATGAATCATGGCTAAAATCGTCAGCTCTTGGAACGACTGGGATCCGCTGAAGCGCGTCATCGTCGGCCGCTGCGACAACTCCGTCATCCCGCCGGAGGAGCCCGCCACCTCTGAGAAGGTGCCCGTCGATTCCGAGATGCGTGGTATGTGGGGCCTGCGTCCCCTCGAGACCGTCGAGCGTGGCAACGAGTGCCTCGAGAACCTCGTGAAGATCCTCGAGGACCGCGGCGTCGTCGTCGACCGCCCCACGCCCCTGCAGTGGAACCAGGCCATCGGCACCCCGGACTTCCGCAACGACTCCATGATGACCTGCATGCCGCCCCGCGACATCCTGCTCACCATCGGCAACGAGATCATGGCCGCCGCCAACTCCTTCCGCTGCCGCTACTTTGAGTACCTCGCGTACTGGCCGCTGATGGAGATGTACTTCGAGCAGGACCCCGACTTCAAGTGGACCCAGGCCCCCCGCCCGCGCCTGACCGACAAGTCCTACAAGCACAACTACTACGACGAGAAGATCACCCTCG
>NZ_JAYMFI010000055.1:0-1319 GCF_035830635.1 Adlercreutzia shanghongiae | reverse complement strand
CGACCTCATAGGCGCCGACCGCTACGAGAGGACGGCAGAGCGCGAGGCCTACCGCGCCGGCCACTACGAGCGAGGCCTCACGACCACCTCGGGCCGGGTCACGCTCAGAATGCCCAAGCTCAAGGGCATGAGGTTCGCCACGGCGATCATCGAGCGCTACAAGCGCCGCGAGACCTCTGTGGAGGAGGCCATGATCGAGATGTACCTGGCCGGCGCGTCCACCAGGAGAATCGAGGACGTCTCCGAGATCCTGCGGGGATCGTCCGTGTCGGCGGCCACCGTCTCCAACCTCAACGACAAGGCGTTCGAGGCGTTCGAGGCGGTCGAGGAGTGGAGGAGCAGGCCGCTCACCTGCGGCTGCCCCTACGTCTTCGTCGACGGCATCTACCTGAAGCGCGCATGGGGCGGCTCCTTCGAGAACGTGGCGGTGATGGTGGCCATCGGCGTCAACGACGACGGTTACCGCGAGGTCATCGGCGCCGCCGAGGGGCTCACCGAGTCCGCCGAGTGCCGGAGGGAGTTCCTCTCGTGGCTGAGGGCCCGCGGGCTTGCCGGCGTGCGCATGCTCACCGGCGACAAGGCCGCCGCCATGACCGGCGCCATCGCCGAGGTGTTCCCGGGAGCGGCCTACCAGCGCTGCACGGTGCACTTCTATCGCAACGTCCTGTCCAAGGTACCGAAGTCCAGGCGGAGCCGAGTGGCGGCCATGCTGAAGGCGATCCACGCCCAGGGGTCGCTCGATGCCAGCATGGAGAAGGCCGCGGCGGTGGCGGCGGCGGTGGACGAGATGAGGCTGGCGGCAGCCGCCAAGTGCGTGCGCGAGGGCGCCGCCGAGACGCTGACCTACACGCGCTTCCCCATGCGGCACTGGCGGCGCATCCGCACGAACAACGCCATAGAGCGGCTCAACCGCGAGATCCGCCGCCGGACGCGGGTCGTGGGCACGTTCCCCGACGGCAAGAGCGCGCTCGGGCTGGTGACGGCCAGGCTCAAGTACGTGGCCGACAGCGAATGGGGATCGAGAAGGTACCTGGACGTGTCGCTGCTGGACGAGTAACCATGCCGACGGCCGGCAGCCGCCTGCTGGAATTTGCGCAAGAGTCTGGACGGTGCCCTACTTGAGCCCACGAAAGTTGGGCCTTCTACCCCAGGAAGATGATTGCCTCCTCCGGATTCATCGCGGAGACCCAGCGCATCATCATATTGAGTAGTAAGCCCTCGCGGTACCATCGGTCAGCGGAATTGGTACCGTCAATCAGCTGAAGAAGGTACCGCGAGTAAGCTGTTGGTACTGCTCTATGACTCCTTGTCTGTTTTGG
>NZ_JAYMFI010000054.1:0-1353 GCF_035830635.1 Adlercreutzia shanghongiae | reverse complement strand
CGTGGCCGAAGTTCATGAACATGACCGTGGCCAGCGTGGAACCCACGAGCAGGCCCACGGCAGTGGAGGCGGGCACGAGCGAGCAGTACAGACCGCGATGGTTGGCCGGGGCGTATTCGGCCAGGAAGGTGGCCGCGCCGGCGTACTCGCCGGAAGCGGAGAACGACTGCACCATGCGCAGGCACAGCAGCAGAATGGGTGCCAGAATGCCCACAGCCTCATAGGTGGGCAGAAGGCCAATGACGAACGTCGCGGCGCTCATCATGAGGATCGAGGTGGCAAGCGCCCACTTGCGGCCCTTCTTGTCGCCCATATGGCCCCAGAAGAAGGCGCCGACCGGGCGCATCAGGAAGGACAGCGCGAACACGCCGAAGGTCTCGAGCAGCGCTACCGTGGGATCGCCCGGCGGCATGAGCACGAGCGCGATGACCGTGGCGAAATACGAGTAGGAAGCATAATCGAACCACTCGATGAAGTTCCCGAGGAACGACGAGACCGCGACACGACGCAACGTCGCATGCTCTTCCTCGGGCGTTGGGGCGCTTGCCACCATTGTGTCGCTAGATGCCATGAAAATCACCCAGATCCTTTCCAAACCCCTTTTTACTTTGCGTAGTCCTCATAGGGACCACCCCCTAACAAAAGACGAGAGGCCCGCCTTCTCCATGGCTTCACGGAAAACAGCGGACCTCCTATTCCTGCGCCCTTGCCCTTTGGAAGGGCGCCTTAACACCTTGGTTCTTCCTTGTACCAGTGCCAGCCAGCTTAAGGAAGCGCCCGACCGAACGGCCGAGCCCCACAAAAGAGCCGGTGCGGCTCAGATGCGGGTTGCGCCTCGCGACGCAAAAACAAGGGGCGGCAACCCAGGCGGGCGCCGCCCCTCAAAGACCTTACGGCAGGTCCTGCGTATCGACCTCGGCCTGATTCTCGGCCTGGACGCTCTCGAGCGTCTTGTCGTCGACCGTGCCAGTGCCCTTGCGAGCGAGCATGGCCTTCACCGTCGGGAAGGCGCCGCCACCGCAAATCAGCAGCACGCCCAGCCAGCTGTTGATGGTCATGGGCTCGGAGAAGATCACGATGCCGATGAAGATGGCAACGGGAACTTCCCAGTAAGCGATGGTGCCGTAGTCCATAGCCGGCAGGTTGCGGCCAGCCACGAGCAGGGTGCCCAGCGCGATGGGGCCGCAGATGATCCACAGCAGAACCGCGCCGATCCAGTTGAACGTCGTGAAGTGAATGGACAGAGCCCAGTTCTCCATGCCGGGCTGAGAGCCCAGCGTGTTCAGGATGATGGTGATGATGCCCGCGCCCAGCACGGCGAAGATGAAGTTCCACACGCCACGGGCGGTGGTG
>NZ_JAYMFI010000053.1:0-1418 GCF_035830635.1 Adlercreutzia shanghongiae | reverse complement strand
CAGCATCCTTGCGATAGCCGTTGAAGAACATGGACAGGCCGTAGAACAGGCCGGACAGCAGACCGAAGATGTCGCCGATGCCCTTCTGCGGGAACTCAGGCGTGGAGGTCTCGAGGTTGAAGTCGAGGCCGAAGGCCTGGCCGCCGACGCCGAAGCCGAGCAGGCCCTCGCCGAACAGCATACCAACGAACACGATGCACAGGCAAATCCACTGCAAGGGGCTCATGGGCTCTTTGCGGAAGATGCGGGCGCACAGCACGCAGATTACCGGACCGGTATAGATGAACATAACGGCGTTGGCCACGGTGGTCAGCAGCGTGGAAGTCACGTAGCAGGCCAGCGACATGCCGATCATAAGACCGCCGAGCGCGATAGCGGGAGTAAGCTTCAGCTTCTTGAAGGTCTCCACCTTGCCGGTGGCGAACATCAGGATGACGAAGAACAGCACGCCCATGCCCATGCGGCCGCAGGCCATAAGAGCACCGATGGAATCGCCAGCGTTCAGGCCCAAGGCGCCATCGAACATGTCGGTACGGGTAGCCCAACGCGAGAACAGCGGCACAAGGCCCATGCCCGTCGCGGAGATGAGCATGAAGATAAGGCCCTTCTTGTAATCCATCTGGAAGCCGCCCTCAGCCTGAGGAGCGTTTTTCTCCTGAGCCATATACCCTCCTTTAACTTTTTTTCTGAGGTGAGATACATTCGGGGAATGGGGTCTCACGGCGCAAGACCGCATTCCCCGGATACGGGACATGCCCGTGTCCCGTACAGAAAAAAGGGAGTAGGCCGCGCCTTTCGCGTTGAAGCCCACTCCCCTTTCTTCCTAAATTCCCGTCAAGCAGCTGCCCTTAGCTGCTTGCAACGGAGGCTTTGAACCCTCAGGCCGCTGCCCTTAGCGGCCTGAGAGCCGTTACACAAGTAGTGCTTACTTCCACATCTCGGGGCGCACGAGGGTCGGATCCTCGACGCGGTTCGGGAAGTAGTCGAGGCACTCGCCCTCGCGGTAGACGTCGGCGGTGGAGCAGTGCAGGCCGCCGCCGAACGGGTAGGCGTCGCGCAGGTCGCAGGGGATGACGTTCATGCCCAGCTTGTCCATCTGCTCCTGCTGGTGCACCTCGGAGGCCTCCACGATGACGGTCTTCGGGTCGAGGACCAGGCAGTTCATGGACAGCCACACCGACGAGTAGCACAGCGCCGGCGGCTCGGTGCGGGCGGGCTGGGCCGCCTCGACGATCTGCCAGTCGTTGGCCTCGAAGATGGCGCGCTGCGGCTCGGGCAGCGGGCGGTGCGGGTTGTTGATGACCAGACCGGGGCGCAGCGGCACGAAGGTCGCGTCGATGTGGATCGGGTAGGGGTCGCCGGGGAAGTTAACGGCGTGCACGCGGTACTCGGGGTAGTAGCGCTGGAACCAGTCCATG
>NZ_JAYMFI010000052.1:0-1120 GCF_035830635.1 Adlercreutzia shanghongiae | reverse complement strand
CCAACGCCATCTTCGGCGGTTCGGCGTCGTTCATTTCCATCGCGCTCATCGAGGCCACGGGCAACGCCATCGCCCCGGCCTGGTACATGGTGGCCATCTCCGTCATCGCGTTTGTCGCCATGCTGATGACCCACGACAACTCAAAGAAGAAGCTCACCGATATCGACTAGTCTTATGAGCTGAATCTTCTATTGCAGCCGGGCGGACGGGAGGGCCGCTCGGCTGCTTTTTCATTGTGCGCTCGCACAATGAGGACAACCTTCGATGTAGGTTCAAATATTTCGGAAAAATAACTCTCATCAGGGGTTTCAATAGTGTTCGATTCATGATAAAGTCTCGCAAAGTAAACAATCAGGAAGCGAGGCTCCCATGACCAAGCCCTTGGCCAAGCCCAAATCTCTCAAAGCTCAGATCACGCGAACCTCGCTTGTGCTAGCCGCCGCTGCCTTGTTGCGCGAGCGCGGTCCCGAGGCGGTCACCTATCGCAAGGTGGCTGAGTGGGCGGGAGCGGCTTCCTCTTCAGTGGGCTATTACTTCGATTCCGTTACCGACCTGCTTTACGAAGCGGGCTGCTACAACATCGAGCTGTGGATTGCCCGCGCCGAGAAAGTCGCCCAGGCGGCCGACGCCATGGACGAGGCGGAATGTCGCGAGCGCGTGGTGGACCTGCTGCTCGAGGCCTGCCTGCCCGACGATTCCGTTTCCATGCCGGCCCACTACGCGCAGCTCATCGCCTCGGCCGAGGCTCCGGTTGTTACCGAGGCCTATCGCAAGGGCCGCGAGGCGCTCGATGCGGCCGTGAACCGCATTCTCGTGCGCGCCGGACTTCGCCTCACGCCGTCGGTGGTGGTGGCGCTCGTCGACGGGGGAGCAGTGAAGGCCATTTCCGAGGGCTACGAGGTGCGCGAAATCGTGCGCATGCTTCTCGAGTCCGCTATAGCCATCGATGATTGATGCACTTGCACTTTGATTTCCCCTTAGCCTAATTGACAAGGTGACAAAGGGATTTCAAGATATTTGTAAAGTTTCTTCGGTAAAAGGGTTTTGTGCACCTGCAAAAAATGGTATAACGTTCTTGTCTCAAAAGAGACGGAACAGTGCCTATGAGATAGGAGCACAT
>NZ_JAYMFI010000051.1:0-637 GCF_035830635.1 Adlercreutzia shanghongiae | reverse complement strand
ATTTCAAGATATTTGTAAAGTTTCTTCGGTAAAAGGGTTTTGTGCACCTGCAAAAAATGGTATAACGTTCTTGTCTCAAAAGAGACGGAACAGTGCCTATGAGATAGGAGCACATTCATGGCTAAAATCGTCAGCTCTTGGAACGACTGGGATCCGCTGAAGCGCGTCATCGTCGGCCGCTGCGACAACTCCGTCATCCCGCCGGAGGAGCCCGCCACCTCTGAGAAGGTGCCCGTAGACTCCGCCATGCGCGGCATGTGGGGCCCCCGCCCCTCTGACACCGTTGCCCGTGGCAACGAGTGCCTCGAGAACCTCGTGAAGATCCTCGAGGACCGCGGCGTCGTCGTCGACCGCCCCACGCCCCTGCAGTGGAACCAGGCCATCGGCACCCCGGACTTCCGCAACGACTCCATGATGACCTGCATGCCGCCCCGCGACATCCTGCTCACCATCGGCAACGAGATCATGGCCGCCGCCAACTCCTTCCGCTGCCGCTACTACGAGTATCTGGCCTATTGGGACCTGATGGAGATGTACTTCGAGCAGGACCCCGACTTCAAGTGGACCCAGGCCCCCCGCCCGCGCCTGACCGACAAGTCCTACAAGCACAACTACTACGACGAGAAGATCACCCTCG
>NZ_JAYMFI010000049.1:0-2075 GCF_035830635.1 Adlercreutzia shanghongiae | reverse complement strand
GTTCTGCGTGGCAATCGGCGTGGTCATGAAGTCATCGATTATGAGCAGCTCCACCTCCTTGTATGCGTCCATCTTCTCGAAGTAACTGCCGTCCTGGGCGGCTCGTGCGCGATTCAGGTCATCGCAGATGTCCGCGAGGCGCGTGTAGCGCGTCGCTATCAACCGGCGGCACGCCGCATTGCCCAGCGCCTGGCACAGATACGACTTTCCGCCGCCCGTCTTCGAGATAATCACCATCACCTCGCATCCCTGCACCCAATCGCACTGGGCGTACCTTGCGATTCTGTCCTTGTTCAGCGTGCGCTCCGGCAGGTATATCACGTCCTCGATGCAGGCACCGGGCTGCTTGAAGCGCGCCTGCTTCACGAGCTTCGAGATTTTGCGGTCCCGCCGTGCCGACAGTTCCGCGTCGAGCATCATCTTGACCTTCTCCTCGAAGGTCAAGTCATCGAAGGCCGGGTCGTCCACCATGCTCCGGAGCATGTCTCCCATGGCCTTGATCCTGAACTGCCTGAACAGGTCGAAGTCCTCCTCGCTAAGCACGACCCTCGCCTCCTCTGCGGTACGCCTCGGCTCCGCGCAGGCGCCCTGCTGACTTCGCCCGGTCGACGAGCTTGCCGCCGCCGTCTCCAGGTACCTGGCCGCAGCATTTGCGCTCGGCGTCCGCCGCCTTCATTGCCAGTATCGAGTTCTTGAGCGAGGTGTAGCTGGCAAGTGCTCCCAGGCTGTTCGCCCTCTCGCAGGCGCGCTCGAGCAGCGCTGGGGTGTAGGTCTTGGAGAGGCCGAGGATGTTTCTGCAGGAGGTGAAGGACTGCTCGACGATGGAGCGGCTCTCCAGCACCCGGCCGATTGCCTCTGCGCACTCCGGGCCGATCTTTTCCGCCCAGGAGGTGAACCTCGCGGGCGACCATGGGCTGTCGAGCGCGGCGTGATTGCCGGGCATATGCTCTACCAGGGTCGAGTACTGCCCCTTGCGGCCGCGCAGACGCCCGTGCTCGGCAACGACGTCCCCGTCCGCCATCACGCTCACCTTTGTCGAGGAGAGCTTGACGTCGACCTGCTCGCCGATCAGGCGGTGCGGCACCGAGTAGCGCATGTAGTCCACTGTCACATGGTAGTCGGGCGCGACTTTGGCCAATCGCCACTCGCAGATCTCGTAGCGCTCGCGCGGCAAGGGAGACAGGTGCTCCCGCTCCTCCTGATCGAGCAGTTCCCGCCGGCTGCCATCCTTCGCCGAGAAGGGCCGCGAGTTCAGCCACGCCACCTTCTCCCCGCAGAATCCGTTGAACTCTTCGAGGGTGTAGAATGTCATCTCGTTCGCAGGGCCGATTATCCATTGCTCGACGAGGTTCACGGTGGATTCGGCCGTGCTCTTGTCCCGGGGCTTGCGGACCCGGGCGGGGAAGATCGCCGTGCCGTAGTGCTGGGCGTAGCGCTCGTAATCGTCGTTGACCAGCGTGACGTAGAGCGCGCTCCTGTCGGTTGCGGTGGCGGCGTTGTCGGGGACGAGCATCCTCGGCACGCCGCCGAATTCCTCGAACGCGTGGGTCTGGCCGTCCTGCCAGGATTGCTGCCTCATATCGCAGAAGCCCTCGGCCCAGAACGCACCGGAGAACGGCAGGGAGACGACGATCACGTAGACCTTGGCCCTGGCGCCGGTCGTCCTGTCGGTTATGTAGGCGGTGTCCCCAGCCCAGTCGATGAAGGCCTTGGCGCCGGGCTCGTGGGAGAAGTGCCTGGTCGCCCCCATCCTCTCGGCCGCATCCGCGAACATCCCGCAGAACGTCTGATAGGAGTACGATCTCTTCCCGCAAGCGGCGGCCGCCTCCACGTGCTCGAGCCAGAAGAGCTTCACGGGCAGCTTCCGGGATCTTTTCTTGCGCGAGACGAGCGCCTCCATATCGGGCATCAGATAGCCCTCGCCCCGGACACGCTTCTCCTTGGGGAAGAACAGTGTTGGCGCCAGGCAAGAATGGCCCCCTAAAGTCAGACCAATTTAGCCAAATCCAAGTCAAGAAAAAACAGCCACTGCGCCGCCGTCGGCCCTACACTGGTGTACGCCAATACGCCAGAAG
>NZ_JAYMFI010000048.1:0-369 GCF_035830635.1 Adlercreutzia shanghongiae | reverse complement strand
GCGCCAGGCAAGAATGGCCCCCTAAAGTCAGACCAATTTAGCCAAATCCAAGTCAAGAAAAAACAGCCACTGCGCCGCCGTCGGCCCTACACTGGTGTACGCCAATACGCCAGAAGATTAGGAGGACCATGAATGACAACGAGTGCAATGGCCTGCAAGAGATTATAGACAAGGCCATCTCGGATATCGCCCGGGCAGAGGGCGATTCCTTCGAACTCGACAAGATGAACTTGGCCGAGTTCTCGAGAAGGACGGGGCTCTCGAGATCGAGGGCCCGCACATTGAAGGCAAGAGGGTTCACCGTCGCTCCCCATGGGCGCTGCGGCATGCGCGCCGCCACAACGGTGATCAGCGGCTTCGAGGGTATCG
>NZ_JAYMFI010000047.1:0-2858 GCF_035830635.1 Adlercreutzia shanghongiae | reverse complement strand
ACGGCGCGGGATGGGGTCGCGGCCCATTAGGTAGACGGCGGGGTAACGGCCCACCGTGCCCGCGATGGGTAGCCGGACTGAGAGGTCGACCGGCCACATTGGGACTGAGATACGGCCCAGACTCCTACGGGAGGCAGCAGTGGGGAATTTTGCGCAATGGGCGAAAGCCTGACGCAGCAACGCCGCGTGCGGGACGAAGGCCTTCGGGTTGTAAACCGCTTTCAGCAGGGAAGATCCAAGACGGTACCTGCAGAAGAAGCTCCGGCTAACTACGTGCCAGCAGCCGCGGTAATACGTAGGGGGCGAGCGTTATCCGGATTCATTGGGCGTAAAGCGCGCGTAGGCGGCCGCCTAAGCGGAACCTCTAATCCCGGGGCTCAACCTCGGGCCGGGTTCCGGACTGGGCGGCTCGAGTGCGGTAGAGGCAGGCGGAATTCCCGGTGTAGCGGTGGAATGCGCAGATATCGGGAAGAACACCGATGGCGAAGGCAGCCTGCTGGGCCGCCACTGACGCTGAGGCGCGAAAGCTGGGGGAGCGAACAGGATTAGATACCCTGGTAGTCCCAGCCGTAAACGATGGACGCTAGGTGTGGGGGGACAGTCCCTCCGTGCCGCAGCCAACGCATTAAGCGTCCCGCCTGGGGAGTACGGCCGCAAGGCTAAAACTCAAAGGAATTGACGGGGGCCCGCACAAGCAGCGGAGCATGTGGCTTAATTCGAAGCAACGCGAAGAACCTTACCAGGGCTTGACATGCGCATGAAGCGGCGGAGACGCCGTGGCCGAGAGGAGTGCGCGCAGGTGGTGCATGGCTGTCGTCAGCTCGTGTCGTGAGATGTTGGGTTAAGTCCCGCAACGAGCGCAACCCCTGTCCCGTGTTGCCAGCATTCAGTTGGGGACTCGCGGGAGACTGCCGGCGTCAAGCCGGAGGAAGGTGGGGACGACGTCAAGTCATCATGCCCCTTATGCCCTGGGCTGCACACGTGCTACAATGGCCGGTACAGAGGGTTGCCACCCCGCGAGGGGGAGCGGATCCCGGAAAGCCGGTCCCAGTTCGGATCGCAGGCTGCAACCCGCCTGCGTGAAGTCGGAGTTGCTAGTAATCGCGGATCAGCATGCCGCGGTGAATACGTTCCCGGGCCTTGTACACACCGCCCGTCACACCACCCGAGTCGTCTGCACCCGAAGCCGCCGGCCCAACCTTTCAGGGGGGAGGCGTCGAAGGTGTGGAGGGTAAGGGGGGTGAAGTCGTAACAAGGTAGCCGTACCGGAAGGTGCGGCTGGATCACCTCCTTTCTAGGGAGAACCTAGAGCCTCTCGAGTCGAAATCCCCAGCATCCGGTTGCGAGGGCTCCGGAAAGGGCCCCCGCGCACCTTGACAGTTGCATAGCGCGTGACATGAAAGTCACGAACATGATCAACACCAACATCAATTCCTCATTGCTGCAATAGCAAGTACGGTTCGATGGGTGTTCGCATCATGGACAAGACGATTCATCACGATCGCAAACGTATGTTATATACGACGGAAATCAAAAATTCTCATTGATATCCAATGGACGAAACCATTAGAAGTAGATTACTTCTTTGGCGACCTAGGTAATGAACAAGATACCAAGGGCGCACGGCGGATGCCTTGGCACAGGAAGTCGACGAAGGACGCGGCAAGCTGCGATAATCTGCGGGGAGTGGCAAACACACCTTGATCCGCAGGTCTCCGAATGGGGGAACCCAGCAGGGGTCATGCCCTGCTATCCCGCCCTGAATCAAATAGGGGCGCGGAAGGCAACCGGGGGAACTGAAACATCTAAGTACCCCGAGGAAGAGAAATCAACCGAGATTGCGCGAGTAGCGGCGAGCGAAAGCGCACCAGCCCAAACCCGGGCGCGTGTAAGCGGCAGGCGTTGCCGCCCGGGGGTTGCGGGACACTCGTCACGGAGCTGCCCTCCGTGGAGTGGTTACAAATCCGTCAGGTAGCGGAACGGCATGGAAGGGCCGGCCGCAGCGGGTGAGAGCCCCGTACGCGAAACCTGACGGACCACTGTTAGTGTATCCCGAGTAGGGCCGGGCACGTGAAACCCGGTCCGAAGCCGGGGGGACCACCCTCCAAGGCTGAACACTCTCCTGTGACCGATAGCGAACCAGTACCGTGAGGGAAAGGTGAAAAGCACCCCGAGAGGGGAGTGAAACAGTACCTGAAACCGTGCGCCCACAAGCAGTCGGAGCACTTTTACAGTGTGACGGCGTGCCTTTTGTAGAATGAGCCAGCGAGTTGCGGTGTGCGGCGAGGTTAAGTTTGGAAACGAGCCGCAGCGAAAGCGAGCCTTTAAGATGGCGAGTGAGTCGCACGCTGCAGACGCGAAGCCGGGTGAGCTATCCATGGGCAGGCTGAAGCGGGGGTAAGACCCCGTGGAGGGCCGAACCCACTTCGGTTGAAAACGGAGGGGATGACCTGTGGATAGGGGTGAAAGGCCAATCAAACCCGGAGATATCTCGTTCTCCCCGAAATAGCTTTAGGGCTAGCCTCGGCCGTTCACTCGCGGTGGTAGAGCCACCGGATCGACGAGGGGGCTTCACCGCCTACCGACTCGAACCGAACTCCGAATGCCGCGAGTTTAGAGGCCGGGAGTCAGAGGGCGTGGGCTAAGCTGCGCGCTCGAGAGGGAAACAGCCCAGACCGCCCGCTAAGGTCCCCAAGTCATCGCTGAGTGGCAAAGGATGTGCGTCTGCCCAGACAACCAGGATGTTGGCTTAGAAGCAGCCATGCATTTAAAGAGTGCGTAACAGCTCACTGGTCGAGTGGACATGCGCCGACAATTCACGGGGCTAAGCGATGCACCGAAGCGGCGGACTGATTTTT
>NZ_JAYMFI010000046.1:0-506 GCF_035830635.1 Adlercreutzia shanghongiae | reverse complement strand
GCAAGATTCTAGGCGTCTGCGCCAACGTTCGGGACGCTACCTAAATGCAATCGAACAAATTGCTATAATTCATTCTATCAGGGAAAGAAAAATGCGGTTACTAAGATTTAAATACGGTGGGGGAATTGGTGCGTGATAGATTTGGAAAGACGTATAGATAAGTTTTATGCCGTAATGCCACTGTTGGCACTTTGCGCGACAATTGGACTGTTGTTGCTTCAGGCGGATACCGCGATTTCGTCAATGAAAGATACTGCAAGATATGTGATATCTCTGTCTGCCGTGGTCTATTGCGTAATCTTCGCGGTGCTTTTTAGTGTTAGCAAGAGTCTTTCGTTCCTTTTCTTGTTTGCGCTGATTTCGTATCCGTTTTTCTTTGGTCAACAGCTTTTAATGGCTTTGGACGTACAGCCGTCTCGCATATATATCGATCTTGCTTCGCTTAGTGCAAGTGGGGTGTGGCGCGCTAGTCTTGTCGTGCTTCTGTGCATGCTGGTATTGACTGT
>NZ_JAYMFI010000045.1:0-2807 GCF_035830635.1 Adlercreutzia shanghongiae | reverse complement strand
GTCAACAGCTTTTAATGGCTTTGGACGTACAGCCGTCTCGCATATATATCGATCTTGCTTCGCTTAGTGCAAGTGGGGTGTGGCGCGCTAGTCTTGTCGTGCTTCTGTGCATGCTGGTATTGACTGTGTTCTATTGTTTCTCGTTAGGTGCAAGTAAACGACCCAAAGGAGCTGGAGGGTCAGTTGGCCTTTTGAGAAATCGGAATGCTCTCCGTTCCTCATCAGTAATTGTAGCGCTTGTGGTCTTGGTCCCGACTTTGATTACTTTGTATAGAAATTACTCCATGTTGTCGACTGTTGGATATGGAGCCAGGGTGACGGGCGCGGCAGGCCAAGTGCACGGGATAGCGAACGCCTGTGGTATTTTGTCGGAGTTAATGCCCTATGCGCTTTTAGGTATCCTCGTTACGAAGAAAGAGGGGGAAAAATGGCCTATTGTCGCGCTGCTGGGCTATATTTTCTTGTATATGATGACGGGGAGTCGCACGACAGGTTTTATTTTGCTGGTGACGACTGCGGTTGTTTGGTTCGCGCTGTTCTCGAAGGATACAAAGAATCGCCAGCTCCTTAAAATAGTGATTGGTGGAGTTGCGATTGCGGGACTGTTTTCCTTCGTCTCGTTGTTGAGGGGGGCTCTTGAGCCGTCTCAGGCGGGCGGAAGCCTAGCCGATCTTTTGGTCGGGAACAACGTGTTTATCGAGTCTCTTGCTGAAGCGGGACAAACTTTCGTTGTGTTGGGCTCCGTTGTCGAGCACTGTCCGGCGGAGGTGCCATTCGGCAATGGCGCGACATATTTCTCGGGGATTACATATGTGCTGCCCAACGGGCTTACGGGCAATTATTATGAGTCGATCGACTCTGTCGATGAGTTGTTTTCCCCTTTTGTAACGCAATATAGCGGCGTGGGATCATCGTTCATTGCTGAGGCATATTATAACTTTGGCTATGGGTCGCTTGCCGTTATGGCTATTTACGGGATTATCCTCGGTAGATTGCAGAGCGCTTTTGATAGGGCCATAGAGAGGAAGAACTACGGGGCGATTTTTGCCATAGCTTCTTCGTTTGCAATTATTTCCTTTTGTGTTAGAAGTGACGTCAGGACGTTCCTTAGAACATTTGTCTGGAGTGTCTCTCCTATTCTTTTGCTGAATTGGTTGCTGTGTTCGAAGGAAGAAGAATTCGAACTTAGTGCAAAAAGTCTCAGAGATATTGGTGGCATAACAGCTCCCGGGGATAATCGCATTAATTAGATCGTTGGATTCGTACGACTCAATCAGCAGAAAGGACATTTTGCAAAAGGATAGAGTATTTGACATCGTAAATAGCTGGATAAAGCGCCCCATTACGCTTGAAAGGGTGTGCTCAATAGACATTTTGCTGGTGACAGTAGTCCTGGGTTTCCTTTTCCTAGAATTACCGTCTAATGCAGCTGTTGGCGAAATAGATGCTTTGTCTGTACTTATTAACCTGATTGTCCTTGGGATTATTGCTGCCCTGTTGTACATGATTGGCGCAGGAAGCTCGGTCAGTTGCTATTGTTTTCCTGATGCTGTGTTTGCTTGCTGGTGTGGCCGAACAGCAAGTTCCGTCTTTCGAGGGTTGGCTGATTTTGCCGGCGGACCTCTTGGTGTTAGGGACGGCGGCAAATATTGCTTCAGGTTGTAATTTTGAGTTTAACCAAATTGATGCCACTTGTGTTGTATCGTTCTGTTTTTTCTGCGCGAGTACTGCGCTTATGTGTCCGAATTGCATGTTTCGAAAAAGTCGTATTCCCCGTTACTGGATGCCGCGTCGGTGATTTGCTCTCGTTGTGGCAACGTGAGCTTCATGAGCTTGCGTTGCGCACAAAAGGGCTGGGATTTGGGGGTTCCCTGCAGAGAGCAAGGATTCGCTTCTATTTTTTCTGATCTGAGCATAGCAGCTTAAGGCTGATGAACCTGGAGAGTGCACGGCGCAGGTGGCATCATCGATGTTGGAGAGGTGTTCGGGTAATCGCCTTAACTCAGAAAAGGACACGGAAAGTGCACCTGATGTTGTCGCAATTATGAACGAGCCCTTTGCGGGCCCATCAATGTATCCGGTGCTGGAGCAAGGCGCTGTTTTCATACCCGAGTTTTATAGGATTGAATGCGATTCGATATGTTTTGGCGATGCTTATGCATCGGTTTGCGGGACTGGCACCTGCAATGGCGAATTTGAGTTCTTGCTTGATGCTACGATGGCGAGTCTTGGAGGGGATAGCTATCCATATTTGCAAAATGACCTATCGGGGGCTCGCAACTATTGAGCGCTACTTCGACAATTTGCGCTACTCGGCAAAAGCAATCCATCCCGCTGCTGCAGAAAAACTGGCAGAGAGATATCGTGTATTTGGAACTCGGGTCCGACTCGTCCTACAGAGAGGCTGCGTTTACGTCCCCAAAATATTATCGCAATCTTATTGCCGATTCATCTACTAATGATTTGACGCTTAATTTGCTTAAAGAGTCGGATGACTCTCGGTTTATCTTTGATGTGGCAATTCGGGATCATGGTGGCTACTCCACGGGATTGATGCCAGAAGACGAAACTGCTCCCCCTCGAATCTCTTGACATGGATATAGAGGGTGCGGGGAGTATTTGAGTTTGGTGGAATGGTCGGTTGAAGACTTAGAGTTTTGGACCAATTGGACGTTCTGGATTCTCCTGTGGTCGCGGTCTTTTTTTTCGGCGACTACCAGCTGTCGTTTTGTATTGAGCTACTAGAGGCGACCTACGGAAAGCAGCTCAACGTGATTATTTCATCTGAGCTGCCACGGCGTTCCGCG
>NZ_JAYMFI010000044.1:0-4669 GCF_035830635.1 Adlercreutzia shanghongiae | reverse complement strand
TGGATGCGAGCTTTCTTGTCCTTTCTGCGTTGGCGCCGCCGTATTTCACCCGCGAGTCGTGCCCCGTGGGGTCCGCGTACGCCACCGGGTTGCCGCCGGCGTAGGCGTAGCGGTTCAAGGTGGCCTCATCGGCAGCACCATGACTAGCTCCGATATCCAGTTAAGTGTCCCGGCCTTCAAGCTCCCGCATTACAGCAGGAAGCACGTTACCGAACGACTCCCTTATCTTCCAACGCAATAACTGGGATTGGGCTGACCCCGACGGGCCACTGGTCGACCGCGCCAGACGCCCCCGTCTCCCCAGAAAGCTGGGGGATGCTACCACCGGCACGGCCAGACTGCAAGCGGACGGCTGATAGAACCCTGCAGGGCACTGCACCACGGCCAGATGATACAAGCGTCACAGGCCCACGGCGAATCGACCAGCCGCTCCACTGAGAGGATGCGTCATTGACAGGAGGGCGCAACCGCCGCGGTTCTGGACCTCGACGTCGGCAAAGCATCGCACTGGGCCTACGGCATCTATTCCTCGGGGCGCGATTCCGAACGATCTGGCGACCTCGTCGAGGGCCTCCCCATGGATCTCCGCGACCCCCACATAGAAAACTCCCTCGCCCTCGCTTACCTTGTCAAAGGCCGCACGATGCCCGCTGCTTCCATGTTTGCACCACTAGACAGGTTGCTCTCTTTTTCGAAGAGGTAGACCGCCAAGCCATCACCATAGTTCTGAAGGCAGACAATCCCATCGCCCGCGGGCATCGCCTCAAACAGAGGGTATAGGTCGAACGCCGCGAAAAACGGGAGCCCATGTCCTGCGAACACCTCGGGCAGCATTGGCATGACGCGTCCGCAATCGAACGATGAGCCCGAGCGAGCGAGATACAAAAACCTAGAGGCCCGTCCTGCATTCCCCAGCGCGAGCACCGCGGTATCCGTCAGTCCGCCCAACAGCTCCGCGGCTCCTACGAAAGCGAAATCGTCCCCTTCATCCACCTTCTCTTCTTCGATTTCCCCCACAAGCAGCCCCCTTTGGGCCAAGTCCAAAGTTTTCCAGAGGCCGTAGTGCTGCCGTATGCGAGGCGACCCACCGCGCCCTCGCGACGAAGCGCAAAGGAGCACGCACCCCGGAGGCGCCTCCCACAGGCCACCGAGCCAAGAGGCAGCCTCGGCGCAAAAACCTTCATCCGAGGATATGTATCCCCGCAGCGAAGCGCAGGCCCACATCTGAACACTCGGGACGGCTCGACCTTGAGCGCGACAAGCTTCCTCGAGGCCATAAAAGTATGCGACTATCGGCATCGGGCCTATGTGTTCTTCCATATCGTCTCCTTAGTAATCGAAGTGGTTGCCAGCGGGATCATTGAAGTGCGGTCCATGATTCTGCGAGGGATCGTCCTTGTAGGTATGCCCGTAATGCTCAAGAATTACGGTGGTATGCTCGGGATCATCCGAACGCGGTGTACTGAATTCATACTCACGCCCCGGAATAGGTACTCCCGCCTTATTTTCGGCTGGTTTCACCGAAGTAGGCTGCTGCGAAACCGGCAAGCCCGCCGATCTCTTCGCCTCCCTGAAGGCCCCTCGACGGCCCGCGCCCTCTGGCGAGAGGTTCGGGGGCCCGACCCCCTTGGCGGCCTCCAGCTTCTTGACAGCGCGTGTGGCCGCGGCCGCGGCGTCGGCGGCGGCGCCGATGCCGGGGATGAACCCGAGCAGGTCCAGGACTCCGTGGCCTATGGCGGCCAGATCGACTCCCTCGCTCTTAGCACCCAAGCGCCAAGCAGCAAAAAAGTTGTCGTAGCAAGCACGATGCACGCTCCGCAGAGAAGAGAGCGCTGCCCCAAGCTTGACGCAAGCGTTGACGCGCTTGCCGTATTACTTACATCTAAACTGGATGAAGCATCTTGGGCGATCTTTGAATTTTCCAGGCCCTCGTCGCTCTTCTTCTGTTTCTTCTTCCGGTCGCTCCTCTTTTTCCAATAATCGCATATTTTTTTCAAAGCACGCGAAAGAGGACCCCATGCCGCAAATCAATACCCAAAGCAAGAACGCAAGAAATAGAACAGAAAAGATACTCGCCGCCGAAAAGCCTTCAAAGGCGCTCCCTAAAGGCAAGAAGCACAATGAGATGAGCGCAATGAGCAGGACGGGGCCGGCAACCGTAGCTATAAGACCAGGATGCTCGGCCAGCCAGTCGAACAGCTGGCGATACAGCCGACTTTCTTCATCTGGCTCAATGTTTTCGCGCCACATGGCCGAATCAAAAGGCGAAAAGCGATTCTCAATTTTATCTCTTACTACTAACTAAATTATTTATTGATAACTAATCTTAGCATAATTTGTAAGCCAATGTTTTCCCTATAACTACAATTAAAGAGACCCTCTCGCGTATTCTTTCACCGTTATCGCTTTGCCGCCTTCCAAACATTGCTACAGACTAACGCTTTGCGTTTCGTCCACATTCCTTCGAGCTTCAGCGCAAACCTCATCTGCCGGCTCAACCATGACCATCTTCCAGAGGTGCGGGTCGGCTCCAATACGTGCGCCAACAGAGGCGAGGAGCGCCGCTTGCTCACGTGTCAACGAGACGCCGTCTGCGAACAGGCAGCTGCACAGCACCTCGAACGCAGTCAGCTCGCCCCCGTCATCGAAGGCGCAATCGAAGGCGCAACCGAAGGCGCCCTTTATGAAAGCGCTCCCTCTTCGGAGCCAATGCCAAAGCAGCCCTGTCTGCTCATTTTTCCGAAACACCGGGGTCGCTTATCCCATCGCCCACTGTCCCATGCAATTGAAATGGCTACCAACGACATGGCGTCACTTCAACCAGTCAGAAAACGCTTCCGGGACCTCGTCCAGCTCCAATTCCGACACGAGCCCCCTCAGAGTCTGGGCCTGATTCGCACCGAGCGCCAGGTTGTTTTCCTCGATGGCGCTCAGCAGGCAGAACAGAGCGAAGGACCAGTTCCCCAGATCCATCTGCCTGGCAATCACGCGCGCGTCCGACCTCGGCAGCCTGCCGTATCTCAAGGACGTGAGCACGTCCTCCGCAAACCTTCGGGGCCTCTCCCAAGGATGCGGGAGCACCTCGCGGGCCAGCCCCCGTATCGAATCCACCCTGAACTCCAGCGCCTCCGGCCTTCCCACCCATAAGCGCATCGCCCTCTTCCGGCCGCGGCCGCTCGATGCGGCAACCGCCTTCACGCCTAGGGCGCGAGACGAGAGCCCGCCCCTCCAGGCTGCGAGCCCCCGGTCAAGCCTCTGCAGCTCGCCGCGCACCGCCGCGAAGGGCTCCTCGAACACCTCGACCCCTCCCAGCGACGCGCCCGAGGACGGGCCCAGTTCGACCCGGAAGCACTCGCCTTCGCGCGACAGGAAGGCGTTTCCCCATTCCCAAAGGCCGATGCGCTCCTCGCTGTCGGCGCACTCCGGGAAAACGCCCGAGGGATCGCCGAAGGCCGCAACGAGTTCCCCGAACTTCATTCCTACCGGCTCGATTCGCACGCTCGCAATTTCGAGGGCGAACGGCCTTGGCGCCCTTTCTCCACTCATCCGGCCACCTCCATCCGCACAAACAGGAGGTCCGACTCGCTTTCCCTCCAGCCCGCCTTCCGAAAGCGATAATGCCACTCCGCACAGGCTGTCCCCGCGCCAGCGAGCCCCCGCTCCCTTATCAGCTCCCCGAACATCAGGGTCAAGGTCTGCCGGTCCTCGTCGTCCATGAGCAGAAACGCCTCTCGCAATTCCCGCGATCTCCCGAAGCCCCTGCGCCTTCCGCTCAGTGCTATGCGAGATGGTCCCGCGCTAATGCGCGCCACGTACGCCATTGACGAAACTCGGGGCTCTCGGTCCGCCGACGGGACCGGGGACAGCACGCACGGCGCCGCGAGCACCAGCTCTTCCAACGCCACGCACGCTTGCTGCCAGTCTGAAGACGGAACAATGATAGTGCATGCCTTAAGTTCCTCGAGCTTGCCTCCCGCAACGCTATAGCCATAAGCTATCATTGCCTCAACTCCGTCGGCCATCCATTCTTCGCAAGCCATTCCTTCTCTTTCTTGGTCAATTTTGGAACTCCCCTGCTTTCCTTATGAATAGTACCATCGAGGTTTATTGCAGTCTCATCGGTGAAGTGCACATGCGGTTGCGAGGCTGTCACCCCCGCTTCAGTGCCATGCACCTCCTTCACGGTCCTCGGCGCTTGACCGCGTTCAACTTGCTTTTGCATATTACCGGCCGTTGAGACTTTCTTTGCCGCCCTAGCAATCGCCTCGACTTCATCGGCGGCATCCAAGGCATCGTAAGCCTTCTTGCCCAGGCGCGCACCCGCTGCAACCGTTCCCGCAACAGGCACAAAGCCACCTAGAGATATGCCCGCGTTGCCCCAGTCCCCTTCTGAGGCATACAGAAAGGCGTTCAGCAAATCGGCCGCCATCCCGACGGGCTCCAACGGGCCGCTCGCCATGCCCATGATGTCCAACGTCGTGTGGAGGTCGGAGTCGAAGTTCTTTTTCCCAGGAGCGCCAAAGTACTCGGATGTCGTGCAGAAGAGCTCTATCTGGCGCTCGCGAGCCCGACGCGCCTCCTTGTACAGGGCGCTGCGCCTCTCCGCGGCGCGCGACCCCCCGCCCTTCGACGCTGCCGGCAACAAGGAGCGCACGGCCGTTTGGGCCGT
>NZ_JAYMFI010000043.1:0-5903 GCF_035830635.1 Adlercreutzia shanghongiae | reverse complement strand
GGCCGTCCGCGGGCGCCCGATCGGCAGTCCCTCGGGACATATGTCAATCGTAATCCGACTGTCCGGGCGGGCTGCTCAAGCAGTCGGATTAACTACACTTCAAACTGTAATGGGGCGAGAGGGCAGCGCGCAGGAGGGGCGGCCCCGGGCACTTGCTTTCCCTGCGCGTTCTCCTAACTTTCTTGTGAGGTCGATTATCTATCCCCCGAGTTTTTCTCGAGGTGGATCGTTCGCTTCTAGCCCTCCACCAGGTCGATAAGCTCTTGGTGAGAGTGGATGCCGAGCTTCGCGTAGACGTGCTTCACGTGGGCCTTCACGGTGTTGCGCGATACCACGAGCGCCTCCTCGATGTAGCTGCGGTCGCGGCCCCGGGCCAGCATGGCGAACACCTCGGCCTCGCGCGGGGTCAGCGCGTACTCGTCGGCCACGGCCTCGCAACGGGCGGCGAAGGCCTCCTCGGGCGTTTGGGCGGCTGCCGGCGCCGTTGCCTCGTCGGCCACCGGCTCGATGCCGTCGATGGCGTCCGCGAAGGTGAAGCGCTTCAGGCCCACCATCACGTAGGCGGCGAACACCAGCAGCAGCGCGGCGGGAATGGCCGCCCGCAGCAGGGGGTTTCCCTCCGTCGCCCCGTTGGCGATCATGCCGGCTGCCGCCCCCACGAGCGACCCTAAAGCCGAAACGCCGTTTCCCCAGGCCACCGTCGTGATGGCTCCCAGGGGGTTGCGGGCGGCGATGGCCACGAGCGCCATCTGGGCCGCCATGGAGAACAGGCCGTTGCCGGCGTTCAGGAGCGCCACGTCGGCCGCGGGGCCGCCGGTGGCGAGCAGCGGCTGGGCCGACAGCAGAAAGCCCGCCATCACCGCGAGCGCCGACAGCTGCACCACGCCGTCGGCTGGGAAGCGGCGACGCGAGAAGACCACGTAGAGGGCCACGAGCGCCAACGGCACGGCCGAGAAAAACGACGTGCGGGGCGCGCCGGCCACCTCGTCGAAGCGAAGCGCGAAGCCGAAGGCCACTTGGAACAGGAGCAGGCAGCCGAACAGCGCCGAGAACGGCGCCAGGAACGAGGCCGGGCGCGTGACGGACATATCGCTCGGCGAGGGGCGGCCGCGCGAGTCCTCGAAGAAGGAGCGGGCGCCACCGGCCGAAAGCGCGAGCGCTGCCAGCGGAAACGCCAGAAACAGCGCCGTGCCGAGCTGCGGGGGCACGGCCGCCGCAGCCGGGCTTGCGGCCAGCTGGACGGTGTAGGCGGCGGCGATGGCCAGCCCGGCGCCGTGGGCCGCCAGCCGTGCGAGGTACAGGCCGACCGACACCGTCACGGCCGCGCGGCCGACCGCGACGACGCTTGCGCCCGCAACGAGGGCCGCGGGCGACTGGGCGGCCAGGCCGATTGCGAGCGCGATGCCGCCGCCGATCAGGCACGCGACGGCAGATCCCGTCACCGCGCGGTGGCCCAGCAGGTGCGGCGCCCGATAGGCCGCCAGGCCCAGCCCCAGCAGCGTGGCCGCCGAGCAGGTGACGGAGATGTCGCGGGCGAACATGAAGATGGCGTCGAACTGCGGGAAGATGGACCCGTTCATGAGCGATGTGGCCCCCAGCACCAGCAGCAGCGCCGCGAACCCGCGGACGGCCCCGGCGGGGCGCTTCTCTCCCAACGCCTCCATGGCGCCTCCCTTCCCGTTTTTCCCATTGTACACGCGAAGACCCCCGATCCGCGCGGGATGGGGGTCTTCGCGTTTCATAACCGCTGGTCACTGGAGGGTGAGGCAACCGGCGGTATCCCCGGAAGGGTGTAGGGAGGGGGCGTGCCCTAGGCCTGCCCGGTGGCGGCCAGTATGCCGGCGCGGCGCCCGAAGGTCATGGTGCGCCCGCAGGCCAGGCCGGTCATGAGGTTCGGGTAGCTCACGGAGAAGAAGCCGCCCGAGTCGTTGCCCGTCAGGTACAGGCCCTTTATGGCGTCGCCGTTCTCGTCGCAGGGGTGCATGTTCGTGTCGATGGTGACGCCGTCGAGCGTCGCCAGGAACCACGCGCCGGTGCGCACGCCGTAGAACGGCGGCGTGTCGATGGCCATGAGGCGGTGCTTCTCCTTGTTGTAGTCCTCGTCCACCCCGGCCGCGGCCATTTCGTTGTAGCGCTTCCACGAGGCCACCGTGGTGTCCACGGGCAGGTTCAGCTTCTCGGCCAGCTCCTCCATGGTGTCGGCCTTCTGCACGTAGCCGTCCTCGATGAGCTTCTCGATCATGCCGTCCACCACCTGCATGGGGATGTTGTTCCTGGCCCCGTTGTCGAAGGGGAACAGGCGGCAGCAGCCCACTTCGTCCATGGCCTCGGCCTGGGCGGCGTGGTTCGCGTCCCAGATGTCCACATAGGTCTGGTGCGGCTGCATGATGGTGGAGTGCAGCATGTAGTCGTAGGGGCCGCTCTCGTTGCAGAAGCGCTGGCCCTTCAAATTCAGCTTCAGGAAGGGCTGCTCGCCGAACCAGAACCAGCGGCCGAGCACGCCGTCGCCGGCAGTCTGGTCGGGCTTCACGCAGGCGCGATTGAAGGTGCAGGCCGCGCCGAGCGGGTCCATGGTGGCGCCGAGCCACAGCGCCGCCTTGATGCCGCTGCCGGTGGGGTTGCCGCCGGAGCCGGGGGCCGCGATGCGGATCTTCTGGTTCCAGGCCTGGCGGTCCTCCATCATCTCCAGGTTGTTGCCGTAGCCGCCGGTGGACAAGATCACGCCCTTGCTGGCGTTGATGCGCAGGTAGTGGCGGTCGCCCTGCACGTCGCGGGCGATGACGCCGGTCACCCGTCCCGCATCATCGGTCTCGCACTTGATGAACTCGCAGTACCAGCGCACCTCGGCGCCCTGCTCGGCGGCGTAGGCCAGGATGGACTCCGCGAAGCCCCACTCCTCGTCCTCACCCACCGCGTCGGTCAGCTGCGGGCTGTGGCCGGTGGCGTAGGCCTTGTCGCGGCCGGGATCGGAGATGTCGCCCACGCCGCCCTCGAACTCCATGACCATCTTGCCGTCGCGCTGCACGATGTCGGTGAGCCAGTCCACCATGGCGCCGGACTCGTTGGCCCACAGCTTCACCAGATCGTAGTTCACGAATCCGTTGGCGTAGCGGACGATGTCCTCCACGGCTTCCTTCTTCTCGATGCGGAACTGGGGGAACTCGTCGAAGGACGCCTGCTGCAGACGCGAATCGATGGCGCCGATATCCTCGCGAACGTTCTTCGGGGTACCCTGGCGGTCGATGCCGAGCACCTTCGCGCCGTTCTCGGCAGCCGAGATCATGGCCGGAATGCCGCCCGTGCCGATGCCCACGACGAGCACCTCGGTCTCCAGGGTCTCGGCGATATCGGACTCCAGGATCTCGGGCGGGGCGCCGAGCCACGAAGGGCCGCCGAAGTCGCCCGTACGGGGGCTTGCGGGTTCCTCGGCCGCATAGCCGTGGCCGCATCCGGACAGCGCGGCGGCAGACAGGCCACCGAGAGCGGCAAGGCCCGCGCCCTTGAAGAAGCTGCGGCGGGAAACGTTACTCTGCATTGGGGGCCTCCCATCCTTCGGGCAGGGTCAGGTCGTGGCACTCGTTGCACACGAGCACCTGGCACTCGTTGCACACGAGCACCTGGTTCTCGTGGACCTTGTGGCAGTCGCCGCACTCCAGGGCCATGTCCTGATGGCTCGCGTGCGGGTTGTACTTCTCGTCGTTGCCCGCGAAACCCCACAGATTCGCCGTGATCTCGTCGAAAGAGGTGCCGGCGGCGTGGTGGCACTCGGGGCGGGCGCAGAACTCCTCGCTGGCGAACTCCTTGCCCGTAGCGAGCATGGTGCCGTCCTCGGTCATGGGGTAGTTGTCCGACACCCAGGCGCACACCTCGGCGATCTGGGTGGTCAGCTCGGCGGTGTGGCAGTCGAGGCACGCCTCGCCGGCCTCGGCGTGGGCCGTCACGCCCAGCTGCGGGTTGCCGTCGTCGTAGGTTTCCACGTAGTAGTCCATGGGGCTGTGGCAGATGGCGTTGCAGAAGCTCGGCTGCTCGTGCCACACCCAGAATCCGGCACCCGCCACAATAACGACGGCCACCACCACGCCTGCTACGATCCATCCGCGCTTGCGGGGCCGTCGCGGCGAGGCGCCTCCTTCCGTCGGCGTCCCGGCCGCCTGCGCGACCTCGTTCTCTTCGATGCTCATAATCGCATCCTCCCTTCCTGATGTTCCTCGGAGACGGTGGCCAGTGTGCGCCGCCCGAGGGCGAAAAGCTATTACCCCAGCGGGGTAAACTTTGCGTTTAGCCTGATGAGAGCGGGGTTACAAAAAGCAGGGTGCTCATCTTGCGCTCTTCGGCCCCAGCGAGGGAAGGCTGGGGTGCCGTTTTTGCATCTGCGAGCGCCGGGGTCATGAATGTTGCTTCCATTGATATTGTTTCGCGCATACCGCCGCGCCGCCGAGGCCCTGTATCGTGCTTGCCCATGAATGTGTATCTCTCCCATAGCACGGCGCTGCTCTTCTGGCGCGCCTGGTCCGCCGCCGCGGCCATCCCCCTGCACGCGTTCCACGATTTGGGCGTGGCCGATGCCTCGCTGTTTCCCGCGAGCCTCTTTGCGACTTCGGGGGTGCTCTGCAACGAGGCGGTGCGGAGTGCGGATGTGCAATCGGTTATGGAGGATGCCCTGCAAAGCTTGGCGTGCGCTGGGCCGGTGCATTCGTCCGATGCGAGCCCGGCGGCTTCGACTAACGATTCCGCATCGTGCTCGACGGGCGCCGGTCCGATGCCCTCGCAAGCCGCTGCCGTGATGTCGGCGCTGAAGGAGGTTGCTCGCTCTCAGGGAGCCGGGCCGCTGCACATCATGGTCGCGAGGGCCCATGGCACGCGGAACTCCGGCGGTCTTATGCGCCATCGTTCCCCGGTCGCCTTCCCGCGGCAGTCCTTTATCAAGGTAGCTCCAGGCGTATTCGTTTGTTCTCCGGAGCTCGTCTTCGTCCAGATGGCTGCCTCGCTGACGCGCGGAGGGCTTTTGGCTGTTGGCTACGAGCTCTGCGGCTGCTACCCGTTGGGGGAGGAGCGCGCGGGCGCCCTCGTGCGCCGCCCGCTTTCGTCGCCTCGTCGCCTTGCGGCTTTTGCCGCCCGTGCCTCGGGTCTCGCAGGCGTGAAGGCGGCCCGATCGGCGGCGAAGCAGGTGCTCGCCAAGTCGGGATCCCTCATGGAGACGGAGGTGTCCATCATTGCGTTCTCCCTGTTCTCGCAGGGAGGGCTGGGCCTGAGAGCGCCCCTTCTGAACGAGCCGGTCGTGTTGTCCAACTCCGCGAGGACAGCCACGGGGTTGAGTCGCGTGGTGTGCGATTGGCTGTGGCCCGCGGAACGAGTCGTGCTGGAATACGACGGGCGCGATGCGCACAGCTCGCCGCAGCAGCAAGCCCATGATGCCCGCAAGCGCGATGCCTTGCGCATCGACGGCTTCAACCTCGCCATTGTCACGAGCTCCCAATTCCACCACGTCAACCAGTGCGCCGAGCTGCTGCGCGGGGTTGCCCGAAGCGCCGGGCAAAGGTCGGCCGCTTTGAAGCCCGAGCACCTTCCACGTCATATGGCCTTGCGCGAGCAGGTGCGCAAGCATCATCGCACTCATTTTCCCTCGCGTTTTCGGAAGGCGCATCCGTAAGGTATATTCCCGTGGCCTATCCGTATGGCCCCTCCCCCGAGGTGCGTTCCTCGGGTCCATCCCCGGGGCCCATCCCCAAGGCCTACCCCTGGGGCTCATCCGTAGGGCACGCTCGTGAGATCCATCCGTAAGGCCAGTTTTGGGGAAGGTCTCTTCAGGTCGGCTCGACCCCGGCTGCCCGCTCCGTTCCGGAAAAAGCGCCGCCGCTGCAGAGAAAAGTGCGATTGTGCGAGTTCCGGGAGGCGGAAAACTC
>NZ_JAYMFI010000042.1:0-3144 GCF_035830635.1 Adlercreutzia shanghongiae | reverse complement strand
CCAAAACAGACAAGGAGTCATAGAGCAGTACCAACAGCTTACTCGCGGTACCTTCTTCAGCTGATTGACGGTACCAATTCCGCTGACCGATGGTACCGCGAGGGCTTACTACTCAGCCGACAGCGAATGGGGATCGAGAAGGTACCTGGACGTGTCGCTGCTGGACGAGTAACCATGCCGACGGCCGGCAGCCGCCTGCTGGAATTTGCGCAAGAGTCTGGACAGTGCCTGTACTTATGATTGTTAGATTTACTTTGTTTGCGGCGAGAATGACCAGCGCTGAGTTTATTGTTCGAAATACTATCGAAGAGGAATGCGAGATTCGGTACATGAAAATGCAGGTATTTGCTGCCGAACGAGGGGGAGGACGCTGGTCATCCAAGCTGATCTTGCAGCTGTTGTTTTGCTCATCGCATGCAGTTACTGCCAAATCGCGAGCCCATCGTGCACATTGCAGGGCCGACCCAAATGCGTAGACGGCTTCAGCAACCTCGCTATATGCATTGATTATTTCATCTGAGCTGCCACGGCGTTCCGCGCAACACTGCTACGGCGTTCCACTCTGCACTGCTACAAACCGAGCGTATCTCTAACGCCATTCCATCGCGATTCCGTCCGAGCCCCGCTTCTTTTCCTGCACAATCTCGATGAGGTGCAAAAGCACCGTCATGACCATCGAGAGAGCAGGAGAAGAAAATGGTCAAGTACAGAGAGATCCTCAGGCTTCATGCCCTGGGGGTCAGCGTTCGCAACATCGCATTCTCATGTCGATGTTCTACCGCTACGGTCAGAGCTGTCACCGGGCGCGCGAAAGCAAACGGCCTTTCATGGCCTTTACCGGAGGAGATGGGTGATCGGGCCATCAGGGACGCCATCTATCCACCTAAATCGAAAGCCGATCCGGACAAGGCGCCAATCGACCACGAGCACATCGATGCCGAGATGTCACGACCCGGCGTGACGATGATGCTTCTGTGGTCGGAGTACTGCGAGGCGGCGACCGGCCAAGGGAAATCACCTTACATGTACTCGGCGTTCTGCGACCGCCACCGCTCTTGGGCGCAGGCGCACAAGGCCACCATGCACATGACCCACAGGCCGGCCGAGCAAATGCAGGTCGACTACGCCGGCGACACCATGGAAGTCGTCGACATCGACACCGGCGAGTTGCTCAAGGTCCATGTCTTCGTCGCCTGCCTCCCCTTCTCGGGAAAGCTCTATGCGAAGGGCGCATACGATATGAAGGAGGAGTCCTGGGTGGATGCCCACGTATCGGCATTCTCCTTCTTCGGGGGCACGACTCCCATCATCGTTCCCGACAACCTCAAGCAAGGGGTTGTCAAGCACACCATCGACGAACTTGTCATCAACGAGCAGTACAGGCGTATGGCCGAGTACTACGGATGCGCCATCGTGCCTGGTCGTCCCCGGCGACCTCGCGACAAGGCCGCTGTCGAGATGGGGGTCCGCGTCATAGAACAACGGGCAATCGCTCCCTTGAGAAACCGCGTGTTCACCTCCCTTGACGAGCTCAACGATGCTCTCATGGAGCGAGTGGACGAGATAAACGCCCGGCCCTTCCAAAAGCGCGAGGGCAGCAGAGACGAGGTGTTCTCCCGCCAAGAAAAAGCACTGCTCGTCCCGCTGCCGCACTCACCCTACGAGATGGTCATCCGCAAGGGTGCCACCGTTAATTTTAGCTACCATGTCTCCTTCGATGGTAGATGGTATTCCGTTCCGTTTGCCTATGTCCGCCGCGAGGTGGAGATCTGCGCCACCAAAAGCGCGGTCTGGATCGTCTGCGACGGTGGGCGCATCGCCATGCATGAGAGGTCACGCGGCCCAAAAGGGTCCTATTCCACCAACCCCGATCACATGCCCGATACCCACCGCGACTTCACCGAATGGAGCGGGCAGCGCTTCAGGAAATGGGCGAAGACAATCGGCGTCTCCTGCGCAACGGCAATCGATGCCATCCTCTCTTCGAGGAAGATCGAGCAGCAATCGTACAGATCGTGCCGAGCCGTGCTCGCGCTCGCTGACAAGCATGGAAGAGAGGCGCTCGAGCAGGCATGCGCCAAGGCGCTGTCTTACTCGCCCAGACCGAGCTACAAGACCATCAAATCAATTCTGGCTGGCAGCGTCAAGGTGACTCGAGAGGATCCAGATGCCGGGGCGTACCTGCGCGGAAGCGATTACTATACGAACCTCGAAGATGAAGGAGATGTGCGATGAGCGTGAGTCAGACCACCATGGACAAGCTGTACGGGATGAGGCTGTCGGTGATGGCCCAGGCGTATCGCGACCAGGAGGAGGTGCCAGGCGTTGCCGACATGACCTTCGACGAGCGCTTCGCGATGATCGTGGATGCGGAGTGGGACGGCCGCCGGATCAACAAGCGCACCCGATTGCTGCGCCAAGCCGGCTTCTCCGATCCCGAAGCCAACGTCATCGACATCCGATACGACGCCGACCGCAAGCTCGACAAAGCGAAGATGGTCGAGTTGTCGAACTGCGGGTGGGTCAAAGCTCGCAGAAACGTCGTCATCACAGGAGCCTCAGGAGCCGGGAAGTCATGGATAGCCTGCGCGCTGGGAGTCGCAGCATGCAATGCCTTCTATTCGGTGCGCTATGTAAGGATGCCGGAGATGCTCGATGAGCTCACCGTGGCGAAAGACGAGGAGTGGCTCAAGTCGAAGAAGCGCTACACGAAATGCGACGTGCTGATAGTCGACGATTGGCTGCTTGAAAAGATTAGAGGAGAGCAGGCGCGCGAGCTGCTCGAGATAGTAGAGTCAAGGCTAAGGACGGGCTCTCTCATAATCTGCTCTCAGTTCTCGCCGGCGGGCTGGCATGCGAAGCTGGGCGAGGGCGCTATCGCGGACGCAGTGATTGACAGAATCGTCTACAGGTCTGATGTCATCCACATTGAGGGAGACGAATCTATGCGCAAGCGCATCGGTTGAGCAGATCAATAAATGCAAGGGGCGCTGCGAGAAACCGGCGCCCCTGTTGCCACGTAGCAGCGCAATGCGGAACGCTGTAGCAACGTAGCGTGGAACGCCGTGGCATTTTAGCTGCAATAATCACTCAACGGGTCCGCTCTTTCTGAAGTTGGGCAAATAGACGGGGTTCCGTGCTTTT
>NZ_JAYMFI010000041.1:0-5558 GCF_035830635.1 Adlercreutzia shanghongiae | reverse complement strand
TGCGAGAAACCGGCGCCCCTGTTGCCACGTAGCAGCGCAATGCGGAACGCTGTAGCAACGTAGCGTGGAACGCCGTGGCATTTTAGCTGCAATAATCATGCATCGACATCGCCTAAACCGCCATCGAGCTCATAGGTTCTATTCGCCAGATTAACAACCGAGCCAAGGAACACATTAAACCGCGCACTTGCCTCCTTCGCAGGCGATTTCGCCTCGCGCCATACATGCTCGTTTTTCGCCACACATGTCATTCCGCGGAAAAAAGGGGGCTGCCTTCGAAAAAAAAATGCCGGCAATATCACTGAAGAAGCTTTCGTAGCCTTTCGGGCCCGTATCTGTTGGTCTCGCACTACTCCCTCCCCTCTTGTAGCTATAGCGCTCGAGAGGGAGCGCATGCAACCTGCCGATAAGCCACATTTCCCCGAGAGAACAGCCTCTTACCTTTTTCACCCCTCTTTATCCGCGTCATCGCTCCTTTTGTCTTTTCTGCGAAGAGGATATCTTCTGCAAAAATCGTAAAGAACTTCATTGCCTACATCTTCACAAAGATTGCTTCCACCAGGAAAAAGTCGCCCACTCTCATAAGCCCTGCCTCCTCGCTTCCCCCGAAGCCACCTTGGTAGAAAATGCCTGCCTTAATCTCACGCTTTAAATAACCACCCAATTCCCGATATTCTTACCAAATCTACGATTATTATGGCACTGATTCTCGAGGCAGTCTTTGAGGACGTTCTCTAGTAATTCGTCTCCCGCTAAGTTCTAGCAAAGCGCACGACGTCAGTTTTCGCAGCGTCAATATGAGAAGCTAAGCCACATGCCCCCACCTGCAGTTAGCAGGCGCTGTTACACAGATCCCTCCTGATTCAGCACCACGACGACAGTTTTAGCGAGAATCTTCAAATCGAGCCGAATGCTCCAGTTGTTGATATATTCCCTATCCAGCCTTACCACTTCTTCGAAATCGGTAATGTTGCTGCGACCACTAATCTGCCACAGCCCCGTAATGCCTGGCTTGATGGCAAGCCGCGCCCGATGATGCGCTTCGTAAAACGCCGTCTCCGAAACCAGAGGGGGACGAGTTCCCACCACCGACATGTCGCCCTTCAGCACGTTAAAGAACTGCGGGAACTCATCGATGCTCGTCCGACGAATGAACTCGCCTATACCAGTCTTTCGAGAGCCATCAGACAGAATCCTGTTACCTATCACGCGCGGGTCGAAATCCATCTTGAACATCCGAGCGTCTGAGAACTTGTTATCGCCCATCAACTCTTCGCGACGCTCATCCGCATCAAGATACATGCTACGAAACTTATACATCTTGAAGTGACGACCATTCCTGCCAACGCGCTCCTGGGAGTACAGCAAAGGACCCGGCGACTCCACAAACATGACCGGAGCCAAAACAACAGCGATGATGCCTGTGGCGAGGCAGCCAACAAGACCGAAACCGACATCTATAACTCGCTTGACGAACAGCTGCCCCATAGATGCATAGTTAATGCTCGTAGTGATAACCGTATAATCGCCAATGCTCTCAATAAACTGTTTCATTTCCGGAATCCGAAGGCTATCCGAGAGTCCGTAGTGGACCGCAACACCCGTTTCGGCAATCGATTCAACCAGACTCATAGGACTCTCGAAATCGGCGGGTACCGACACGAGCGCTTCGTCAATCCATTCAGTGCAAAGCAGGCTCGGAAGAGACTCAGCATCCGCGACTACAGGCACTCCATCAACCGTGTCTCCAATCCGGCTTTCGTCTACGAGCGCTATACCCCCAATGGTGTAGCGCGCATAGTTATTGGCGATTATTTTATCCAAAGCTTTACTCACGCAGTCGCCGGTGGACACAATCAGCATCACCCTGTCTCCATCCTTCGCGAGATGTTTCAAGAGAAGCATCTTCCACGCCACGCGCGCCGCAAACGATAAAGCAATGTAAAAGGCAAATGTCAAAAACATCGCCAAACGCGAATAGAACTGGCCCTGCTGCAGCAAAAAGAGAACCACAACTGAAATGACGCCGATAATTGCTCCGTGACGAAACGTTGCGACAAGCTCTTTGTAAACACCACGTCGCAAAACACCGCTCATTGTATCCATTAAAAGGAGCGTAACAAGATCGAGAACCTCGATAAATACCGCCATACTGCTGTACAGCGGAATTTCATAGGGATTAAAGCCATATCCGCTTGCCGCATAAGCAAGCACAAACGCAATCTGAAGACATATAAGATCAATTATAATGAAATCGAAATGCTTGAAAAATCTATCCGTGTGTCGCTTATACATGTATCCTGCCGTCACAACGCATCCTCTGCTTGTCGCAAAAGGACAATATCTCGCGTAGCAATCATTGTAAAGCAATTATAGACTAGCCCTGACGCACTTCAGGTGCAATTATCTCTTTTTACCAGGTGTCCAGCGTTGACGCAATGTTCTCAATCTCGGTTTCGCGCGATATTAACACTTTTACATTAAATAGTTATAGCGATATGTGAAAGCCGTGTAGACACAAGGAGCCTCCTGTTGAGAGCAATAGACACGGCAAGCCAGCTTTTTGCCATAAACCCCAGTAAACATCCTCTAATTCGATATAAATGAAACAACCCTAGGCTGTGCAGCAACGATAGGGCACATCATAAACAGAACATCGTCTATCTTCTGTTCACGAAGCAACAAAAGCTCAATCGTATCTCGCTCAACACGGGGATCTACACATACTACCTTCTCATAGTGCTCAGCCAAAAGTCTCTCAATGCAATTTGAATAGGAGTCCGCAACTATTAAAAGTGTTTTACCGTTTCGGTTGTTATTGTTCAGAAAATCTATTCTTCCTAAATTCCAATGGAAGTATTCCTCGTATCTTAACGTGTATCTCTCTGGGGACATCCTGCCACTGTCATAAAGCTCTCTATGTCTAATATTTTCCATCAAAACTGGGAGACCGCCAATTACAATTTTAAAGTTCGATTCCGGGTAAAGAACGTCATCGATACTGTCGGGCTCTTCGGGCTCGCAAAGACCCATGCGCGTATAGGAGCCATAGAACGGGATGCGGAACTTAATGTTCTCTACTTCTAGTGGCTTCTCAGCCCCCCCCGTCGCTACATCGAGGATTCTCTTGTATGCCTCAAATGCTCCTTCAGTTTTCCAATGGTGCTCGCTCCTATAGAACCAAGAATCATATTCCGCCGCATCGCGAGCCTGCAAATCTACTTGAAACACGTTGGGCGCTAAAAGCGAGTTAACATGCTCCTCAACGAACGTTCGATCCATTAGGCCAGACGTAAAATCTATAAGCGGATTTGTCGCTGAAAAAGCCATATGGGTGGGCTCGCAATATATAACGCGTATGCCAGGATGTAAATCAGCAAACTCATTTATCGCCTTGGAAAAGGCAGGCAACCAAATATTAAGATCCTCTGCTTTCTCGGCAGGAAAAGGAACAACAGAATCGCTTCGCGGATCATATGCATAACGAGACCCATAAAAGGTTGGATAGGAAGCATCACTCTCTAGCAACAAACCTGCGCTTGCTTTTATGAAATGGCGCTCCAAACATGCCTTTGTCATCGCGGCTCCATCATAGAAAGGCAGGGCATCGCGCATGCTGCCCTCAACGCTATTCTGGAAAATACGCGTCTGGACATTTTCAGCGGTCGGCGCATCCGGTTGCTCGCGTACCCGATTTTCCACGACAATCACGCTAGCGTCATTAGCTGAACAAAGACCAAAGACTTGCAGCAAAGCGCACCCGCCACACAGCCCTAACCACAACACAATCAAAACCGAAAAGAACGCATCCCTAGAAGATGCCCTAGCGCGCGTCACTATTTTGCCCCAAGTGCATTCCGCATGTAGTTCTCGGAAATCCGCATCACCGTAAACCATCTATTCGACTTGTCGAGCTTTCATTTCGTCCCTGGGGAAGCCAAGTTAAGATGTAACAACAATAGCAGCAACCGACGCTCCCATGTACCGCAAGCATTCTACTGCATTCTCGAGCGACGTTGCCGTATCCTCCCAACACCTCACGCAGACAATCACGCAATCGCTATCAGCTGCAGTCTTTCTGCCGCTGGAGCCGTCGCAAAACGAGGGGCAGATCTCAATGTCAATGCAACGGTCTGCATGTTTCCCATCTTCGACAGACATCGGCGCGTTGGCATCTTTACCGTTATTCTCACCGGAGCAGGCAATCCATCCCGCCTCAGCGATTCCCGCAGATAACTTTTCCAAAACAGGAGAGCAATCCGCGCTAGTCAGCGGCAGCAATGCGATAGAACCACGCTTGCCCCTCTCTTCTTCGCGGTCCAGCAGCTGATGAATCATGATAATATCCGCATCTTCACCGGAGAAAGAAGGAATATCCGACATATGACGCAGCATTGAGAGGTTTTTAATCGGCTTCCTGACAAGCCCAGACACGAAAATAGCAGCAAAAGCAACGCAAAACCCCAGGATTCCCGCTATAATCCCCAAACTCAAAGGGCCTACTCCCGACTTCTCGGCCTTCAGAGCGTCGTCTACTATTATTTCCGGGTACTGGAAAAGGGTTTTAGACGCAAGGAGGTGCTGCAGAAGGGTCATATTCCAAGCCTCGTCTTCATTGCTGAGGTTTTCAGCAATATCTTCCTTAAGCTCGCTTTCGTCGTACCGACTCTTAAGTTCATCGTAATACGTCCCTGTTTCCTGAGCTGTCTCGTGTGCTATCGAGTTAACGGTCTCGATTGTTTGTTCTTTGTCTCGCATTCGAATCGTTACGCTTACTATATTAGCGTTCTGCCCAGTACCGATGGTGACTTGGCTGTTTTTTGATGTAAAGCCGAATTCTTTCAGTAAATCTTCCGCATTTGAACGAATGATGCTGACCATTTCCGAAGTAGGAGTACCACCTGAGGGGTCTACGGCGGTCAACGTGCTCGTAGCCTCAAATTTAGACGTCCCAACAGCAAAGGCCAAAATAAGACCAGCTATGGCGCATAAGGCCACAGAGCATAGAAATACTTTCCGATAGTGCTTTAACGTCTCTACGAACTCCGAAAAAGTCATTTTGGTTTCTCTTCCAATCAGTTTTTCAGTTCCATTTCAATATATTATATCCGCTCAATCTCCCGCTTCACAATTCACAGTCTTTTCTTACGTATGCGCAGAATATGCGCACCTCAAATAGAAGAAAAACGCGACAACGCGTTGCAGCACCTAACGGAAAATCGAATTCTCGTTGAATAGATTATCGCACTGGATAATCTTGAGCCCATTCTCAGCTTCTACATTGCCCCCGGCATGCCAAAACCACTCACCTGACGAATCTCGATAGCCAAGAATATTAACCGTCGCAATCTGCTCTTTCAACGATAGCAGACGCTTGTCGTAAGGCGAAATGGCAAGCCTGCCGCAACCTTCAGCAACGCCGTCCTCCAGCTGACTAATACCCGCAAAGGAGGTTAAGCTCTCTAGAATGCGCCTCGCTCTCAGCGAAACCGAGCGGCTTTCTTTCCAGGCGCGATTGCCCCATTACAGTTTGAAGTGTAGTTAATCCGACTGCTTGA
>NZ_JAYMFI010000040.1:0-8843 GCF_035830635.1 Adlercreutzia shanghongiae | reverse complement strand
CCGCAAACCATACAAAAGTATGGTCTTCTCCGTGGAAAAGGGAGTTGAGGGCAGTTCTGTATGGTTTGAAGGAAGAAAACTGTACTTTTGCATAGTTTGCGCCGGGGGAGTTGCGAGGAGGAGAAGCGAAGTGGGGGAGCGCTGTCGCCGTCCGTGGATAGTTCGTGGACGGGCGCTTGCTATTCGCGCGGTCAAGCCGTATTATTAGCAATTGCTGTTTTCGCCGCACTGTGCGAGCAGTGCTTGCGTATAGAGAATGAAAGTACAAGAAGGAGTTCCATTTCATGGCAGTCAAGATTCGCCTCGCTCGCCACGGCGCCAAGAAGCGCCCGTACTACCGCATCGTCGTCGCCGACTCCCGCGCCCCGCGCGATGGTCGCTTCATCGAGGAGGTGGGCCGCTACAATCCCTGCGTCCACCCGCACAAGATTGAGTTCGACATGGAGAAGGTCGATCGCTGGCTGGCCAACGGCGCTCAGCCGACCGAGCGCGTCGAGCTGCTGCTGAAGGCCGCTCGCGAGAACGCCTAGCGCCATGGCCGATCTCACGGAAGACCTCGCCGGGCTTACCGATGCCATCGTTCGTCCCCTCGTTGACGAGGCCGACGAGCTGGACATCACGGCCAGCGAGACCGAGGACGGCAACATCATCGTGGAAATCCGCGTGAACCCCGAGGACGCCGGCAAGGTCATCGGCCGTCAGGGTCGCGTCATCAAGGCCATCCGCACCCTCGCCCGCGCCGCCGCTTCGCGCTCGGGCAAGTTGGTCGATGTGGAGCTTATCGACTAAATGCGCGGCTGGGTTTCCATCGCCTATCTGGCGAAACCGAAGAATTTGAATGGAGGGCTCGTCGCACGAGGTGCGTCGGGCCTTCCGTTTGTGCTTTATCCGGGCCTGAGGTTGGCCGTCGTGCCGCCTCAGCTCGATGCGCCGCGCACGCTCACCGTTCGCGAGGCCTCAGAGCGCGCCGACAACGAGGCGCTCGTCTTCTTCGAAGAGATCGCCGACCTTTCCGCTGCCGAGCTTCTGGCCGGCTGCGAGCTTCTGGCCCGCGAGGACGAGGTGGATTTGTCGGTTTTGGAAGATGCCGAAGAGCTGCCCGCCTGGGAGGGCTGGGAAGTGCACGATGGCGCCGCGGGGCTGGTGGGCGAGGTTGCGGAAGTGGCCGAGCGCGCCACTCAGCCGCTGCTCACGGTGCGCCGCCCCGAAGGGGGAGAGGCGCTCATCCCGCTTGTGGACGAGTTCATCGTCGCCATCGACGAAGGCGCGCGCCGCATCGATGTGGCGCTTCCCGCCGGTCTGCTCGATCTGTAGCCGAGGCGCCATGCTCATCGAAACGCTCTCCACGTTCCCCCATATGTACGACTCGGTCATGGGCGAGTCCATGATGAAGCGCGCCCAGGAAAAGGGCATCTTGGAGTTTCGCGCCCACGACCTGCGCGACTGGACCCACGACCGCCACCGCACCACCGACGACGACCCCTACGGCGGCGGCGCCGGCCTCGTCATGAAGTGCGAGCCCATCTTCGAAGCCGTCGAAGATATTCTGGGGACCGACGAACACCGCCCTCAAATCGTTTTCCTCGCCCCCCAGGGCCGCCCCTTCGACGACGCCTACGCCACCGAGCTCGCTGCCGCCGACCACCTTCTGTTCATCTGCGGCCACTACGAGGGCATCGACGAGCGCGTCTACACCTTGGCCGACCACGTTATCTCGCTGGGCGATTACGTGCTCACCTCGGGCGAGCTCGCCTCCATGGTGGTCATCGACGCCGTGGTGCGCAAGCTGCCCGGCGTGCTCGGCGCCGCCGACGGCCCCATCGACGAGTCCTTCACCAGCGGCCTTCTGGAATATCCCCAGTACACGCGCCCTGCGAACTTCCGCGGCATGGAGGTGCCCGAGGTGCTGACGAGCGGCAACCACGCGCTCATCGCCCGTTGGCGGCGCGAGCAGTCGCTGGCCCGCACGGCGCGCCTGCGCCCCGACCTGCTCGCCGCCTTCGCGGCCGCCGGACAGCTCACCCCCGCTGACCAGAAATTTTTGAAGTTGCTGGAACCTGCGTCAGCAGGGGACGTTGAAGGGGTATCATAACCTTTCCACCAGTTTGAGAACGCACCGTAGGGAAGGGGCACTGCCGAGATGTACGACCATGGCTACGGAGTCGATCCTTACGCCTATCAGCCCCCGGCCCGCCCCTCGCGCACGGCGGGTTTCCTGCGCACGGTGCTCTCGGTGCTCGTGCTTATCGTGCTCGTGGTTTTGCTGTCGTGGGGCCTGCGCACCTTCGTCTTCCAGGCCTACGAGATTCCCTCGGGCTCTATGGAAGAAACCATCATGCCCGGTGACATGGTGTTCTCCGAGAAGATCACCTATTACGGCAGCGATCCGGCCCCCGGCGATATCGTCACCTTCGAAGACCCCGACCCGGAGCATTCCGGCCGCATTCTCATCAAGCGCGTCATCGCCACCGGCGGCCAAACGGTCGATCTGCAGGACGGCCGCGTGTACGTGGACGGCCAGCTGCAAGACGAGCCCTACACCCGCGGCGAGCCGTCGTTCCCGCTCACGCCCTACTACGGGCTTACCATCGACTATCCCTACACCGTCCCCGAGGGCGGCTTGTGGGTGATGGGCGACAACCGCACCAATTCCCAAGACTCCCGTTACTTCGGCGCCATCAAGAAGTCGAGCGTCACGGGCAAGGCGATTTTCATCTACTGGCCGCTGACCGACGTCGGTCCGCTGTAAACCGAGCAAAGGAGACCCATGGCACAGGTAACCGCCGCCGGGGAGGCGCAGCTGCCCCCCACTTTCCAAGACGTCATCATGAACCTGCAGCGCTACTGGGCGTCTGTGGGCTGCGTGGTGCTGCAGCCCTACGACAACGAGGTGGGCGCCGGCACCAACGCCCCGGCCACCACGCTGCGCTCGCTGGGTCCCGACACCTGGCGCACCTGCTACGTGCAGGGCTGCCGCCGTCCCACCGACGGCCGCTACGGCGAGAACCCCAACCGCGGGCAGTTCTACTACCAGTTCCAGGTGCTCATCAAGCCCTCGCCGGACAACATCCAGGATTTGTACCTGGGCAGCCTTGAGGCCATCGGCATCGATGTGGCGGCCCACGATGTGCGCTTCGTGGAAGACGACTGGGAAAGCCCCACGCTCGGCGCCTGGGGTCTGGGCTGGGAGATCTGGATCGACGGCATGGAAGTGACCCAGTTCACCTACTTCCAGCAGGTGGGCGGCTTCGAGTGCAACCCGGTGCCGGTGGAAATCGCCTACGGCCTGGAGCGTCTCACCATGTTCGTCCAGGGCGTCGATAACATGTACGACATCGTGTGGGCCCGCGGCGACGACGGCGTCGTGTTCACCTACGGCGACGTGTATCTGGAAAACGAGCGCCAGTACTCCGCCTACAACTTCGAGGTGGCCGACACCGAGTTTCTGTTCCAGGAGTTCGCCGACCGCGAGGTGGAGTGCCTGCGCACCCTGAAGGCCGGGCTGCCGCTGCCCGCCTACGATTCCGTGCTGAAGTGCTGCCACGCCTTCAACCTGCTCGATGCCCGCGGCGTCATCTCGGCCACCGAGCGCATGGCCTACATCCTGCGCGTGCGCACGCTCGCCAAGGCGTGCTGCGCCTCGTACATGAAGAACGTGGTGGGGGTCGATATGGACATGGCCGAGCTGGACGACCTGCTCGCCGAGGTGCCCGACCCGCGCGAGAAGGCCGCAGAGGAGACGGCGCCCAACCTCGTGCCCATGCATCCCGAGCCGGCCGCTCCCTGCGCCGGCGCGGCTGCTGCCGCCGACCATTCGGAGCGCGCCTTCGATTTCGTGACCATTGCCGAGACGACCGACGAGGAGGCCTAAGATGGCAGATAAGAAGACCCTTGCCTTCGAAATCGGCACTGAGGAGATTCCCGCCTTCGATTTGAAGCGCGCCACCGAGCAGCTGGCCGAGCTCATGCCCGCGGCGCTCGATGCCGTGCGCATTCCCCATGGCGACGTGGCCATCTACACCACCCCGCGCCGCCTGATCGCCATCGTGGCCGATGTGGCCGCCTCTACCGAGGCGCTGGAGGAAGTGTTCCGCGGCCCCGCCGCCAAGATCGCCTTCGATGCGGACGGCAACCCCACCAAGGCCGCCATCGGCTTCGCCCGCGGCAAAGGGCTCGATGTGGACGCGCTGGAGCGTCGCGACGAGAACGGCACCGAGTACGTGTACGCCGTGCGCCAGGTGGCCGCCCGCGATGTGGCCGAGCTTCTGCCCGAGGTGCTGCGCGGCGTGATTGACGCCATCAGCTGGCCGAAGTCCTGCCGCTGGGGCACCACTTCCGAGATGTTCTCGCGCCCGGTGCGCTGGATGGTGGCCCTGCTCGGCGACCGCGTGGTTCCCGTGGAGTACGCGGGCCTGGTGGCCGGAAACACCACCTGCGGCCATCGCTTCTTGGCCCCCGGCCCCCACACGGTGCCCACAGCCGACGACTTGGTGTCGGTGGTGGAGGGCGCCTACGTGGTGCCGACCCAGGAGGGGCGCGAGGCGGTCATCCGCGAGGGCGTCGCCCGCATCGAGGCCGAGACGGGCTGCACGGCCGAGCTGCCGCCCAAGACGCTCACCGAGGTGATCAACCTTTCCGAATACCCCACGCCCATGATGGGCGCTTTCGACGAGGAATTCCTCAAGGTCCCCGAGGAGATCATCGTCGATGCCATGCTCATGCATCAGCGCTATTTCCCGCTCTACGATGCGCAGGGCAAGCTCACCAACAAGTTCATCATCGTGTCCAACGGCGACCCGGCCCATGCGGCCACCATCGTCGATGGCAACGAGCGCGTGGTGGCCGCCCGCCTCTACGACGCGAAGTTCTTCTACGACGAGGACTTGAAGAAGCCGCTGGTCGATTTCGTCGACCGCCTGGACGAGGTCGTCTTCCAGGAGGCGCTCGGCACCATGCGCGACAAGACCGCCCGCGTGGTGAAGCTCTCGGCCCGCATCACCGTGGCCGCCGGCATCGAGCAGGAGGCCATGCGCGATATCGCCCGCGCCGCCTATCTGGCCAAGGCCGACCTGGTGACGAGCGCCGTTATCGAGTTCACGAGCGTCCAGGGCATCATGGGCAGCTACTACGCCACGGCCGCCGGCGAGCCCGAGCGCGTGGCCCGCGCCATCGCCGAGCACTACATGCCGCGCTTCTCCGGCGACGCCATCCCCACCGACATCATCGGCCAGGTGGTGGCCCTTTCCGACAAGCTGGACACCATCTGCGGCCTGTTCGCCGTGGGCCAAGCGCCCACCGGCTCTTCCGACCCCTTCGCTCTGCGCCGCGCCGCCTTGGGCGTGCTGGCCATCCTCGAGGAGACGGGGCTGCCCATAAGCCTGGTGGAGACCATCGACGGGGCGCTCATCATCTACCGCGAGGCGGGCCTTGAATTCGACAACGCCACGGTGCGCCAGGAGATCATCGACTTCTTCATCACCCGCGAGAAGGTGGCCCTGCGCGACGCCGGCGTGAAGGCCGACACCATCGACGCAGTGCTTGCCTGCGGCATCGAAGAGCCCGTGATGCTCGCTCGCCGCGCCCGCGCCCTGGAGGCCGCGCGCAGCGAGAACCCCCAGGTCTTCGACGACTTGGCCACGGCCTTCGCCCGCGCGAACAACCTGCGCGAGATCGGTCTGGGCACGGGCTACAAGAAGGCCGAGCTTACCGAGGTGGAGCTGTCTTTGGCCGAGGCTGTCGCCGCCGCCGAGACCGCCGTGGCCGAGGCGTTGGCCGACGACCGCTACGCCGACGCGCTCGTGGCCCTGGCGGGCCTGCGCGCGCCCGTGGACGAGTTCTTCGACACCACCATGGTCATGGACGAGGACCCCGAGGTGCGCGCCAACCGCCTGAAGCTTTTGAACCGCTTCGCCAACACCTTCGCCCACGTGGCCGACTTCTCCCAGATGGCGAAGAAGTAATGCTGTTCCGTTCGCCTTGTGCGGCGAGCGGGGCTTTTGATGCTGAGGTTCCGGCGGCACGGTCGGAACCTCGCTTACGTTCTCGGGCAAACCAGTGAGGATGATCTGAATGCACAATAGAACGCCGGCCGAGCGCGCGGCTCGCGTGCCCACCATCCATATCGTTTCCGATTCCATCGGCGAGACGGCCCAGGTGGTGGCCCGCGCCGCCGCGGCCCAGTTCGGCGTCACCAACCCGCATCTGGAAATCTTCTCGAAGGTGAAGAGCTTCGAGGAGGTGCGCGACTACCTGCTCGAGCACGTGCGGCATCGCGAGAGCGTGCTGGGCGACGATTGCATGCTGGTCATGTACACGCTGGTGAACTCCGAGATTCGCGAGCCTTTGCAGGGCTTTCTGGAAGAGCACCCCAGCATCATCGCTGTGGACGTGCTCACCGCAGCGGTGAACGCCGTCTCGGAAGTCAGCGGCATGGACCCGGTGGGCAAACCGGGCATGCTGCGCGTGGTGGACCGCAACTACTTCAAGCGTATCGGCGCCATCGAGTTCACCATCGCCCACGACGACGGTCGCGCGCCCGAGGACCTCACCAAGGCCGACATCGTGCTTCTGGGCGTATCGCGCTCGTCGAAGACGCCGCTTTCCATCTACCTGGCCCAGCAGGGGTACCGCGTGGCCAATGTGCCCCTGGACCCGACCACCGAGCCGCCCGAGCAGATCTTCGACGTTGATCGCACGCGCCTGTTCGGCCTTATGATCACCCCTGAGGTGCTGCTCGATATCCGCCGCAAGCGCCTGAAGAAGGCCGCGGGCAAAAACGGAGGCGGCCAGTTCACCATGCTCGCGCAGAACTACGCCGATCCCGAGTACATCTATCGCGACCTGGAGGCCAGCCGCGCGCTGATGCGCCGCCTCGGCTGCATCGTGGTGCACACCGAGGGCCGCGCGGTGGAGGAAACCGCCCAGGAGATCCTCCGCTACTACGAACGCAGCCACCCCTCCACCACCGACATCATCGACTAGCCCCGCCCGCGCCTCCGCGAGCCCGAGCGCTCCCGCAGTGGCCGGAAGCGCCCCCGTTCCCGCCCACGCATGCTGCCCGCGGGCGGAAGCGCCCGCGTTCCCGCCCCGCGAGCCGCTGGGCCCTGCCCCATGCCCGGAAGCGCCCCCGTTCCCGCCCCGCGAGCCGACGTCGCCCCCGCAGTGGGCGGAAGCGCCCGCGTTCCCGCCCCGCGCGCCGCTGGGCCCTGCCCCATGCCCGGAAGTGCCCCCGTTCCCGCCCCGCGAGCCGACGTCGCCCCCGCAGTGGGCGGAAGCGCCCGCGTTCCCGCCCCGTCAAGCCCCCGCGCTACGCCCATGGTCGGAAGCGCCCGCGTTCCCGCCCCGCGAGCCGCTGGGCCCTGCCCCATGCCCGGAAGCGCCCCCGTTCCCGCCCAGACGTGAAACGGCAAGCAAGGGCGCTTAACCGCGCCCCTCCCTCTTTTCCCTGGCCCAATCGAGGTTGATCCAGTCGCTGAGCGTTCGGGAGGTCGAGAAAAGCTCCGCCTGCCTGTTCCGGTAATTAACGCTGCGAGTTCTTCGCCTCGTCCCAGCTCTTCGCGCGATTTCGCTCGCCACGTCCTCCATGGGCTTTATTTGCGCTAGCTGCGATGTCGTCACCGTGATAACCGTGTACCCATCTGCCTCAAGCGCCATTCGCTTTTTCGCATCACGGGTAACCTGAGCGGGGGAGAGGTGCTCTGAGTTCGAATCGTATTCGACGGCCACGCGGGCTTCGTCCCAAAGAAGGTCAGGCACTACCGTGGATCTTTCGGCGATGGACGCAGCGCGTTTGCTCAGCTTGATTGCCTTGTTGGCGACGCATCGCGTGAGGCCGAAGCCGCCGAGTCTTCCAGGGAGGGTGAGGGCCATGTTGAGAAACACCTCGGGGGGTGACGCGGCTCCTTCCTTCAAGAACGCTGTGGCTCGGCGAAGATTCTCTACTCCGCGATGCCCGGCGCACGCTTCGACGAACGCGCCAATACTCTCCTTCGTAGCTAAGGGTTTCCGCTGGCCAAGGCCCGATTTGCGCGATGGGTCTATGACGAACGCGCCGCAAAGAGCGCTTCCGAGCATGATGAGCTCGGGCATGGATGCAGTTCGGGCGACTTCCAGAAGGCACAGCTCGGGCGAAGGGATGAAGAGCCCGTGGTCGAGGCAATGGAAGGAGTGCTCGGGTAATGCGCGCTGGGTGGTGCGCACTTCGATTCCGAGCTTCGGCCCGCCCCTCCATTCCGCTGCCGATAACTGGTAGGGAGGTGGCACTTGCGGCAGCTTCTCCTTGAGAAACGAGAGGGCGACGTCTTCGCGTATCGACTTGGGAAGAAGCCCGTTGTTGGAGAGATTGGCTAATGCGGGCTTGTGGTAGGCGGTAAGCCAGACGGGTATAGCGCTGCGGCCGTACAAAACAAAGCGCATGGCGATTCTCCTTTCGTAAGAGGCGAACACTTTAAGGGCCGCGGAGCGTATCGGCAACCGCCCCAGATTCGCTCTAATGTCGCATTTGGGGGAAAGAAGTGCGATAAAACAGCTCGAGATTTTGTCGACCTGGGTTTTTGTTCGCGTGCGTTGCCTGATTTCGGGGAAAGAGACCTTTTTCCTGTGGATAACTCCATGTAGCAAGCTGTTGGAAAAGCATCGAGAATTGAAGGGTATATGAAGAATTGTTGACGCAGAAGGTTAGCTTCGGCTTGAAAAAAGGTGTCGAAGATGGCTGCGCTTCGAAAAGCTCCGGTGTGGCTCGGAGGGCGGGGGCGTGGGGCGTGGGCGGGGCGGCGACGTGGGGCGGGAACGGGGCGGCGACGTGGGGCGGGAACGCGGACGCTCCCGCCGAGCGGTGCGGCCGG
>NZ_JAYMFI010000039.1:0-517 GCF_035830635.1 Adlercreutzia shanghongiae | reverse complement strand
GGACGAGTAACCATGCCGACGGCCGGCAGCCGCCTGCTGGAATTTGCGCAAGAGTCTGGACGGTGCCGCCGGGGGCGTGATCAATGCGGGGGTGATGGGAAGCCTGACAGATGCACTCTTGACTTGCAATTCAGGACTGGCGCTATTGCCAGAATAGCTACGAGGACTCGTGGTCGACGTAAACAAAGTCTCTAATAACCAGGGCGACACCGACCAAAACCCCCTCTCCGCCACTGCAGATAAGCTCTAACCATTATCCTGCGAGGAAATTGAGGGAGATTATTTAGCGGCCGCTACCAAAGACCCCAAACTCAAGAAAATGCGACCGCTATACTCAGCGGAGAAGGACGGCAGTATAAGCTCTTCAAAGATACAGGTGCTGCGCAATACCCCCCAATCCGATTCTCGAGCGTACTTATATCGCTAATCCAACTCAATGGTGGGGTCGTTCTGCATACCCCGCAGGATTAGCGGCCTTCAATACAGTCGGAGCAGATGGCTTCACGCCCGGCTTTCA
>NZ_JAYMFI010000038.1:0-8524 GCF_035830635.1 Adlercreutzia shanghongiae | reverse complement strand
AAGATACAGGTGCTGCGCAATACCCCCCAATCCGATTCTCGAGCGTACTTATATCGCTAATCCAACTCAATGGTGGGGTCGTTCTGCATACCCCGCAGGATTAGCGGCCTTCAATACAGTCGGAGCAGATGGCTTCACGCCCGGCTTTCATAACGCCGACGTACCCTTTGGCGTAGCCCCCGGCTTCTGCATCTAACGAAACCATTCAAGGGAGGATGAAGGGCACCTTGTCCTCCCTTGATCTTACGCACAACCCTCTATTATCTGGGCAATCATTTTCGGAGATTCTTCGGGAAAAAGGTCACAAACGGTCTCATACTCTATTTCTGAGTCAGAATTGGCTTCCAAAAATATTCGAATTTTGTCGCAGTTTGAATCCAGCGAATCGGTTTTAAAAATTAAACAGCCCAGAGGGTATTTCTCAATATCCTGAACTGCGGGATCATCTAGTCTGGCGGCAAAATGCAATATTGGCAGGCCATAGCCCATATACTCGTATATCTTACTTACTTTTTGATCGATTGTCTGATTCCCAATTGAAAGCAAGCATGACGCATTTCCCAGAACAGTCGAAATTTCACTATACGGCACGGCTTCTTTAATTTGAAACCGAGGGTTTTTCCCCTTGAAATAGCATAAATACTTTTGCGAGCTAGGAACGTAGAATTCGACGATGCTTTTCAAATCCTCCGTGTTAAGCGCTTTCTCCAAGACTTCGATTACCCAAGCTGGATTCCTAATATCCCGATCCAAGGCACCTGCATAAACCATAGTGATATCTCGCGAATGTTTTTTTTGAACAAATGCTCGTCGATTGATTAGTAGGGGGTGCTCAATTCTTACCAACTTACTCGAGAACTCTGGAAACTCGTCGGCAATATGGTCAGACCAAGTTATTTGCATAATTGACTTCGCTCGCGACAAAGCTTCTCTTTCGACATCAACATTGGCGCGATACTTAACCCTTTTCTCAAGGTGCAGTCTGTATATCGTGCTCGAGTCAGCAAACTGATCGAAGAGCATGGGAACAACATTCGTCGATGCTATCTGGTCTTTGTATTTTGACGCAGCAACCACAGACTCAAACGGCATGCACGCCGGAACAATGACATTTGGAGCCTCCGGAAGGCCCGAGAGCGCTTTGTAGTACGCTTCGACCAAATTAGGGTCACATGCATTTTCAGAGCAAACCAGCCTCAATTGTCTCCAGAACCTTGCAGACAACAGCCCGATGCTGCCCAAAAGCTTCGAACATTCAGAAGTGCCGCTGCGAAGCCGCTCTATGGAACGAGCTCTCAAAACAGACTCCGGCGTCTTCACGTAGACAATGCGGTACCCCTCGCCCTCAATGCTATGCACGTCTTTCATGCCAGGAGTTGAAGCTAGGGCCAACACTGTAATATCGTGTTCGGACTTCATTGCTTCAACTACATTCATTACGCACACGCCGACTGCAGCTGGAGCTGGCAGATAAGAATCAACTATAAAAACAATGTTCATGACAATTCACTTTGATGACGAAACCGAACAAATAAATAAATTGCACTAACGAAGCAAGCAGACGCAATGAGCGGCAGCCAGCACGAGTAACCTTGTTGAAAAAACGATATAATAGCTGACAGTGAAAACCCTACGCTAAGCGCAATTTCGAACAATGTGGTCTTGGACAGCGAAGAATCCAAAACTCTGCAAATCTCAAATTCAGACATCCAACTTCGAATAATCAACGCCACCCCCGTCCCAAATGCAATAAACCATGCATTACCGGTAAGAACATACCCGGGTAACCCTAGAAGAACAAATAAAGCTATGCTCTGAACGTTTGCCGCGAGCATGCGCTTTTCCATTCGTAATGCCTTGTAGAAAGAGTTGTTTAGCACCTGCATTTTAATTTGCCCTGCAACACTCAATAGAAGAAATGGCAGGTAACTCACGAGTGTCTTGTAATCCGGGAATACGCTGTCCACAAATTTGCTCAATATAAAATACGAACCTATGCAAAGCAACGCGCCAACAGTGGCAATCTTTTCAATATCTCGAAAGTACTTGCTATAGCGGGCAGAGTCTAGGCGTTTCAGATGAGGGTAAACAACAAGACTCGCCGCGGTAACAAAAGCAAGTAAAACATTAGTGACAGACACGCCAAATGAATAATATGCATATGAAGCCACATCTCCCGATAGCTCCACAACTATTCTACCCGCGCCAATAACTAGCATTCCAATCATATTCGCGAATAGTAAACTAAGGCCAACTTTAGACGTAGTCAAATAATTCTTTGCACATACCTTGAGAGAAACAGCCGAGCCAAAAAACAATTCGCGAAATTTGACCAATACAACAAAGCAAATTACATATTTTACGAGGCAATCAGCGGCCTCATACGGCCCCGGCAGTGGTGGCGCGAAAAACGCAAGAAACCCGATAGCAGCTATTATTAGTATTTTATCCAAAACAGAATACAGGCGATATTGAGAGAAACGGTTCGTTATCTGGAAAATATACAACACCAATCCAATTAAACAAACCGGAGGAATATCTAGTACTGTCCATAAAAGCGCCGACCGCTTGTTCGGCTCATGCACAGCCAAAATAACTAAACCCGCCAACAATACCGTCAATATCATCAGAATCAGCGCGAACAGTCGATTGGTAGCTCGCAATTCCTTAAACGGAAGCTTGTTGTACTCCCTGTCACCATATAGCAAATAAACCCCATCGCTATATCCAAGAGAAAAAATACCAACATATCCTGAATATAGAACATAGACCTGCCAAAAGGAGTAATAATCCACAGTTAGGATTTTCGGCAACACGAACGCTTTCACCAACGACGCAAGCATTACAATGGCTTGAGCCGTAATGACAAGTTTTAAGTTCCCCTTAATTCCCACGCCTTATTGCCCCCTGCAATTTGAGTTTGCAGAGGTAACTTTTTGCTGCAACAAATTTGCGAGACTCGTAGAATCCGAAGGATCGAAGAACGATACTCTTTCATACCCAGAAAGAACGTCCAACGCATAATCGAGATTCGGTGCAAGGATAGGCATCAATTTCGATCTGGCCTCCAGCAGGGGCAACCCAACAGTCTCAAGAGTCGACGGAAACAGCAGGCAATCAACCCTATCATAAAAGCAATTCATTTGTTCTTTTGGTTTCCAGCCTGAAAATTGAATTGGAAGACCTGCCGCCTTTTTTTTGAGGCCTTTTGTGTAACGATTCTCGTTTCCATCAAGCGTGAAAATAACTTCCATCCGTTTTAATGTCTCGCTGTCGAGCTGCTTCAATGCGTCGACAATCAGCCCGTGGTTCTTATAGGAAAACCCGCTTGCAGGATATGCAAAGATATAGGGTTCGTCATGAGATCTTTCTCGATTCCAATCTGAACATTCAACTTTCGAAAGCTTTTCTTTGTCTACCACCACAGAGCAACCATCAACATTCAGGCTATCGATACAACGCCGCTTTATCCAATCAGCCTGCACGACCAGCGTCGAGCACCGCTTAAGCGATCGCACGATAAATCTACCTATTACGTTCTGATAAACCCAGAGCTTAGGTTCCCTTAAAAATGAAGTTTTGTAATCGGATAGGCCAGAAGGCAGAACTGTTTGCAAGTACACTGTTTGGGGGATTGAGCAAAAAGGGAGGAGCATATTTTGAAGCGACACAGCCTCATCGGATTTCGTCGATGCAATCAGCCGTCGCGCTACAATTGCATCAAAAGCGAGTCTATGGAACCAAGATTGCTTCACCCAAGGATATTGAATGCATTCAATGTTTGAAGCCTCTGGAACGGAGGCCACGCTCGTAACAAATACATATTCATTCTCCTCGTCTGTTTTGACGCGATTGGCAAAGGAATACAGAGTTGAAAGAGCGCCGCCGCTATCAGCGGCGACATCAAACACAATTATCTTCACTGTTTCCGCCACACAGTCGCATTCACAAAGGGAGTATAGCCCTGAATAATGCGCGCCACTTTCGCACTTGTGTCGCAGTCGGCATAATCAGGTACTGGAGAAGCTGAGATCGCCAACTCAGTTTCAGTTTTGATAGCCTGAATTAAGCTGTGAGCATCCGGACACCCTAAAATGAAAGTCCCCTTATCAACAACTTCTGGCCTTTCGGTAGAAGTTCTCAGGGATACTGCCGGAAAACTCAGAATTGCCGATTCTTCTGCCAAAGTTCCGCTGTCGGACACAACGCAATAGGCATTCTTTTGGAGGCTAATGTAATCAGTAAAACCAAAGGGCTTATGCATTGACACCAATGGGTGGAACTCAATTCCCTCATTTGCAATCCTTTTTCTCGACCTCGGATGCAAACTGTAGAGAACAGGCATTTCAAAATAATCAGCCATACAGTTAATGGCCTCAACCATTGAGTGAAACTTTTTATCATTATCAATGTTTTCTTCACGATGCGCTGAGAGCAGGATATATTTTTTGCGTTGCAGCGAAAGATCGCTGAGAACGGTGCTCGTGGCTATTTTTTCCGCATTGCGCGCAAGAACTTCGCGCATAGGCGACCCCACAACGAACGTCCTTGCCGGATCAGCAGCCATCGCCAACAAGTTTCTCCTCGCATGTTCCGAATAGCAAAGATTCACATCGCTTGTTGTGTCAACAATCCTACGATTGACTTCTTCAGGGAGGTTCTCGTCAAAGCAACGATTACCTGCCTCAAGATGAAAAATCGGTATCTTGAGACGCTTAGCCGCTATAACGCATAGGCAAGAATTAGTATCGCCCAAGACGACTACAGCATCGGGTTTTATTTCCGAGAAAAGGCTATAAGATTTCGAGATAATCGAACCGACTGTCTCCCCAAGAGTATCTCCTACGACATTTAAATAATAGTCAGGTTCTTTGAGGTCTAGATCATCAAAAAAGACTTTGTTCAGCTCATAGTCATAATTTTGCCCCGTATGAATCAGAACATGATCAAAGACACGATCAAAGGTCTTAATCATTTCGCTCATTTTGATTAGCTCGGGCCTTGTTCCTACTACGGTAGCCAGCTTCAGCTTATTCATTAGTCCCTCTTCCGAAACTCTTGTAGTGGGGGTACAGATTGCAGTGACTTCTAATCCATTCAGCAATCTCTCGTATTTGCTCCTCATAACTTGATGGTCGATAGTCGATAGCAAAGTTGCGACGCATCAAAGTTTTGTCTAACTTAAAATCGGAATAGGGGGTGACTGTAAGGGAATCGGAGCACAAATATCGATTGAACAGCACAAGGAGATCATATTTGCTTATTGCGCATTCGGGCACCATGTTAACAAGTCCCGACCCGCCATACAGAGCGGCGTATTCCATGGCCTTTGCAAGCTCTAGGGTCGTCAATCCAGTCCAAATTGCGTTGCTATATCCCTTAACTTCACCCTCTTGCTGCATAAACCAATTCATCAGCCCAATACCAGCAGGGTTGATGTCTGGCCCAACGATTGAATTGCGAAACGTAAGATTGTGATCGTCACAAAGCTCCCCTAGCGCTTTAGATCGATCGTAAAACGAGGTCCCATCTGGAAAAGACATTTCATCATAGGGTCCCGTATTTCCTCGGTACACGCAATCTGTACTCATGTGAAAAATTCGACACTCCGTCGATTGCACAAGTGAGGCGAGATAGTGAGGAAAGAAAGCATTGGCAAAAACCGCCTGAGATTTATCGCGTTCAGCATCTCGATTGAGAATTCCAATCGCGTTAATTATTACATCATAATTTCCTTCACAAACAACCTTTTCTACCAGGTCAGTATCTCGGACATCACCAGATATTTCACGGTAATCAGCCGCAGGATGGCGACAAAACCCCTCAACGTAATGTCCGCGCTCTACCAAATAGCGAGATATCAAATGCCCGGCCATTCCAGAAGAGCCAAAAACTAGAAATCTCATTCGGCCTCCACTTCAATACCCTCGAGGCGATCTCTAACAAAATCGACGCTGAGCAGCTTTTGTATCGTTCCCTCAACATCGAGTCTATTCGTGTTGTGGCTCGTATAAGATTCGTCCGCCATAGTTTTGACGTCGCCCTTAACAATAAACTTATCGTAGTTTAAATCACGCGTATCAGCACGCACTCTAAAGTAGCGGCCCATGTCCTCGGCCCTAAGGCTCTCTTCGCGGGTCATCAACGTTTCAAATAGTTTTTCGCCATGCCTTGTCCCAATTACATTAACGCCAGTCTCTCCGAACAAACGCTGCACTGCAGTCGCTAACGTGCCTATAGTGCTTGCATCAGCCTTTTGAATAAACAAATCTCCCGGGTTGGCATTTTCGAAAGCAAACTGAACAAGCTCTACCGCCTCGTCAAGATTCATAAGAAAACGCGTCATATTAGGATCGGTCACTGTAATGGGCATTCCATTCTGAATTTGATCAATAAACAACGGTATTACGCTGCCACGACTGCACATCACATTTCCATAACGAGTGCAACAAATCGTAGTACGTCCAGCGCCATTACGCGCATTTGCGTAAATAATCTTCTCCATCATAGCCTTCGAAGTTCCCATAGCATTGATGGGATAAGCCGCCTTGTCTGTTGAAAGACACACGACCCTTTCGACGCCTTCATCGATGGCCGCATGTAAGACATTGTCTGTACCAATAACGTTGGTATTGACAGCCTGCATGGGAAAGAACTCGCAAGAAGGAACCTGCTTCAACGCAGCAGCATGGAATATAAAGTTCACCCCTTTCATCACATCCTGAACTGAGCGCGTATCACGTACATCTCCGATATAAAAACGAACTTTTCCGGCAAGATCAGGATATCTAGCTTGCAATAAGTGCCGCATATCATCCTGCTTCTTTTCATCACGAGAAAAAATTCTGACTTCGCCGATATCAGAATGCATAAAATGCTTGAGGACCGCATGACCAAACGAACCAGTGCCACCTGTAATCAATAGCACTCGATTGCCATAAATTGACATTACATTGAACCTTCCGTTTTTGCGCCAACCTTAATTAGTAGCTCTTCTATGTTATCCATGTGCCGCTGTTTCATAAAGTGCTTTTTAAAATAAACTCGGCCATTGTATCCGCACTTCTCGAACCTGGTCTTATCCTCAATAAAAAGCTGCATCACGTCGGCTAACGCAGAAGAATCTGTCGCCGGAACCGCTAAACCGCATCCTGAGTCTTCGATTACCTCTTTAGCCGACCCATCAATGGCGGCGATAACGGGTTTTCCTGCTGCCATATAGCCCTGCAAACGACTAGGAAGAGTCGCACTTATCCAAGGTGCGTCTGGCACATGCAAAGTCAGCAGGCAAGCGTCTGCCATTTTGTAGTAGTCCGGCATCTCTTCGTAAGGCCTTCTCCCATGGAAAAACACAGTGCTGCTCAGACCGTTCGCTTGGATGAATTCCTTACAATAGTCAAGTGCAGAGCCAGTGCCAACTATATGCACCTCATAATCACCTCGGTTTCCGAGTTTGCGAATTGCCTGCATTAAAGTTTGCATATGCTGAAGCTTGCCGATATTGCCAATCATCGCAAATCGTACTTTATCATTAGTATTTTTATTAAAGTCATTTATTAAGTATTCATCATCAGCATACTGTGGAATGTAAACTAGCCTATCCTCTCCTATGCCAAACATTTCAGAAAAACCATGAATATACTCGCTGCTATTAACCGCAATTGCACTACACGACCGATATATCCTTGCGCTCATCCTTCTTAGTAACGGCATCAGAAAACTGAGGGGTTTTGGAAGCATCGCTCTAACAGCATCTGGCCAAATATCCGCGCAATACAACACTAATGGCAACCGCATCTTCTTGCTAGCGCTAACGGCAGGCACGGCCATCAAAACTGGTGAGAGCTGATACGAGAATACCAGGTCATAATCCGGCGTCAATTCTTTCACCTTAGAGCATGCAGACACTACATAGCTGATATAATTCTTGGCCAGACCAAGCACTCCGCGCGATCGCGGAACCTCTTCGCATCGAATTATTTTTACACTGTTACGAACCTGAAGTCTGTTCTTCCCATCGAGATATTCAGCTGGTATAACACCTGTGGGATAGTTCGGCAAACCCACGAGTGCCGTAACCTCATGTCCGCGCGATGCAAGTTCTTCGCAAACCTCTGTTACTTGAAAGTGCTCGGGCCAATATCTTTGACATACCATGAGTATTTTCAAAGCTATCAACTCCTCTCTACGCCAGTAGCGTCCCGAAAGTTGGCGCAATCACTCAGAACATAGCCCCTATTCTAACCCATCCTCTAGGTAGTCTTTCCTCCAAGCGAGCTTTCATAGATGACAGCGCCAGCCCGCTCGAACCCCCAATAGAAACCAGCTATCGACTAGCTTGTTTTCTTTTCCGCAGAGAGCATGGTGCAAGCTGGCAACAACGCAGCTCAACAGACGCATATCTACTTGAGGTAACGTACAATCTCTTGCGCACTTTGACAGCAGCACAGTCTAGATACCAGAAGACATGGCGCCTGCCGTTGGTATGATTGAGTTGTCTAGATTCGATCAACCAGGAGGCAGA
>NZ_JAYMFI010000037.1:0-44330 GCF_035830635.1 Adlercreutzia shanghongiae | reverse complement strand
AACCATACAGAACTGCCCTCAACTCCCTTTTCCACGGAGAAGACCATACTTTTGTATGGTTTGCGGAAAGAGCCGAGGCGAGGGGCAACGGGGCGAGGCGAGGCAGGAGGGCTGTCAGACCACGCGGGTGGCGAGGCGAGACGGAGGGGCACCCTCGACCGGATCCACCTCCCTCGCCTTCGTCTCGCCCACATCCTCGTCTCCGCCCCGCACCCTCGTCTCGCCTCGCACCCTCGTCTCGCCCACATCCTCGGCTCCGCCCCGCACCCTCGGCTCGCCCCGCAACTCCCCCGGCGCAAACTATGCAAAAGTACAGTTTTCTTCCTTCAAACCATACAGAACTGCCCTCAACTCCCTTTTCCACGGAGAAGACCATACTTTTGTATGGTTTGCGGAAAGAGCCGAGGCGAGGGGCAACGGGGCGAGGCGAGACGGAGGGGCTGTAGGGGACCACGCGGGTGGCGAGGCGAGACGGAGGGGCACCCTCGACCGGATCCACCTCCCTCGCCTTCGTCTCGCCCACATCCTCGGCTCCGCCCCGCACCCTCGGCTCGCCCCGCAACTCCCCCGGCGCAAACTATGCAAAAGTACAGTTTTCTTCCTTCAAACCATACAGAACTGCCTTCAACTCCCTTCTCCACGGAGAAGACCATACTTTTGTATGGTTTGCGGAAAGAGCCGCGGCGAGGGGCAACGGGGCGAGGCGAGACGGAGGGGCTGAAGCGGAGCGGAGGGGCCGCAGCGGGGCGGAGGGGCAGCGGGGCAAGACGGGGCGGAGGGGCTGCAGCGGGGCGGAGGGGCTGCAGCGGGGCAAGACGAGGCGGAGGGCTGCAGCAGGGCGGAGGGGCTACAGCGGGATTACGCGGGTGGCGAGGCGGGAGGCTAGGGCTGGGGAATGGGAGACGAAGATAAGACCCAGGTCGCGCTGGGCGGCCTGGTGCAGGAGCACCGACCAGATTTGGGCCTGGGTGACGGCATCGAGCATGGTGGAAATCTCGTCGGCGATAAGGTAGCGCGGATTCGCGAGCAGGGCGCGGGCGATGCAGAAGCGCTGCATCTCGCCGCCGGAGAGCTCGTGGGGGTAACGGGCGAGCCAGCGCGACTGAATGCCGAGGGCCTCGAGAAGAAGCGCGGTGGAAGACTCCGAGAGGCTCTCGCGCGGCGAGCGTATACGAGCGCGACGGCTTCGGCGGCCCCCTTCGTCCGCATTCGCGCCTTGCCCGGCAAGGGCCTCCATAAGGCTCGCCTCCATGCGCAGGCGCGGGTCCAGGGCGCGCTCGGGGTGCTGGCCGATGAGCTGCACGGGGCACGGACCCTTCTTGGGAAGCGGTGCGCCATCGACGAGTACCTTGCCTGCCTGCGGGGCGAGGTAGCCCGCAAGTACCCGGCACAGCGTTGTTTTGCCGGCGCCCGAAGGAGCAGCAATCTGCACGCGCTCGCCCGGCGCTATGGAAAGCGAGAGATTTTCGAAGAGAACGCGGCCGTCGAAGGCGACGGTGAGCTTGCGGGCTTCTAGCATGAGGGAGTTCCTTTGTCGGAAGCGTCATGGGTTCCGGCATCATCAGATGCCGGAACAGAGGGGCGCCCGAAGTCGCCCCCTACGTTTGAAGTCGAGGCGGTCGGGGCAGAGGCGATTGGGGCAGAGGCGGTCGGGGCAGAGGCGGTCGGGGCAGAGGCGGTTGGGGCAGAGGCGGTTGGGGCAGAGGCGGTTGGGGCAGAGGCGGTCGGGCTCAAGGCGGGGGCATGCTCCGTAGGGGCGGTGCTTGCGACTCCCTCCCGAACCGGTTCCACCTCCGAAGTCGCAAAATCGTGCTCGGGCAGGGCGTGCCAGAGTTGGCGGGTGAAGGGATGGGTGAGCGTTTCGGGCGAGGCGAAGGCGGCGACCGAGGTCTCTTCCACCACGGTGCCGTCGCGGAAGACGGCGACGCGGTCGGCCACGGTGAGGGCGAGCTCGATGTCGTGGGTGATGAGCACCACTCCCCCGCCTCCATCGGCAAACGCGCGAAAGTCCTCCAGAGCCTTCACGGCCAAGGGCAGATCGAGGCCCGGCGTGGGCTCGTCGGCCACGATGAGCTTCGGCTGCTCCATCAGCGCGCAGCACAACAGCACGCGGCGGGCCATGCCGCCGGAAAGCTCGTGGGGATACATCCGCGCCACGGCTTCGGAAAGCCCGTAGCGGGCGAAGAGCTCCTGGCGCCGGGCGCGACGGCGGGCCGCATCGGCACGACGAGCGGCCCCGCGACCCTGCGGCGTCCCTTCCACCTGGCGTCCCACGCGCATGAGCGGATCAAGGCTTGCCACCGACTGGGGCACAAACGCGATGCCGCGCCCGCGCTCGGCGGCAAGGGCGGCGGCGTCCATGGCCCGGCCGTCGAACCAGATGCGGCCGCGCACGAGGGCGTTGGGCTCGAACAGGCCCAAAATGGCATCGGCGAGCAGGGTCTTTCCCGATCCCGACGCGCCCACCACGGCCACGATCTCGCCCTCGTGCACCGAAAGGCTCAGGGAGTGAATGACCTCCACCTCCCGCTGAGGCGCATCCAGGAAGCGGCAAGGCGCGCTGGCGCGGCGCCGTTTTCGCAGAGGATTGCCGCGCGAATCGCTTTTCCCGAGCGCCTTGCCCCGCTCGTTTTCGCCGAGGCGCCCTTCCGCGCCGTCTTCGCTTTCGGCGCCATCCTCGTCGCGCTCCTCGTACATGCGGAAGGCGACAGAAAGGTTTTCCACCGTCAGCAGATGGTGGCCGTGCACATGGCGGGAATCGGCCGCGTGGGAATGGTGGTGGTGCACCGGCGATGCGCCATGGTCGAGAGATTCGTGCCCTGCGCCGCCGAGAGCCTCGTGCTCCGCGCGTTTGCCGAGTGGTGTGTGCTCCATGCTCCCCTCCTATTCCTGGGCGCTCAGCGGGTCGACGAGCTTGCGAAGGCTCGTGCCCACGACGTCGAACAGCATCACGCAGGCCACGAGCGCGAGTCCCGGGAACACCGCGAGCCACCACATGCCCGCCGAGAGATAGCCCATGGCCTCGGAAAGGATGATGCCGATGGCAGGCATCTCAGGCGGCAGGCCGAAGCCGAGGAAGGTGATGGCGGCCTCGTGCAGAATGGCGTGGGGAAACAGCAGCACGAGCCCCACGACGAACTGCGGCAGCACGAAGGGCAGCATATGGCGCACGGCGATGGAAAGGCGGCTCGCGCCGAGACGGGCAGCCGCGGCGACGAAATCGGCCGAGGCGCACTGGAGAATCTCGGCGCGCAGGACGCGGGTGAGGCTCGGCCAGTGCGTGAGGGCCACGCCGACGGTGACGCCCCAAAAGCCCTTCCCCAGCGCATAGGAAATGAGAATGAGCAGCACGATATGGGGAATGCCCATCACCAGGTCGGTCAGCCAGCTGACGGCGTGGTCGGCCCAGCGCGGTCCCAGGGCGGCAGCGGCGGCCAGGGCCAGGGCGATGAGCGAGGAGGCCACCGCGGCACCCAGCCCCACCAGCACGCTCGTAGACAGGCCCGCGAGCGTGCGCAGGAACATGTCGCGGCCCATCCAATCGGTGCCGAAGGGGTGCGCAAGGGAAGGCGCGAGGTTCTTCGCGGCGAAATCGGTGGCCTGGGCGGCGGGCCCGACGATAAGCCCCGCCACCACGACGGCGACGAGCAGCAGCGCGCCTCCCGCCGCGAGCGCAAGGGCGCGGCGGCGATTGGGAAGCCGGCGGCCGCGAGGCGCCGAGAGCACGGGAGCGGCCGACGCATCAGGCGCGGCATCGGCAGCGGCCCCGGCGGAGCCGAGAGCCGCAGAGCAGGCAGCATCAGTCATCGGGGACCTCCTTCCGCGGAATCCGGATCCTTCGACTCGCTTCGCTCGCCCAAGATGACATGAGAAGGTTGATCGTCCCCCACAGCGAGGAAAACCCGCGCATCAGTGTCATCCTGCGCGGAGGCGCGCGGCGGGCGACCACCCGTGTCATCCTGCGCGGAGGCGCGCGGCGCCGGAGTCGAAGGATCTCCACCTGCATCTCGGCGCACAGGGCGCATGCGCGGGTCCACCAAGCCGTAGATGAGGTTCGCGGCCAAGTTCCCCGTGAACACGAGCGCCGCCGACACGAGCGCGATACCGGCGAGCAGGGCCACGTCGCCCCCCAGACCCGCGGTTACCGCGGCCTGACCGAGCCCGGGATAGCTGAACACCTCTTCCACGAGCACCGAGCCGCCGAATATCTCGGCGATTTGGGAGAACTGCAGGGTAATGGCGGGAAGGGCCAAGTTGCGCAGACCGTGGCGGGCCATGGCCTCGCGGCGCGTAAGCCCGCGGGCCCGGGCGAAGCGGACATAGTCGCTGCCCAGCACATCGATGGCCTTGGCGCGGGTGTGCAGCGCCACGTTCGCCACGCCCACCACTGACAGCGTGATGGCCGGCAGCGCCATATGGCGCAGCGCGTCGGCAAAGGTGACGTCGGCAGCGGAGACGCCCACCGGCACCGAGAAGCCGAGCGGGAACCACCCGAGCCCCACCGCGAAGACCATGAGCAGCAAAAGGCCCACCCAAAACGTCGGCGAGGCGGCGAGCACGAAGCAGTAGGCGCAGACGACCTTGTCCAGCGCACGGCCCTCCCTCAGCGCCGCCGCCACGCCGAGGCCAAACCCCAGCACGCCCGAGACGATCCAGGCCACGCCCATAAGCGCCAGGGAATTGCCCGCCCGGGAGGCAATGACGTCGGCCACGGGCATGTTATAGCGCAGCGACAGCCCCATATCCCCTCGCAGCAGATCGCCGAACCAAGCAACGAACCGCTCGTGCATGGGAACGCCCGCGCCCCAGTAAGCCGCCAGCGCCTCCCGCTTCTCCTCGCTCATGCCCAACAGCGCCGCCTGCCCCACATTGGCCTGCAGCGGATCGACCGGCGATAAGCTCACCAGCGCGAAGGTAACCACGGCCACCGCCACCATCAGCAGCAAAAACCGTCCGATATGCTCCAAGACAAACCGCGTCATTCCAACAAGGTCAACCTCTCCTCGTTCGGGCCGGCAGGGGCGTCGGCGCCTTTCTCTGAACACTGCCTATAAAACGCGGCCAAAGGCCGCCCGTTGAATACATGAAGGAGCGCAGCGCCTGAGGCCGAAGGCCGAAAAGCGAAGCGGGAAAGTCGACGACGCCCCTGCCGGTCCGAACGCCGAGGAACCCCTAGCTCCACGACCACCGATCGATGTTGTTCACCAGCGACCACCCGTGCCCGTGAGGGTGCGGCTTCTGCTCCGCCACCTTAAGCCCGTCGCGCTCGAAGTACAGGTGGTCCACGTTGGCAAGCCACACCCAGGTAGCCGCCCCTTCAGGCGCCACGCCGGTCTTCGTGGCCGCATCCCACTGGGCGGCCTGGTAGAAGGGATAGGACTCCTCCACGGTGCGGGCCGCCTGGGCCGCCTCCAGGTTGGCGTCCACCTCGTCGCTCATGTACTGGGCGTAGTTGCCCCAACCCGCAGAGTAGGTGAGCTCGTAAAGCTCCACCGGCGAGTTGGAGCCCCAGCCCCACAGCACCGGGTCGGCGTACTGGCGCGTGTAGATGTCGTCCCAGCTGGCCCCCTTGGGCGTGACGGCTATGCCCAGCGCAGCGCACTGGTCGGCGAAGTCGTAGGCTAAGGCCTGGCGGGTGGAATCGCCCGCGGCGTAGTACAAATCGAAGGCGCAGGGCACGCCGTCGCGGGAGCGCGCACCGTCGTCGCCGCGGGCCCATCCGGCCTCATCCAGCAGGCGCTCGGCGGCCGCGACATCGGTTTCCACGCGCATGGCCGCACTCGACCAGGGCATGCCGTCGCCCACAGAGTAGGCGGCGCGCCCGAAACCGGACAGCACGCGCTCGATCATGGCCTCGCGGTCGACACCGCAGTTCAGCGCCTGGCGCACAGCGATGTCGCAGGTCACGTCGTTGCCGCCGAGGTACACCATGTCGCCTTCCACCACCACGTCGGTACCGGCGGGATTGCACGGCAGCGAGATGCCGCGGGAATCCACCGAGGCGCAGTTCAGCAGGCGGTAGCCCGCGGGCACCGCGCCGGCAAGAGCCGCCGAGGTGTAGGCCACATCGGCCACCCCCGAGCTCGCCGCGGCCAGCGACGCGTCCTCTTCCATGAACAGCACCACCACCCGGTCCATGAGCGGCTTCTCGCCGTAGTAGTCGGGATTGGCGCGCAGAATAACCTGCTGGCCGCGGTCCCACTGCTCCAGCATATAGCGGCCGCTGCCGATGGGGTTCTCGCCGTAATCGGCCCCGTAGGCATGGGCCGGCACGATGCCCACCACGGCCAGCGTGTACAGAAGCGCGTTGTTGGGGCGCTTCATGGCGATCTCGCAGGTAGTGGCATCAAGGGCGCGGGCTTCCTGCACCATGGACAGGTCGGCCTCGGCACCCTCGCCGCTGGCAATGCCGTTGATGGTGAAGGCCACGTCCTCGGCCGTCAGCGGCACGCCATCGGTGAACTTCACATCGTCGCGGATGGTGAACGTCCAGGTAAGGCCGTCCTCGGAACAGGAGTAGCCGGTGGCCAGGTCGTTCACGAAAGCCAGGTTGTTATCGGTGGCGATGAGGGTGGACTGGATGAGCGGCTCGTGCACGTGCTCGCCGGCGCCCCAGCCCACGAGCGGGTTGAAGCCGGCCGCCGGCTCGGAGGAAGGCGTCATGGTGATGACCACCTGGCTTACGCCGCTGGGTTCCGCACCTGCTCCCGCGGCCGCATCGGCAGCCGCGCCCGAAGCGCCCGCTCCCCCGTCGCCTCCGCACCCTGCCAGCGCACCGGCGCCCACGACGCCCGCAGCGCATCCGCACGCTTTCAGAAACGACCTTCTCGACAACGCCATGGCAACCCCCTTGTGGTGTTACATCTCTTCAAGACGTAACAATACCACAGAACGCCGCCTAGTGTTACGAAATTCAGTTTCGTAATCCCAAACGGCCTCTTGCGAAAAACGAAAGGAGGCGAGGCAGCCTACTGGCCCATCATGTCCTGGATCTTCTTCAGGTCCTTCATGGACATGCCGCCCATGCCCGGAATGCCCAGGCCGCGGCGGCGCTTCCCCTTCTTCCCCTTCTTGCCCTTGCGAGACGCCTGCTGCTCCATGCCGGCCGTGGCCTGCTTCACCATCTTCTTGGTCTCGTTGAACTTTTTCATCATCTGGTTCACGTCGGTCACCGTGACGCCGGCGCCACGGGCGATGCGCGCACGGCGGCTGCCGTTCAAAAGCTCGGGCTTGGCGCGCTCGGCTTTGGTCATGGAGTTGATGATGACCTCCATGGCGTCGAGCGCCCCCTCGTCCACCTGGCCGGACGCGAGCGCCTTGTCGCCGCCGGGCAGGGCCGAGACGAGCTTCTGCACGCCGCCCATCTTGCGCATCTGGGCGTTCATCATCACGAAGTCGTCCAAGGTGATCTGCCCGCGCATCATGCGCTCGGCCTCGAGCTCCTCTTCCTCCTGTTGCTGCACGCGCACGGCCTGCTCGATCAGCGACACCACGTCCCCCATGCCGAGGATGCGCTTGGCCATGCGGTCGGGATGGAACACCTCCAGGGAATCGGGCTTCTCGCCCGAGGAGATGAACTTGATGGGCTTGCCCGTCACCTCGCGCACGGACAGCGCGCCGCCGCCGCGGGCGTCGCCGTCCATCTTCGACATGATGACGCCGTCGAAATCCACAGCAGCGGAGAAGGCCTCCACGACGTTCACCACGTCCTGGCCGGTCATGGCGTCCACCACCATGAGAATCTGGTCGGGCTTCACGGCCTGCTTGATGGCCTGGGCCTCCTCCATCATGTCGGCGTCCACGTGCAGGCGTCCGGCGGTGTCGATGATGACCACGTCGCGCAGGTTGTCGATGGCGTCCTGGATGCCCTCGCGCGCGATGGCCACCGGGTCGCGCCCGTCGCCGCGGTACACGCGCACGCCGATCTCGTCGCCCAGCGTTTGCAGCTGGTCGGCGGCGGCGGGACGGTATACGTCGCCGGCGATGAGCAGCGGGGCGTGGTTCTCCTGCTTCAAGCGATAAGCCAGCTTGGCCGCCGCCGTGGTCTTGCCGGAGCCCTGCAGGCCCACGAGCATGATGACGTTGGGAATGCGGCTGCCCAGCACGAGCCGCGAATCGGTGCGGCCCAGAAGCTCGGTGAGCTCGTCCAGCACGATCTTCACCACGTTCTGCGCCGGGGTGAGCGAGTCGAGCACCTCGGCGGCAAGACAGCGCTCCTTGGTGCGGGCGACGAAGTTCTTCACCACTTTGAAGTTGACGTCGGCCTCCAGAAGCGCCAGGCGAATCTCGCGCATGGCGGCGTTGATGTCGTCCTCGGTCAGGCGGCCCTTCGATTTCAGGCCGGAGAAGATGCCCTGAAGGCGTTCGGAGAGGTTCTCGAGCATGGGGATTCCTTATCTAGTCAAACAGACGCTTCCAGAAGCTTTTCTTTTCGGGCTCGGCGGCCGGCTCGGGCTCGGCGGCCTCTTCCTCGGCGGCCTCTTGGGCCAGCTCGGCCAGCTCGTCGTCGGTGAAGGGGGCCTCCTCGGCCTCGACGTCATCCTCTTCAACGACGATGGTCTCGTGGGTGCGGTGGCCCAGCGCGGCCTCGAGGAGGTCGCCTTCGCCCTCTTCGGCGGCCTCGGCGAAGGCCACCTCGACGTCTTCCTGCTCGTCGAGCACCGGCTCGACATAAGGTTCAATAGCGTCTGCAACCTCGTCTTCCGGCACCGCTGCCTCCTCCGCTTCGGCGACCGCGGCAACCGGCGCGCCCTCGAGCACATCGCGGCGGCGCTCGCCGGCGGTGACGGCGGCCTGCTTGGCGTTCTCGCCGCGCAGGCTGTCCTCAGCGGCGTCGAAGCGCTCGTCAAAGGTGCCCACCAGGGCCAAGGCGAACTCGTGGGCGTCGAAATCGCGCAGATCGTCGATGCCCTCGCCCACGCCGATCTTCAGGATGGGCAGCTGCAGATCGTGGCTCACGGCCAGCGCGATGCCGCCTTTGGCCGTGCCGTCGAGCTTCGTGACGATGAGCGCGTCCAGATCGAGCGCGCGGTTGAACTCGCGCGCCTGCTGCAGGCCGTTCTGGCCCGTGGTGGCGTCGATGACGAGCACCGTGTACACCGGCAGCGAACTGCGCTTGCGCACCACCGAGACCACTTTCTCCAGCTCGCGCATAAGGTCGGCGGAGGTGTGCAGGCGTCCGGCCGTGTCGATGAGCACGAGCTCGGCTCCGCAGGCCTCGGCGCGCTCCAGGGTGTCGTAGCACACGCTCGCCGGGTCGGCGCCACGCTCGCGGGTGACCATCTCCACGCCGGCGCGGCGGGCCCACACTTCCAGCTGCTCGATGGCGGCGGCGCGGAAGGTGTCGGCCGAGCCTAAGATGACGGCGCGCCCCTCATCGGCGGCCACCTTGGCGAGCTTGCCCACGGTGGTGGTCTTGCCCGTGCCGTTGATGCCCACGAACAGCACCACAGCCGGCCCGCCGCCGAAGATGTCGGCGCCCGGCTCGGTGAAGGTGGAGGCGATCTCGTCGTTCAAGAGGTCGAGCACGGCGTAGGCGTCGGGCAGGGCCTTGCGGGTGGCCGCATCGCGCAGGTTCTCCACGATGTCGCTGGCCGCAGCCCCTCCCACGTCCGATAGGATGAGGGTCTCTTCCAAGCCCTCCCAGAACTCCTCGTCCAGATCCGGCCCGCGGTCGAGCAGGACGTTCATCGACTCCTTGAACTTGTCGCGCGAGCGGGACAGCCCCTCGCCGATGCGATCGAAAAAGCCCATCGGGCACTCCTTCGGATTTCAAATTGGCGTTCCGACCAGTTTACCCTATTAGCCGCCGAGCAGGTCGTAGAGTTCCTCGGGCGTTAGAGAACGCGCAGACTCGAAGGGGTCGCAACACGCGCCGGAAGCCACGCCCGCCGCCGCGCCTGAAGCCGCCTGGGGCCCGCCCTCGCCTTCCCCGCTCCCCTCGGCATCGAGGATAAGGGCGGCCAGCTCGTCCTTCATGCGGGCGAGCTCCACCATGCGCTCTTCGATGGTGTCGGCGGCCACCAGCTCGTAGATCGTGACGGGGCGGCTCTGGCCGATGCGGTGGGCGCGGTCGGCGGCCTGGCGGGCCGCGGCGGCGTTCCACCAGGGGTCGGTGTGCACCACGCAGGTGGCGCCGGTGAGGTTGAGCCCCACGCCGCCCGCTTTCAGCGAGATGAGGAACACCGGCACCTCCCCGCCGTTGAAGGCCTCGGCCAAATCGAGGCGCTCGGCGGCCGGCGTGGCCCCGGTCAGCTCGAAGAAGGCGACGCCCTCCTCGCCAAGGCGCGCGGCCACGCGAGTGAGAAAGCTCGTGAACTGGGAGTAGACGAGCATCTTCTGGCCCGATCCCACCCCATGGGCCACCACATCGAGCAGCGCCTCCATCTTGGCCGAGGCGCCCTTGTAGTTCTCGAAGACGAGGGCCGGATCCAGCGCGATGCGCCGCAGGGCCGTCAGCTCCGCGAGCACCTGCACCCGGGGCGCGGCGGCCTCGCGCTCCTTATCGCTCATATGCTTCGCGCCGCGGGAGCGCGACAGCCGAATCTGCGCGGCCAAGCGCTCGCGCAGCGACTGCTCGGCGCCGTCGTAGAGCCGCCGCTGCTCCCCCTCGAGGGCCACGAGCACCCGCGAGACCGTCTTTTCCGGAAGCTCCGGGGCCACCTGCTCTTTGGTGCGCCGCAGGATGAAGGGGGCCACAAGCGCGCGCAGGCGACGGGCCGCCTCCTCGTCGCCGCCGAGGATGGCGGCATCGAAGCGCTCGCGGAAGCGCTGGTAGGGGCCGAGCAGGCCCGGCATGAGGAAGTCGAAGAGGCTCCACAGCTCCGAGAGGCGGTTCTCCATGGGCGTGCCCGTGAGCGCCAGGCGGCGGCGCGCGCGCAGGCGCTTCACGGCGCGCGTGGTGCGGGTGGCGTGGTTTTTGATGTAGTGCGCCTCGTCGATGACGACGACGTCCAGGTCCGCCTCCTCCCACTCCCGGGCGTCCTGGCGCAGCAGGTCGTAGGAGGTGATGAGGATGGGAGGCGGGTCCTCCGCGCCGCAAGACGCCGCCTCCCGCAGCGCGCGGCGCTCAGCGGGCGTGCCCGCGACCACCGCCACGGGAAGCTTGGGCGCGAAGCGGTCGAACTCGGCCTTCCAGTTGTAGATAAGCGAAGCGGGGCATAGGATAAGGCTCGGAAGGTCCGGGGCGCCCTGGGCGTAGCGCTCGGCCAGGGCCGCGATGACCTGCAGGGTCTTTCCCAGCCCCATCTCGTCGGCGAGAATGCCGCCGAAGCCGTAGGCCCACAGCGCCCCGATCCAGCGCGCACCGGCGGCCTGATAGGGCCGCAGCACGTCCGAGAGCGCGCCCTCCCAGCGGCCCGCCGCGGCCCCCTCGGCCCCCTCGGCCTGAACCGAGGCGTGCAGCGCGCGGTACTGGTCGACGAAGCGGGCGAAGCCGTCCTCGCGGTAGGCGTCGGCAAGCTCGTTGGCGAGGTAGAAGGCCTGCCAGGTGGGCAGCTCCACCCGCCCGGCGGCCAGATCGGCCTCGCTTACGCCCATATCCTCCATAAGACGGCGCAAGGGCCCCATCTCGGCCTCTTCCACGTTCACGAACGCGCCCTGGCGCAGACGGTGGAAGCGGCGGTGGCGCCGATAGCTTTCCAGAAGCGCCGCCAGCTCCTCTTTCGGAACATCGGCGACGGCCACGTCCATGGCGATGAGGTCGCCGGCCAGGGAAAGCCCCACCTGTAGACGCGGCGCGCGCCCGAAGAGCAAGCGGTCGAAGGCGGCCGTGGTATGCACCTCGCCCAAAGCCTGGAAGCGTGCCAGACCCTCGAACAGCAGGCGCCCGGCAGCCTCCTCGTCGGCAAGCTCCACCACGCCCGTGGGCGGGAAATAGGCGCGCAGAAGCTCCAGGGCCGCCTGCTCGCGCGCCAGATCGCGCACGGGCAGCGCCACGGCATCCGGCCCCTCGCCCTCAGGCGGCGCCGCAGCGATGCCGGAGACGACCACGGTGCCCTCGCGCACCCGATCTAGCGCCGCCGGCACCGCCGAGCGTGCCACGGCCAGGACCACCTCGCTCTCGCCGTAGCGGGCGCAACAGGCCACTTCCACCGCATCTGCCACCTTGTCGAAGAAAAAGGCGAGCTTGCAGGGGCGGCGGCGATAGGCGGCCAGCGCGGGCGGCACGGACACCTCGAAGGCGCGCTCGAGCCGCGGCAGCACATGGGCGCCGAAGGCAGCGGCGTCATCGGCGGCCAGGTGCAGCTCGCGGTCATCGGAGCGGTACACCTCGCGCAGGAAATCGGCACCGTCGGAAAAGGCCTCGGTGGTGCGGTAGAACACGCCGTCGTAGAGCACATAGGACGCACCGCCCGCCGCGGCGCCGATGAGGGCGTCGTCGCGCACGAGCGTAAAGCCCTCGCCGTCTTCCACCAGCCTCAGCACCGCCGGCGGGTCGCCCGCCTGCACCGATACTGTTTGGGAAGCGCGCACCGAGCCGTCGGTGCAGCGGAAGGCGAAGGAGAGCCCGTCCATGGCATCGAGGAAATCCACCGCCTCGGCCTCGGTCAGATCCACCGAGCGCCCCAGCGCGCCGCCCGACGCCGCGCGGCCCACCCGAGAGGCGCCCCGGCCCCGAAGCCCATCGGGCGCCCCGCTTGCCGCGCCCTCGCGCCCGCGGGCTTGCGCGATGCGCTCGATGAAGCGCAGAAGCGGCCGGCTTGCCGGCGCGAAGGCTGCCGCCCGGTGCACGAAGGAGAGCTTCGGCCCGTAGGTGGCCGCCTCCACCGCGCGCACCGCCTGGGCAAAGGCCCCGATAGAGGGCACCACATAGCGGCCGCGCGGCCCGCGCAGGGCCAGCTTCAACGAGAATTCCCCGAAGCCGTAGGCAAGCTCCGGCTCGATGAGCACCGAGCCGTCCTCCGTCTCGGGAGCGGCGGCCATGGCCTTAAGGTAGGCCGCAAGCGACGGGCTCGTCGACGTCACAGCCACGAGCTCACGATAGGCACCCAGCCCATGATGAGGATGATAATCACGAGCACCGGCACCCCGAAGCGCATCCAGGGACGCAGCCACACGGGGAACTTGAGCCCGTCGCCCTCATTGGCCTCGGCAAGGAACCTCTTCCATCCCCAGCCGCCCTTCGACACGCAGAACAGCACGTAGACCAGAGAGCCCAAGGGCATGATGTTGCTGGAAACGAGGAAGTCCTCCACCGTTTGAATATCGCCCACGCCGGGCATGACCACGTCGGAGAGCACGTTGAACCCGAGCGCGCAGGGCAGCGACAGCAGCGGGATGGCGATGAGGTTCACCGTCACCGCGCGCTTGCGCGACCAGCCCCACTCGTCCATGGAAAACCGCAGGATGCCCTCGAACACGGCGATGACCGTGGAGAGCGCCGCGAAGGACATGAACACGAAGAAGAGCGTGCCCCACACCTGCCCGCCCCACATCTGCTCGAAGACGCTCGGCAGCGTGATGAACACGAGCCCCGGGCCCGAATCGGGCGCCACGCCGAAGGCGAAGCAGGCCGGGAAGATGATGAGGCCCGTGGCCAGGGCCACGCCGGTATCCAGCACGCCGATGGTGGCCGCCTCGCCCATGAGCGAGCGGTGCTTGTCGATGTAGCTGCCGAAGATGGTCATGGACCCCATGCCGATGGAGAGCGTGAAGAAGGCCTGGCCCATGGCCGCGTAGGCCGCCTCGAAGAACGTATCGGGGCTGCCGAAGATCTTCGAGAAATCGGGCAGCAGGTAGAAGGCCACGCCCTCGCCGGCCCCGGGCAAGGTGAGCGAGCGGATGACGAGCACGCCGAGAATGGCCAGAAGCGCGATCATCATCACCTTCGTGATGCGCTCCACGCCCTTCTGCACGCCCAGCGAGCAGACGAGGATGGACACCACGCACACGAGCGCCATCCAGAACACGCACTCCACCGGCGAGGCCAGCATGGCGTCGAAGGCGGCGGAGGTGGCCGCGGTGTCGGCCCCCACGAACTGCCCCGAGGCGAACTTCGGCACGTAGGCCAGCATCCAGCCGGCCACGGTGGTGTAGAACATCATGAGCAGGTAGCAGCCGACGATGCCCACCCATTTGTACTTGTGCCAATGAGTGCCCGCAGGCTCGAGCACGTTGAACGCCCGGGCGATGGAGCGCTGGGAGCCGCGGCCCACGGCGAACTCCATGACCATGATGGGAAGGCCCAAAATGACGAGGAACACCAGGTACATGACGAGGAAGGCCGCACCGCCGTATTCGCCGGTGATATAGGGGAAGCGCCAAACGTTGCCAAGGCCGATGGCGCAGCCGGCGGAAATGAGGATGAACCCCAGACGGCTTCCGAATCGCTCTCGTTCCATGAGTCTCCTTTAAGCGGGCGGCGTGCGCGCCTCCGCATCGTTTGCATTGGACACCATGCTACCAGAAGGCGGAAGCCCGCTGCCGGGAATTATCCAAGCAGCGGGCTTCCGCCGGGCGTCGTTGGGAACAAGCCTGATTTATTTGCCGGCGGCCTTCTTCGCCTCGTCGGCCTTGTCGGCAGCGGCGTCCTTCAAATCGGAGGCCTTCTCGGCCGCGGCGTCCTTGATCTCGCTCGCCTTGTCGGCGGCGGCGCTCGCAGCGTCGGCGGCCTTCTGCTTGGCGGCGTCGGCCGCATCCTGGGCGGCGTCGGCGGCCTGGGAGGCCTTCTCAGCGGCGGCGTCCTTCAGGTCCCCCGCCTTCTCGGCGATGTCGTCCTTCAGATCTCCGGCCTTCTCGGCGATGTCGTGCGCCCCGTCCTGGAACGCCTCCTTGATATCCTCGCCGGCTTCCTTCATCTTGTCGATAAAGCTCATGGTGAATCTCCCTTCATCGGGGGCCTGCTTACTCTGGGGTAGCCTCACCATAGCCCCCGGACAGGGCGGACATCATGGGCAATCGCAGCTGACGATGACCCCTTGACTGTCCGTTATGGAGCGGTAATCTGAACGGCCGCCTAAGCGCGGCGGCCCTCGCACGCCTCCTGAATGCTCAAGGCTTTCAGAAGGAGGCGAAGGCGCCGGCCTCTAGCGCGGGCCGGCCAAGGCGAACTCGAGCGAGCTCGTCGCGACATCGGCGCTCTTCAGCATCACGGCGATGCGCTGGCCGAGGCGGTAGGTCGCCCCCGTCTCGTCGCCTGCGAGCTGATAGCGGGCGGCGTCGAAGAAGAAGTACTCGTCGCCCAAGGCGCGCACGGGAAGGAGCCCTTCGGCCGTGCACTCGAGGCGCACGTAGAGCCCGTAGCTGGCCACCCCCGACACCACCGCCGAGAACAACTGGCCCACGAACGCGGACAGGTACTCCACCATCTTCAGCTCCTGGGACTGGCGGGCCGCCTCGTCGGCCACCCGCTCCATATCCGAGGAGTGCTCGGCGATCCAGGGCAGGGCCGCCACTTCCTGGTCGAACTTCTCGGGCCGGCGCGCGAGGGCCGCCCGCAGCATGCGGTGCACCACCAGATCGGGATAGCGGCGGATGGGGCTGGTGAAGTGGCAGTACACCTCGCTCGCCAGGCCGTAGTGCCCGAGGTTCTCGGGACGATACACCGCCCGCTTCATGGCCCGCAGAAGCAGCGAGCTGACAAGCTCCCCCTCGCTGCGCCCGGCGCTGGCCGCAAGAATCTCCTGGATGACCTTGGGATCTCCCGCCACCAGGCGCGCCTCCATGGGACGGGCGAACCAGTCGAACTCTTGGAACACGGGGATGAGCGAGCCCAACGCGTCGGAGGCCGGCGCCTCGTGCACGCGGTAGATGCAGGGAAAGCGCTTCGCCTCCAGAAAGCCCGCCACCGTCTCGTTGGCCAAGATCATGGCCTCCTCAATGAGGCGCGTGGCGTCGGTCTTCTTCCTCAGGACGATGTCGACGGGACGCCCTTCCGCATCAAGGGCCACCTTGGCCTCGGTGGTGGCGAAGTCGACCCCCCCGGCGCGAGCGCGGGCCGCCTCGCGCAGCTTGGCCAGGCGCGAGCACTCCGCGAGGCGCCAGGCAATAGCGCCGCCCGCCGCAGCGTCGCCGCCCGCCGCAGCGTCGTCGCCCGCGCCGTTCGCAGCGCCCCCCGCGCCTGCCGCGAGCCCGCCTCTGCCGTTAAGCAGCATAGCGTCGGCCTCGCCGTAGCTCAGGCGCGCCTTCGACCGAATAAGGGCCGGGTACAGCTTGAAGCGCACGAGCTCGCCCTCGTCGTTCAGGAACAGATCCGCCGTCATGGAGCGGCGATCGACCCCCGGGGCCAGCGAGCACAGCTCGTCGGAGAGCGCCGGCGGCAGCATGGGAACGACGCGGTCGGCCAGATACACGCTCGTGGCGCGGCGGCGGGCGTCCAGATCCACCGAGGAGTTCCAGGGCACGTAGTGGCTCACGTCCGCGATATGCACGCCGAGCCGCCACAGGCCCTCTTCCTCAAGGAAGTCAAGGGACAGCGCGTCGTCGAAATCCTTTGCGTCGGCCGGGTCGATGGTGAACACGAACCGACTGCGCAAATCGCGGTAGCCGGCCGCCAGGGCGCCTTCCTCGTCCAAAACCGCAGCGGCGGCATCGGCCAGGGCCCCTTCCGAGAAGACCGTCTCCAGCTTGTGGCGGCCGATGATCAGATCGATGCCGGCCCGGGGCGCATCGGAGGTCTCGGCGAGCACCTCCTCCACAAAGCCCGTGGCCGCCGAGCGGCGCGTGGGGAACTGGGCGATGCGCACCCGCACGAGCGCCCCGTCGGGCACCTCGGGCGATTCGGCGCGCATGGTGAACACGTCGTAGGGGATGCGCGGATCGGCCGGCACCACCACGCCGAAGGGCTCGGCCACCTCGTAGCGGCCCACCACCGTGTCGTGGGCGCGATCGACCACCGAGAGCACCCGGGCCGCGGGCCGGCCGGACATATCGCCCTCATCGGCCGCCGAGCGCCCCTTTTTGCGCGCGCCGGAGCGCAACGGGGCTATTTCCACCAAGTCGCCGTCGAAGGCCCCGCCTAAAGACGAGGCGGGGATGAAGTACTCCCCCTCGGCCGTCTGCACGAAGCCGAAGCCGCCGGCGCTCACCGACACGACGCCCCGGGGGTTCGCCTTGGGACGGCGCCGGGCGCCGCGGCGGTTCCTAGCCATTGGTCGGCACCAGGGCGCGGGCCATGTCCACGCCGGTGGAGAGCTGGGAGTCGGGGGCGTCCTCGGTCTCGCCGTTCACCACGCCCACCTGGGGCACCACGCCCACGTTGTCGATGGGCTGGCCCTGGGGCGTGAGGTAGTAGGCGGCGGTGTAGCGCACCGCCCCGCCGAAGTCGAGCTCGCGCACCACCTGCACCGAGCCTTTGCCCACGCTCGTCTCCCCTACCACCTCGGCGCGCTGGTTGTCCTGCAGCGCCGCGGCGAGCACCTCGGCGGCGGCCGACGTGTAGCGGTTCACCACTACCACGAGCGGCGTCTTCTCGAAGGGGCAGGTGCCCGAGGCCGCCTTGGAGGTGGGGGGGCCGTCGTTGGTCTGAATCTGCACGAGCACGCCGGAGTTCACGAACAAGCTCGCAATGTCCACGGCCTGGGTAAGATAGCCGCCCGGGTTGTCGCGCAGATCGAGCACGATGGCGAGCGCCCCCTGCTCGGTGAGCGATTCCACCGCATGTTTCACCAGCTCGGCGGCGTTGCTCGTGATCTGGCGCACCTTCACCACGCCCACATTTCCCAGAAGCTCGGTGGTGAGGTTTGCCTCCTCGTACACCTTGCAGGTAAGATCGGTGGTGAACTGCTCGCCGGTCTGGGCATCGAGGCTCGAGGGCCGCATCCACGCGATGGAGACGCTCTCGCCCTCGTCCTTGGCCAGGGCGTTCACCACTTCGGTCATCGACCAGGCGGACACGTCCTCGCCGTCGATGGAAGCGAGGAAGTCGCCCTGCTGCACTCCTTTGGCCTCGGCCTCGGACCCTTCGAACACATCGGAGACGTAGGCGCGCCCGTTGTAGTCGGCGAACACCACGCCGATGCCGGCATAGCTGCGCTCGGTGGTCTCCTTGATATAGCTGTTGTACAGATCGGGGTTGTAGTAGGTGGCATAGGGGTCGCCGGTGGACTTCATCATGTCGTCGAGCATGGAATAGGTGGCCGAGGTAAGGTCGACGCTGTCCATGGAATAGGTGGCCAGGATGTCCTCCACATCGCTCACGCGGGCCGAGATGGACTCGTAGGTGTTGTTGGCCGCCGCGGCGGCGAGGGCCGCCTGCTCGTCGTCGGACACGGGGATGCCCCAGCTGGCCACCAACTCGGTCTGGCTGCGCAGGGCAAAGCCCCCGACAAAGGCCACCGTCATCAGAATGACCATGGAAAAGACCTTGAACATCATGTGATTCGTCGCCTGTTCCATGCGCCGCTCGCTGCGCTCCTTGGAATTCGGGACGAGATGCCGCCCGTTGCGTTCCCTGGCCATGGGCACTCCTTACCGCTAAAAACGCGACCCCCGCGGCCTTGCGGCGTCGCGGGGGTCGCGCCGAATCGCTTTCCGTTGCGCTTATTCTACACCTTCAGATAGCGCCTCATCGCGAAGGCGGAACCGAGAAGGCCGATGACGAGGCCGGCGATCACGAGCACGATGTAAATCATGAGGTAGGTGTTGCCGGACACATCAAGGGAGAGGAACGACAGCGCGCTTTGCAGCTTCGGCACGCCGTACATGCGCAGAAGCTGCAGCACGCCGACGGCCAGAAGCGAGCCGATGATCGCGTGCAGGGCGCCCTCCATGAGGAAGGGGCCGCGGATGAAGCCGTTCGACGCGCCCACCAGGCGCATGATGGCGATCTCCTTGCGGCGCGCCATGATGGCCAGACGGATGGTGTTGTTGATGAACACGAGCGCGATGAACACGAGCAACAGCACCAGGGCCACGCCCAGGTAGCGCACGTACTTGGTCACCGAGAACAGGCGGTCGACGGTCTTTTGGCCGTACTTGAGCGAGTCGGCCGGGTCGTCCGGCTCGTCGCAGATGGAGCGGAACGTCTCGTCGGCCTCGATGGCCGCGGCGATCTCGTCCACCTTCTGCGGGTCGGACAGGCTCACGTCGATGGAGGCCGGCAGCGGGTTGGTGCCGTCCAGCTGCTCGATGATCTCGGGGTTGGTGGTCATGGAGTTGCTGAAGCTCTCCAGCGCCTGCTCCTTGGTGGTAAAGCCGACGCTTTCCACGCCCTCCATGCCCTTGATCATGGACGAGACGGCGTCGATGGACTCCTGGGGAGCGTCGTCGGCCACGTACGCGGTGATGGACACCTCGTCCTCGATGGAGGACACGAGGTGCTCGACGATGGTGCCGCCCACCAAAAACACGCCGATGATGAGCAGCGACAGGAAGATGGTGATGATGGAGCCGAGCGTCGTGGAGAGGTTGCGCGCGAAGCCCTGCAGCGACTCCTTGAAGAAGTAGAAGAGACTAGACATCGAAACCGTACACCCCCCTGTCCTGGTCGCGGGTCAGATGACCTCGGTCGAGCGCGATGACGCGACGGCGCATGTTGTCCACCATCTCGCGGTCGTGGGTGGCCACGAGCACGGTGGTGCCCGTGCGGTTGATGCGCTCGAGCAGATCCATGATGCCGCGGGAGGTTTGCGGGTCCAGGTTTCCCGTGGGCTCGTCGCAGATGAGCAAAGGCGGGCGGTTCACGATGGCACGCGCGATGGACACGCGCTGCTGCTGGCCGCCGGAGAGCTGGTCGGGGTAGCTGTTCAGCTTATCGGACAGGCCCACCAGACGCAGCACCTCAGGCACCTGGGTCTTGATGACATGGCGGCTCTTGCCGATTACCTCCAAGGCGAAGGCGACGTTCTCGAAGACCGTCTTGTTCGGCAGAAGCTTGAAGTCCTGGAACACGCAGCCGATGTTGCGGCGCAGGTAGGGCACGCGCCAGTTGCGCATGGTGGTCAAATCCTCGTCGGCCACGTAGATCTTGCCGCTCGTGGGCTTGATCTCGCGGGTCAGAAGGCGGATGAAGGTGGATTTGCCCGATCCAGAATGGCCCACGAGGAAGATGAACTCGCCAGCGAAAATCTGCAGCGTGATGTCGTGCAGGGCGGGTTTCTTCGGCTGGGCCGGGTAGGTCTTGGTCACGTGATCGAAGGTGATGACCGGCGCGCCCATGGGGGCGGCCATCTCGTCCACTTCGAGCACGGGCAGGGCCTGGGACAGCTGGGAGGTCATCGACGCCTTCTGGGCGCTACCGGTCTGGGGGGCCGCCGCGCGAGAGCGCGGGTTGTTGCCCTGGGCCGATACGCCGGCGTGACGGCCGGTGCGACCAGGATTTCCCTGGTTCCGTTCATTCGTCACAGCTTGCTCCGTTCAGGTTGTTCGTTACTGAGACTGAGTCATTCTATCAAAGGGCCGCGCGTTCACGAACCTTTTTCACAGCTTCAACAATGGAGGCGGCATCGATGGCGAAGTAGGCGAGCAGTTCCTCGAACTCGCCGGACTTGCCGAAGCGGTCGCGCACCGCCACCTGCTCGACGGGCACCGGGTCGGTCGCGGCGAGCAGCTCGCACACGGCGCTGCCCAAGCCCCCGATGGCGGAATGCTCCTCGGCCACCACCACGCAGCGGGTCTTGGCCACCGAGGCCAGGATGGTCTGGTCGTCGAGCGGCTTCACCGAGAAGGCATCGATGACCTCGGCAGAGACGCCCGACTCGGCGAGCGCATCGGCGGCGGCCAGGGCCTCGCGGATCTCCACGCCGTTGGCCACGATGGTCACGTCCGCGCCCTCGCGCAGCACGTAGGCCCGACCGATTTCCAGCTCCACGTCATCATCGTAGACGCAGGGCACCGCGGCGCGGCCCATGCGCACGTACACCGGGCCGGGGGTCTGGGCAGCCAGGCGCAGGGCGGCGCGGGCGGCGGCGTAGTCGGCGGGCACGAGCACGCGCATGCCGGGAAGGCCGCGCATGAGGGACACGTCCTCGAGCATCTGGTGCGACCCGCCGTCGGGGCCCACGGAGATGCCCGCGTGGGTGGGGGCGATCTTCACGTTCAAGCCGGAATAGCACACCGTGTTGCGAATCTGGTCGTAGGTGCGCCCCGTGCCGAACACGGCGAAGGAGCCGGTGAAGGCGATGTTGCCGGCCAACGAGAGGCCGGCGGCCACATCGATCATGTTCTGCTCGGCGATGCCGCAGTTGAACAGACGGTCGGCGTGTCCCGCATCGGCAAGCTTCTTGGTAGTGGTAGAGCCGGTAAGGTCGGCGTCCACAGCAACGACGGGCAGACCTTCGCCGGCCAGCTCCGCCAAGGTGGCGCCAAAGGCGGCGCGGGTGGCCTTCTTCTGGGCAGCAGCCTTTTCACTTGCGAGTTTCACCATGACAGGCCTCCTATTCCGCAGCGGCGGCAAGCTCCGCCAGGGCCGCTTCAAGTTCTTCAGGTTTCGGCGCCTTGCCGTGCCAGCCGGCCTCGTTCTCCATGAAGGAGACGCCCTTGCCCTTCACCGTCTTGGCAATGAGCGCGAGCGGGTGGTCGTTCTCCTGCGCCTTGCGGGCGGAAAGCACCTCCACGAGCGCCTCGATGTCGTGGCCGTCCACGCGCTGCACATCCCAGCCGAAGGCGGCGAACTTATCGCCCAGATCGCCCGGGTCGCACACGTCGTGGATGCAGCCGTCGATCTGCAGCTCGTTGTTGTCGATGATGGCCACCAAGCGCCCGAGCGCCTTGTGGGCGCCGAACATGGCGGCCTCCCACACCTGGCCCTCTTCGCACTCGCCGTCGCCCAGCACCGTGAAGACGAACCCGTCCTCACCAGTTAGGCGCAGACCCGCCGCCAGGCCGCAGGCCACGGAAAGCCCCTGGCCGAGCGAGCCGGTGGACACCTCCACGCCGGGCAGAAGGTTCGAATCGGGGTGTCCCTGCAGGCGCGTACCGAGCTTGCGCAGGGTGTGGATCTCTTCCTTCGGGAAATAGCCGGCCTCGGCAAGGGTGGCGTAGAGCGCCGGTGCGGCGTGCCCCTTGGCCAGGATGAAGCGGTCGCGGCCGACCATCTTCGGGTCGTTCGCGTCGTAGTTCATGACGCCGCCGAAGTAGAGCGCCGTCAGAATGTCGGCGCAGGAAAGCGACCCGCCGGGGTGCCCGCTTCCCGCCTCGGTGATCATGGTCAGGATGTCCCGACGGATGTCGGTGGCCTTCGCCTGCAAGGCGGCAGTATCCATGTGTCTTCCCTTTCCCGTATGGCACTATGAGTTGGCTACACGCCACGTATGATACCCGATGATGAAGGGTTCCAGGGCGCCGCCGAGGACGGCGTCCACATTTCCCGTCTCAATGCCGCTGCGCAAGTCCTTCACCAGCTGGTACGGGAACAGCACGTAGTTGCGAATCTGGCTGCCGAAGGAGTTCTCCCTGCGCTCGCCGCGCAGCTCGTCCAGCTCGGCCTGGCGCTTGCGCTCCTCCAGCTCGTAGAGCTTGGCGCGCAGCACGCGGAAGGCGGCCTCCTTGTTCTGCAGCTGGCTCTTCTCGTTCTGGCAGGTGACCACGATGCCCGTGGGCTCGTGGGTGAGCCGCACGGCGGAATCGGTGGTGTTCACGCACTGGCCGCCCGGACCCGAGGAGCGGTAGACGTCCACGCGCACATCGGCGGGGTTCAAATCCACCTCGATGTCGTCGGAGATGACCGGCAGCACCTCCACCGAGGCGAAGGTGGTCTGACGGCGCTTCTTGGCGTCGGTGGGACTGATGCGCACCAGGCGGTGGATGCCGATCTCGCTGCGCAGCATGCCGTAGGCGTAGCGGCCCTCGATCTGAATCGTGGCCTTGTCCAGCCCGATGCCCTCGCCGGGCACCAGGTCGAGCACGGTGACCTTCCAGCCCTTGTCCTCGGCGTAGTGGACGTACATCTGGTAGAGCATCTCGGTCCAGTCCTGAGCCTCAAGGCCGCCCTGGCCGGGATTCACCGTGAGGATGGCGTCGCCCGCGTCGAACTCGCCGGAAAACCACGACTCCACCTCCAGCTGGTCGAGCAGCTCGGTCAGCTCGGAAGCGGCCGTCTCGGCCTCGGCGGCGAAGGCCTCGTCATCGCCGGCCAGCTCCAGCGCCGCGGCCGCATCGTCCAAAAGCCCGCAGGCGCGCTCGTAGTCCTCGATGGTGGCGCGCACATTCGCGGCCTTCTTGGAGACCGCCTGGGCCGCCTCCGGGTCGTTCCAGAAATCGGGGCTCGCCGTCTGCTCGTTAAGGGCGGCAAGCTCTGCGCGCTTCTCGTCGATATGAAGGAAGGAGAAGGCGTCCTCCACCCGGGCGGCCGCCTTCTCGATATCTTTCTGAATGTCTTTCAGTTCCATGCCTTGCCTGCTTTTCCTTGAAGCTCTCCCGGGGCGGAACCGCCGGGTGCCTTGACTCGCTCAAACAGTCCTCGCTTTGCGAAACAGGACATTGAGTCCTGTTTCAGTCGCTGCGGAACTCGCTCGGTCAAGACACCCGCCGCTTCCGCTTTACTCAACCATTATCGAGCGGGCGTCAAAGGTTCTGGCCGTGACACTTCTTGAACTTCTTGCCCGAGCCGCAAGGGCAGGGGTCGTTGCGGCCCACGTTGGCGTAGGGGTCTTCCTTGTCCTTCACGTAGGTCTGGGGCTTGCCGGCAGCGGGGCGCGGCGCGGCGGGGGGCATGCCGGAGGCGGCGCGGGCAGCGGCGGCGTGGCGGCCGCGGATGGCCGACTCTTCCAAAGCCTGCTCCGGGGCCGAGTAGCTCATCTTGCGGGCCAGCGGGTCCTCCCCTTCGTCGAGGGCCGCATGGGCCGGGCGCTTGGCGCCCTCGGGGCCCGGCTCGGCGGGCTTGGCGGCAATCTCCAGGCGCAGCAAGGTGCGCAGGTAGTCGTCGTACATCGAGTTCGTCAGGCTCTGGAAGGCGTTGTAGGCCTCGTTCTTGTATTCTACGAGCGGGTCGCGCTGGCCGAAGGCGCGCAGGCCGATGCCGGTCTTCAGGTAGTCCATCTCCTGCAGGTGCGCCATCCAGCGCGTGTCGATGATGCGCAGCATCACCTGGGCCGACAGGTTCTCCATCAGCTCGCTTCCCAGCTGCTCGCTTTTCTGCTCGTAAATCCAGGTGAGGAACTCGTTCAGCGCATCGGCGACGTTCTCGGCGTCGTCCTCGTGGTCGAGCTGCTCCACGGTAAAGTCGTTGCAGCCGGTCATGTTCGCGGCCCACAGGTCGATGGCCTTCACGTCCCAGTCGTCGGAGGCGGAGTTGCCCGGGCAGCACTCCCCCACGATGGCGTCCACCGCGTCGCGGATGATGCCGGGGATGCGGTCGGTCATGGACTTGCCGTCCAGAATGGCATTGCGCTCCTCGTAGATGGCCTTGCGCTGCAGGTTCATCACATCGTCGTATTCCAGCACGTTCTTACGGGCGGCGAAGTGCATGCTTTCCACCTGGCGCTGGGCGCTCTCGATGGATTTGGACACCATGCCGGCCTGGATGGGCATGTCGTCTTCCTGGTTGGTCTTCTCCATCATGTGCGCGATGGAGTCCATCTTCGAGCCGCCGAACAGGCGCATGAGGTCGTCTTCCAGCGACAGGTAGAACTGGGTCACGCCCGGGTCGCCCTGACGGCCGGCACGACCGCGCAGCTGGTTGTCGATGCGGCGCGACTCGTGGCGCTCGGTGCCGATGACGCACAGGCCGCCCGCAGCGAGCACCTGCGCCTGCTCTTCGTCGCAGATCTCGCGGGCGCGGGCGAGGGCCGCCGCGCGGTCGGCCTCGGTGGGAATGCGCCCCAAGGCGTCCTCGTCGCCCGCCTCGGCCTCCGGGTCAAAGCCGCGCTCGCGCAGGATGTCCTCGGCGAGCATGTCCGGCTCGCCGCCCAGACGGATGTCGGTACCGCGGCCGGCCATGTTGGTGGCGATGGTGACAGCGCCCAAACGACCCGCCTGGGCCACGATGTGGGCCTCGCGCTCGTGGTGCTTGGCATTCAGGGTCTCGTGCTTGATGCCGCGCTTGTCCAAAAGGCGCGAGAGCTTCTCGGAGTTCTCGATGGACACGGTGCCGATCAGGCAGGGCTGCCCGGCGGCGTGACGCGCCGCGATGTCGTCGGCCACGGCGTTGAACTTGCCGTCCACCGTGCGATAGACCAAGTCGTTCTCGTCGTTGCGGACGACCGGCTTGTTCGGCGGGATGGCCATGACCGGCAGCTTGTAGATCTGGCGGAACTCCGCGTCCTCGGTCATAGCGGTACCGGTCATGCCGGAGAGCTTGTCGTAGAGGCGGAAGTAGTTCTGCAAGGTGATGGTGGCCAGCGTCTGGTTCTCCTCGCGCACGAGCACGCGCTCTTTGGCCTCGAGCGCCTGGTGCAGGCCCTCGGAGTAGCGACGGCCCTCCATGATGCGGCCGGTGAACTCGTCGACGATCTTCACCTCGCCATCCATGACGACGTAATCCACATCGCGATGGAAGAGGAACTGGGCCTTCAGGGCCTGCTGCAGATGGTTCGCAAGCTGGCCGGACGGATCGGCGTAGATGTTCTCGATGCCGAGCATGACCTCGATCTTCTCAAGGCCGCTCTCCGTGGCGTTGATAGTGCGCTTGGCCTCGTCCATGTCGAAATCGACGCCCTCTTTGAGGCCGGGCATGACGCGGGCGAACTTCTTGTAGGTGTCGGCGGCCTGAGTGCCGGCACCGGAGATGATGAGCGGGGTTCGCGCCTCGTCGATGAGGATGGAGTCGACCTCGTCGACGATGGCGAAGTGGTGGCCGCGCTGCACGCGCGAGCTGCCGCGGGTGACCATGTTGTCGCGCAGGTAGTCGAAGCCGAACTCGGAGTTGGTGCCGTAGGTGACATCGGCCTCGTAGGCGGGAATCTTCGCCGCCGGGGGCATGCCGTTCTGGATGAGGCCGGTCTTCATGCCGAGGAAGCGGTAGATCTGGCCCATCCACTCGCAGTCGCGCTTCGCCAGATAGTCGTTGACGGTGACGATGTGCACGTTGTGCCCGGGGATGGCGTTCAGATAGCCCGCCAGCGTTGACACGAGCGTCTTGCCTTCACCGGTCTTCATCTCAGCGATCTGGCCCTCGTTCAAGGCCATGCCGCCGATGAGCTGCACGTCGAAGTGGCGAAGCCCGATGGTGCGCACACTCGCCTCGCGCACAGCGGCGAAGGCCTCGGGCAGCAGATCGTCCAGACTCTCGCCGGCCTGGTAGCGCTCGCGGAACTCAACGGTTTTGGCAGCGAGCTCTTCGTCGCTGAGCGCCTGGAACTCAGGCTCCAGGGCGTTGATCTTTTCTACCTTGGCCTGATAGCGCTTGAGCTGCTTGCCCTCGCCCATGGTGAGCAGTTTCGAGAGAAATCCCATAGGTTGCGTTTCCTTATCTGTGGTCGGCGACGTTGCTTCAAGGCTCGGCGAGCGCCTTCCCCGAATAGCTCCCGTCACCATGTGAAACGGCCCGTGCGGCCGCCTCGGTGCAAATCTGCTTCACTCTACCACAACGGGCAGATGGCAGCCGCAATTCCACAGGGACTGCAAGCCCACCGCCCCCATCCGCCCATCCATCCACCCATCCGCCCCTTCTCCTCCTCACCCCTTCGCCTTCCTCGCTCTCGCCCCTCGCCCCTTCGCCGCTTCGCCCGTTCGTCTCCTCGTCCCTTCCTCGCTCTCGCCCCTCGCCCCTTCGCTCTCGCCCCTTCGCTCTCGCTCTCGCCCCTTCGCTCTCGCCCCTTCGCCTCCCTCGCTCCCTATACCCCGCCAATCCCCGCATCTTCCGCCATTCGTCGCTTTCGACGCCCTCTTTACCTTCACCGCTCTTTTTGCCCCTTCCCCCTTCCCTCCCCCCGCTGCGTGAAACTTTTCCTCTCAATTTGCAAGAAAAGCCTGTTTGTTTGCACTTTCATGAAACATGAACGCGCTCAGATAAACCAGCTGTCGAAGCAGCCAAGACTCTCCACGTTATTGACCTGGGAATACTTCAACTCCCTTTTTCTATCTCAGATTCTTAAGCCGGCGCGACCGGCAAAAGCAAGAAGAGCCTGTCTAACAAAACGCTGTTTCGTGCAAATTTTCAGGAAAAACCTTTCGCGTCTTGAACAAAGGCTCGCCGCAACCCCCGTTCAAAAAGAATCCGTCGACGCAAAACGCTACAAGCCCTTCTTCAGCTCGCTTCGTAGGCGCATATGCACCTCTAGCTGCTTGGCATTCATGCGCCTCAGATACGTTCCCGATTCGCGGAAGGCGTGCACGACCGTCTCCTGGAACTCGAAGACGTTCGCCATCTGCCCACTGGTGATCGACCGCACGACATATCCGTTGGCGGCAAGAGCGCTGCGCCGCCGCGAGTCTTTGACAACGCGCTCGCCCGTGCCGTGATAAGCCGCGCTGTCGTATTCGAAGGCGACCTTATCATCCGGCCACACGATGTCGCACACCAGCGCGCTCGCCTGCGCAATACGCTCCGCGTCGGCGTTGAGGGAAACGGGATCGTTGAGCCTCGCCTGCGAGAGGCCAAGGCCGCCCAGGGCACGCGGCGTCGTTAAAAGCGCCGCCATCGACGTTTCAGCCGGAGAAGCTGATTTGGCCCGAACGCAACGGGCCGCTTTGCGCGCCTTTACCGCGCCATGGGCACCGCGAAGCTGCTGGGCAAAGGCAGCGAGCCGATTGGGCGTTGTGAGGGGGTGCCGCACCTGGTATCCGCTGCCCTCAATCGGATAGCACCCGCACAGCTCGTAGCCCAGCGCGAGCAGGGAGCCGAACGGCAGATGCTGCGCCAACTGGCAGAACACAAGCTCCGGCGCACTCACGAAAAGGTGCCTTCCCATTTTCAGGAAGGCCCCTTTGGGATAAGTCGCCATTCCGTGATGGCGGGCAATCGCCTTCGTCTGCCGCGTTCCGGGCGAGCGACGTATCAGCACGTGAAGGGGAAGCTCGCCCGGGTCGAGCGCGCGGCCCAAAGCCTCCTCGATTTCGTTCTTGCTCGAAGCCGGAGAGGTCAAAACCGAAGAGCCCGCGAACAATCGAGCCGGCAGACCGTCCACTTGGTTGATTCTGCGCGCATGGAACTCTTGGAGGGAAATGGGATTGGCCATAGACCACAGCCTCCAAAACGCCAAAGCGCTCACATGTGAGAGATATACCGATTTCACAGTCCTCGCCTCCTCGTGACCCTTCTCCGCTAGGCCCCTCTTGAGTCTTGCTCCTCGCCCCTTAGTCCCATGCCTCGAACCCCATTGGAGCTTTTGCAGGGTTCCTTCAGAGTCCCCTCTTGCGGCCCCATTGGGGCTTTTCGGAGGGTTCCCTTGCGGCCCCATTGGGGCTTTTCGGAGGGTTCCCTTGCGGCCCCATTGGAGCTTCCTCTTCGCAACCTCCCTTAGAGCCCTTTTCTCGCAGGCCCGCTGGAGCTTTTCCGCGACTCCTTTAGAGCCCTCTCTCGCGGTCCCATGAGGGCCTTCTTTTCGCAGCTCCTCAAGAGCCTTTTCTCGAAGCCCCTTTTCTGCTTGGGGGAGCTAGTTTACGCGGTTTCGCCAACATCCTAACGCGCCGCAGACAACCCGACCGAACATCCATTCATGAGCAGAATTATCACGTTTCGTGAAAGCATCCGGCAATGGCTAGCCCTTCCAGAAGCCAGCAAACCCCCTTCCGCTCTGCGGACAGAACCCCTTTAGGCCGCGACACGCTACTCCAGCGAGCACACGCTATTCCGGCCAGCACGCTCAATTTGGGCTAGCACGCACTATTCCGGCGACACGCACTATTCCAGCGAGCACACGCTATTCCGGCCAGCGCACGCTATTCCTGCCAGCGCACGCTATTCCTGCGATCACACGCTATTCCTGCGACACGCACTATTCCAGCGAGCACACGCTATTCCAGCGAGCACACGCTATTCCGGCTAGCACACGCTATTCCGGCCAGCACGCACTATTCCGACAAGCACGCTCTATCTGGGCGAGAAATATCTCTCTTTTTTGCAGAAAAAATGCGATTGTTAGACATTCGCGAAATGGACAGCAGCATTCGACACCATTAGCGAGCCGCATCCTTCACCCCTTGCACCACTCTGAGCTGGCCTTTCTCGCAAACGACACTACCTCGCAGTTTGCTCGACGCCGCTTCTCAACCTTAAAAGTGCAAACAATCGCCCTTTTTCTGCAAAAAACAGCGAGAAACTTTTCCCGAAAAGCACGAGGAGGGGAAGCAGAAGGGCAGGAAGGGGAAGGGGCGGGAATGAAGCTGGAGGCGGAACCGGTAAAGGAGAGGAGCTGGAACCGGTAAAGGAGAGGAGCTGGAACCGGTAAAGAAGAGGGATGGAACCGGGAAGGGAGCCGGACGAAGGAGGGGAACAGGAGCGGGGAATCGGAGAGGAGGGTCCAGCTGGGAAGAGGGGTGGAGCGGACCGGGGGATAGAAAGCGGGAAGCCCTCACTGGAGCGGACCGGGGGATAGAAAGCGGGAAGCCCGCGCTGGGGCGGGCCGGGGTAGAAAGCGGGAAGCCCGCGCTGGGGCGGGCTTCCTTGGTTCGCTTATCGTCAAACGGCGACGCTTAGTATTCTTCCAAGTCGGCGGGGTTCACGCGGCCGCGGAAGGTGCGATAGATGACGACGTGGTAGACGAGCACAAGCGGCAATCCGATGCACAAGATGATGGTCATCCAGGTCAGCGACAGCTCGGAAGAGGCGGCGTTAGCCAGGGTGATGGCCGGGCCTACGGAATCGGCCGTGGCATTCACGAGCACCGGGAACATGGAGCAGGCCAGCAACGCCACAAGCGCGATCATGGCAGCGGACTGGGCCAAAAACGCCCTCAGATCGTCGCCCGCCGTCTTGCCCAGCACAAGCGAGGCAAGCAGACCCACCACCACAAGGGCGGCGAACAGCCAGCGCAAGATGCCCAGGCTCGGATCCATCTCCGGCCCGATGAGAGCCAGCGCGTACACCGACACGACGACGAACAGCACGAGCGAGACCACCTGCAGCGGCAGGCGCAGAGAAGCGGCGCGCGCCTGAAGCTCGGAGGGCAGCGGCGCCTTAAGCGCGGCCCACGAGGCGCCGGCGGCCAAGAACATAGCCAGACCGAGCAAGCCCGTAAGCAGCGTAAAGGGCGTGATGAGGCCGATAAGCGGCACGCCGGCATAATCGCCGATGGCATCCATGGGAATGCCGGCGAAGATGTTGCCCACGGCCACGCCGAGCAGAAGCGCGGGAAGGAGCGAGCCCACGAAGAAGCACACGTCCCACAGCTTGCCCCAGCCGGGATCGCCGGCGCGGAACTCGAAGGACACGGCGCGCACGATAAGCCCGAACAGCACGAGCATCACGGCCAGGTAGAAGCCGGAAAACGTCGTGGCATAGGCGTTCGGGAAAGCGGCGAACAGGGCGCCGCCGGCTGTGAGCAGCCACACCTCGTTGCCGTCCCATACCGGACCGATAGCCCGACGCAGCACCGCGCGCTCCTCGTCGTTTTTGGCGATGAAGGGCGAGAGCACGCCAACGCCCAAATCGAAGCCGTCAAGGACGAAGTAGCCGGCGATGAGCACGAAGATGAGGAAGAACCACAGCACGCTCAGAAACTCGAACATGGCTACTCACCTCCCTTCGCGGGCGCGGCCTCGACAGGCGCATCGTCCGCCTCGGTCACGACGACCGCCACATCGCCCTCGCCATCGGCCGCCACGGCGACCACGGCTTGGGCACCCGCACCCGCGCCGGCATCGGCGGCATCGCCCAGCTGGCGGTCGAGCGCGGTGTCGCCCTCAACCACGGGCCCCTCCTTGATGAAGCGGCCGATAACGCGGGCCCAGCCGATGAGCAGCACCGCGTACACCAGCACGAACAGGCCCAGCGTCAGCCACAGCTCGGGCGCCGACACGGACATGGAGATGCCCTCGTCGGTGAGCAGCGACACGCCCTCGGGCCCGGTCACGCTCGGGTACACCACCCAAGGCTGGCGGCCCACCTCGGCGGTGATCCAGCCGGTCTGGATGGCAATGAACGGCCAGACGGGCGAAATCAGCGCCGCCCGCTGCAACCAGCGCATCTTCGCGATGCGGCCGCCCTTGAAGGTGAAGACGAGCACGAGAATGCTCGTTAGCATGATGAGCCCGTACATGGCCACCATGAGGTGGTAGCTCTGGAAGACGAGCCCCACGGGCATGTCCTCGACCACCATGTCGCCGTACTCCTCGGTCTGGGCGAGCTCGTTCAAGCCCGGATACTCGGTATCGAAGTTGCCCGTCGCCAAGAAGCTCGTGCCGCCGGGAATGGCGAAGGGCGCGATGACTTCCTGGCCCTGCTCGTCCACGATGCCCACGGCGTACAGCGGCGGCACCTCGGAGTCGTACATGCCCTCCATCATGGCGAGCTTGGTGGGCTGCTCCTCCCACACCACCACGGCCGAGGCGTGGGCGAACACGATCATGGCGCAGGACGTCACGATGCCCACCACCGCGGCGATGCGCATGGTCTTCATGGCGAAATCGGTGTTGCGGTTCTTCAGCAGATACCACCCGGCCACGGCCATGGCCACGAAGGCGCCCATGATAAGCAGGGCATCAACCGTGTGGGTGTAGCGCGCGAAGATGGAGGGGTTGAAAGCCGCAGCGAAGAAGTCGGTGATGACCGCTTCGGTGCCCTCGGCGTTCAACTCGCCGCCGGCCGGCGTCTGCATCCACGAGTTCGCGATGAGAATCCACAGGGCCGAAAGACAGGAACCGGCCCAGACGAGCCAGGACGACACCATATAGAACTTCGGGCTCACGCGGTCGCGGCCGAAGAGCAGAACACCCAGAAAGACCGATTCCAAGAAGAAGGCGAACAGGGCCTCGGCGGCAAGCGGCGCGCCGAAGATGTCGCCGACGAACCGCGAGTAGTTCGCCCAGTTGGTGCCGAAGGAGAACTCCATGGTAATGCCCGTAGCCACTCCGATGGCGAAAGTCGCAGTGAAGATCTTCACCCAGAATTTCGTCGCCGCAGCGTCCTCCGGCTTGCGCGAGCGGTAATAGCGGGTCTCGTTGATGGCCAGAATGAGCCCCAGTCCGATGGACAGCGGCACGAACAGGAAGTGGTAGGCCACCGTCAGCGCGAATTGCACGCGCGAGAGCAGCGCCACATCAGCGAAAGCCTCCATTGCACACCCCCTTTCCTTGCGCGCCCGAAGCCCCAAGGCCCGTCATCGGGCGCAATCGAATGATGCTTCCATCCCTCAGCGGAATAGTCATCGTCCATAGTACTCCTCTTTTGCCCTCGCCAAGGTATCAAGGCTGTATCACTTCTCGCGTTTTCGCCCCTACCTACGCCCAGGGCCTCGCGCGTCGCTTTTGCGCGAGGCCCCGGGCGGGCTTTAAGCTTCCACGGGCAGCATCCTGCCCTCCAGCAGGGCGTCGTAGAGGGCCACGAGGCTCGGAGAGGGATCGAGGCCGAGGTGGTCGGCCAAGAAATCGCGGCAGCTGAAGAAGGTCTCCACGGCCGCCGAGCGCTGGTCGGTGGCCATCTGCGCCCGCATGAGCGCCGCATAGGCGTCCTCGCGCGTGGCGTTGCGGCGCAGGGCCTCGCGGGCGAACCACAGCGCACCCTGGGGCTCGCCTTGGGCCAGCAGGCGCCGGGAGGCGGCGAGCAGGCCGTCGACAAGCTCGGAGGCGAAGCGGCGGCGGAAGACGGCCAGCGCCTCGTTGCGCGGCTCGGCGGGCAGAAGGGGCGCGTCGAAGGACTCTTGGATGGTGAGCAGCGTGCGCTCCCAGGCCATGCTGTCGTTGGCGGAGCCGAACAGCAGCTGGCGGTTCAAGCGCTCGAACTCTTCCACATCGCTTGTGAACAGCGAGGCGTCCAAACGACAGCCATAGCGGTCGCGCAGCAGGTAGGGGCAGCGGCCGTTCTCGGCGAGCACCTCCCACAGATCGCTCCACACCCGGTAGAAGTTCTTCGCTCCCGTCCGCGGGTTGGTGGCCGGCCACAGCATCTCCGCCAAGCGCTCGCGCGTGAGCTCGCGCCCGCGGTGCAGGGCCAAAAGCGCCAGCAAGAGCCGCGCCCGGTTATGCTCGAGAAACGTACGGGTCAAGTCGCGCTCCCCCACCGCCACCTCCATCGAGCCGAACAGGCGCAATCGCAGCAGCGGCACCGTTTGATCGCGCACGGCGAGGGACTCTTCGGCCAGCGAGGCGCGGGCCGGCGAGAAGGGGGCCGCCAGGCGGTCGCGCGCCAAGACCCCCTCCCGCTGCCCTGAGGCGCGAGCGCCCTTGCGCCGGGCGGTGCGGGCACGCCCCTCTTCGACGAACGCGGCGCGCATGGCGCAGGCCACAGGCTCGCTCAGCATGGGAATGCCGGCCGCAGCGAGGGCCTCGGCCACGCGATCGAGGGCCGCCGAGACGCGCAAGGCGCCGTAGCCGAGGCCCAGGCCCCGTCCGACGAGCGCCTCGAGAGCGCGATGGCATGAGGCCACCAGCCGCACCAGCTCCGGGCGGCCGAGCGCCTCGCTCTCCCTGCGCCGCTCGAAGAGCCCTTGGGCCTCAAGCTGCTCAACGACCAAGGCAGCGGCCAGCAGGCGCATCTCGAGCGTCTCGCGCGCACCTTCACTCCATGCCGAGGGCCCTTCGGCCTGGGCCGCCCACACCGCCAGCGGGTCGCGCTCCATGCGCGGGGCGAGGGCCAAAGCCGCGAGCAGGGCCAAGCGCCCCTCTTCCGTCTGCGCCGGCTCGCTATCGCCGCACTGGGCCAGCCACAGGGCAAGCTCGCCCTCCATCACCTCGCGGGTGGCGGCGTTTCCCTGGTCCCATCCGACCAAGGCCGCGGCGGCCCGCACGGCCTGCGAGGCGTCGGGCGCAGCCAGGACCCGCTGAGCGAAGGACACAGCGTGGGCGCGATTGCCCTGCTGGGCCCAGGCCCAGGCGAGCTGGGCATTCAGCACCGGGCGCCGGCCCACGTGCACCCTGTCCACCGAGTCGTACAAATCGCACACCTCAAAGGCGGCCCGGCCCCACAGCACCTCCCAGCCGTGCTCGACGAGCCAGCGGCCCTGCTCGGCGCGCCCGGCCAGCGCCTCGATGGCCCCCACCGCCCGACGACTCTCGCCGCGGGCGGCCAGGCGGCCGGCGATGAGGGCCGCCAGCTCGTCGCGATCGGCCAGCGGGGACGTGCGGGCCATGGCCTCAAGGCGCGGCGCGGCGGCCTTGCGCAGCGCCGCCATGGGCACCGCGAGCGCCGCGAAGGCGCCGGCGTCCTCATCGATGCCCGCGCAGGGGTAGGCGGCCGCCAGGTACTTCCACGCCGCGCTCCCCCGCTTGTCGCCGAGCAGAGCGCGGGCATCGTCCTCGTCTCCGCTCCCCAAGGCGAGCAGCGCCCACAAAAGCAGCTGGGCGTCGCCGGCAAGCCCGTCGCCGGCCAGGCCCTCCAGCAGCGCCGTCGCACCGCCTCCCCAGCGCACGCCGGGAATCCGGCGCTCCAAGGTCAACGGCTGGCGCACCCCCTTGCCCATAAGCGCGTCCGCCTCATCCTCCGCGGCGTCCACCAGCATCTCGCGCGGCTCCACCACAAGCGCGGCCGGGAACAGATCGCGCAGGGCGTCGCGGGCCGGGGTCGTTGTGACGAGCACCTCGCAGCCGGCATCCAGAAGGCAGTCGATCTCGCCGGCCAAGCGCTGCGCGCGCTCGTCGGAGAGCTTCGGCAAATCGACGATAACCACCAGCCGCGCCTCCGCATCGGCCGCCAGCACCTCCCCGGCGATGACGGCGGCGTCGATGTCCCTCAGAAAACAGGGCGAGGCGCCGTTTATCCAGAACACGTGCATGAAGTCGAAGGCCATGAGGGCATACTCGAAGGCGACAGCGGCCTTGCCGAACTCATCGGGCGCCTCGATGATGCGCAGGACGCGCCTCTCGGCCATCAGGCGGGACACGAGCCGAGGGCGCGATACCAAGCGGTCTAAGGCAACGGAAGCAGGACGATGGCCCCTGCAGGCGCTCTGGCGGATAAAACGGTTCATGGGCGTTCCCCTCTCTGCGGTTTCGTCAATTGCGAAGCGCAGGATAGGAGCGGGGGCGCCGGCGGGCAACAGGCAAGGCGCCCCGGCGCGATTCGGCCCCCTCATCTGAGCCGGACGCCGCCTCATGCGGCAACGCACGAGGATGTCGGAAAGCCCCGCGCAGCATTCCCGCAGGCGCGTCGGGGCGGGGCGGGCACCACCGGAAAGCACCAGGAAACAAGGGCGCCGGAGCAAAGGGCGACGACGGCAGCTTCGCGCGAAGGCGGCGCAGCCCCCCGAGGCCCCGTTGCGCCAAAGCCGCAACAAGCCGCCAGGGCCGGGCGCCGCAAGAAGAGAAGCCCCGTCGCCGTTTCGCGACCCCGTCCCCACGATTCCTCCACGGTTTGCGGGAGAATCGCAGGGGCTCCTCCCCGATTCGCGGGAGAATCGAGGGCGGTCAAGCTCCGCACGCAAAAAAAGGGGGCCTGTTGCCAGGCCCCCGGACATGCGAATGCGCGTCTGGTTAGGAGAGCGACCCCGCCTTGGGCGATTCGGCCTCGGTGGCCAACGCCCGGGCCTCGTAAGAGAGCAGCTTCGAGATGCGCTCGGAGTACTGCAGGTTCTCAAGCCCCGCCTCGGCGGCCAGATCCACCACCGGCGCGTCGTTCCACAGCGCTTCCAGGCGGTAGTACTCGCGGGTCTCGGGCATGAACACGTGCACGACGATGTTGCCGTAATCCAGAAGCGACCAGCTTCCATCGGGAGACATCTCGCGATGGGTGGGCTTGATGGACGCATCCTCGCGCAGCTTGTCCTCGATCTCGTCGATGATGGCGTCCACCTGGCGGGAGTTGGCGGCCGTGGCGATGATGAAGTAATCGGTCACGCCGATAAGCTCGCGCACCTCCTGCACCATGATGTCGGTGGCCTTCTTCTCATCGGCGGCCTTCGCGGCGATAAGCGCGCACTCGCGCGAGAAGGCGGCCTGCTTTTCAACGGCGTCGGTCATATCTATCCTCACTTTCGAGAAGTTGAATTTCGCGTGCATACCTTAGCACATATCCCTCCGGAAAGAGTCTCGGGAGGGGGTGCGCGGAGCCCGCTTCGCTCATCTCCCCCTGCGAACGCAGTTAAGGGAAATAGCGGAAGGAACGCACACCGGTCGGCACTATCCCAGCGCGCTTGCTGCTGAAGTGGAAGCTATTTCTTTAAATTACTGCGTTCTCCGGGGGCGCTCAGAGGTCTCCGCGTACCCCCTCCCGAGCCTCTTCCCTGCTCTTCCTCTGGGCCCCAACGTCGTCGGTTAGGGTCGGCCCCAGGGGATGGGGTCGGGGTTGGCCTCGGAGAGGAAGACCTCCTGCTCGGGCATGTATGAGTTCCAGATCTCGGTGGTGCGCGAGTACATGGGATGGCGGCGCTCCATGATGAGCAGCACCCAGTAGGCGTACACGTCCAAGAACAGCTCGCGCAGATTCGATTTTCCAACCTGCTTGCGGAGCTTCTCCACGGTTTTGCCCTTGCGGCCAGGCTCCAGCGCGTCGGCGATGTAGACGATCATATCCGAATCGCTCATGTCCACATCTCCCAAGGTATGGCGCTCGATGGCAGCGAGCACCTCGGGCGGCAGCTCGGGGAACTCGCGGCCCAAGGCCTCGGCGGCGGTAAGACCGTGGAGCACCCGCGGCATGGCGACAAGCTCGTCGGTCAGCTCCATGCCCAGCTCGTCGGCGCGAGCGAGAATGCCCGGGTCGTCGTAGCCCTTGTCCCAGTCGTGGAGCAGGCCCGCCACCCGCGCCGCCGTCTCGTCGGCGCCGTAGATGCGGGCCAGCGACGCGGCCGTCTCGGATACGCCGAGGCTGTGCTTGAAGCGGTGCGGCCCCACGCGGTCCTCAAGCTCGGCGCGGCGCGCCTCGTAAAACTCCTCGCTACGCCAGTCGGCCATGGTCGAGCTCCTCTCGGTACAAATACTGCTCTTCAATCATCACTCGCACCGGCTCGGGCACGAGATAGCGGATGGTGCGCTCCTCCGACACCCGACGGCGGATATCGCTTGACGAGATATCCAGCGCCGTCGCGGCGAAGGGCCGGATATCGAAGCCGCGGGCGGACAGGTCCGCGAGCGCCGCCGCGTCAAGCTCGTAGCCCGGACGGGCAGCGACGCCGAAGGCGGCAAGGTCGGCCAGCGCCCCGCTCTCCCGCCAGCGCGGGAGGGTAAGGGCCGCATCGGCACCCGTGATGAACACGAGCTCGACCTCATCGGGCAGAGCCGCGCGCAGCGCGCGCAGGGTGTCGGCGGCATAGGTGACGCCCGGGCGCTCCACTTCCAAAGCGCTCACGGCGAAAGCGTCGTTTCCGGCAACGGCGGCGCGAAGCATCGCAAGCCGCAGCTCGCCATCGGTAACGGGGCGGTCGAGCTTGAAGGCGGGACGTCCCGTCGGGATGAACAGCACCGCGTCCAGCCCCAGCGCCTCGCGGGCCTGCTCGGCGCAGACGAGGTGCCCCCCATGCACCGGATCGAAGGTGCCGCCCATGATGCCCAAGCGCCCCAGCTCGCCGGCACGGGCGCGCTCGGCCAGGGCCTCCACCGCCCCATCCACAGCGTCTAGGCCCTCACCTGGCCCGCGCCGCGCAGCACGTACTTGTAGGACGTGAGCGCGTCGGCGGCGAAGGGCCCGCGGGCGTGAATCTTCTGGGTGGAGATGCCGATTTCGGCACCGAGGCCGAACTGCCCGCCGTCGGTGAAAGCCGTAGAGGCATTGGCGTAGACCGCCGCCGCGTCCACCTGGGCGAGGAAGGCCTCGATGGCCTCCTCGTCGGCGGCGACGATGGCCTCGGAATGCTTGGTGCCGTAGCGATTCACGTGATCGATGGCCGCCTGCAGCCCTTCCACGCAGGCAACGGCAAGCTCCGGCCCGAGGTACTCGGTCGCCCAATCATCCTCGGTGGCAAGCACCGCATCGGGGTTCTCCCCCGCCGTGGCCAGCCCCGCCGCCTCGGCAACGGCCAAGGCGCGGGCATCGGCGTGAACGAGCACGCCGGCCTCTTGCATATCCTGCAGAATGGGAGGGAGCACCGCATCGGCCGCCGCGTCGTCCACCAGAAGCGTCTCGGCGGCGTTGCACACGCCATAGCGGCGGCACTTCGCGTTCTTGATGATGGCCCGCGCCATCTCAGGGTCGGCCGAGGCGTGCACGTACACATGGCAGTTGCCCGTGCCCGTCTCGATGACCGGCACCTTGGCGTGCTCCACGCAATGGCGGATGAGCCCCGCGCCGCCGCGCGGGATGAGCACGTCCACCAGGCCGTGCAGGCCCATGAGCACATCGGTGGCCGCCCTATCGGTGGTGGTGACAGCGCAAATGCTGCCCTCGGGCAGACCGGCTTTGACCGCCGCGGCCGCCAGCACATCGGCGATGACCTCGTTGGAGCGGGCCGCCAGGCTGCCGCCGCGCAGGATGCAGGCGTTGCCGGACTTCACGCAGACGCCGGCCGCATCGGCGGTCACGTTGGGCCGGGCCTCGTAGACCATGGCCACCACGCCCAAAGGCACCGACACGCGGCGCAGACCGATGCCGTTGTAGAGGGTCGACTCCAGCGACACCACGCCGAGCGGGTCGGGCAGGGCCGCCACGTCTTCCAACGCGTCGGCCATGGCGTTCACACGAGACTCGTCCAGCATCAAACGATCGAGCAGGGCCTCGGAGGTGCCCGCCTCGCGGGCCGCCGCCATATCCTCCCCGTTGGCCGCCACGATGACCGCGGCCTCGTCGCGCAGCGCCTTCGCCATGGCGACAAGCGCCCCGTTGCGCTCGCCTTCGCTCGTCACGGCCAGCTTCACGCTCGCCGCCTTGGCGAGCCTCGCCAGCTCGCGCACTTCCTCTTCAAGGATCATACGAGTGCTCCTATTCGAACAGAACCAGCTCGTCGCGGTGAATGACCGGACGGTCGGCCAGAATGGACAGGATGGCGTTACTCGCCACCTCCTCGCGGCTGCGCCCGCAGGCCAGCTTCAGAAGGTCGCTTGCCGCCGCCGCGCGTCCGCGGGCGAACACATGGCCCGCCTCGTCGGCCACGTCCACGATATCATCGAGCCCGAAATCGCCCGACACGGCGCGCACGCCCACGGAAAGGAGCGATTTGCCGCGCTCTACCAGGGCATCGCGCGCGCCCTCGTCCACCATGATGGTGCCGTGGACGGAATCGCCCAGGGCGATCCAGAGCTTCTTCGCCGTGATCTCGTGGGGCCTGCCGGGCGCGGTGAACAGCGTGCCCACCGACTCGCCTGCCGCCGCATCCACGATGCAGCCGGCACGGCGCCCCTGGGCTATGACCATGGGAATGCCCGCGGCCATGAGCACCCGGGCCGCCTTGATCTTCGTGATCATGCCGCCAGAGCCCACGCCGGACACCGCGCCGCCCGCCGCCGCCAGGATCTCGCGGCCCACGCGGTCCACCACGGGAATGAGCGTGGCCGCAGGGTCGATCTGCGGATTGGCCGTGTACAGGCCGTCGATGTCCGACAAGATGACCATGAGGTCCGCATCGATCAGGCAGGCGACCAGCGCCGCCAGAGTGTCGTTGTCGCCGAAGCGAATCTGCTCGACGGACACCGTGTCGTTCTCGTTCACGATGGGCACCACCGACAGCTCCAAGAGCCGGTTCAGCGTATCGCGGGCATGCAGGTAGGCCGTGCGGTCCGCCGTGTCGCGGCGGGTGAGCAGCACCACCGAAGTGAGCATGTCCCGGGCGCCGAAGGCCTCGGCGTAGGCCGTGGAAAGGGCGCTTTGGCCCACGGAGGCCGCCGCCTGAAGGCTCGGCATGTCCGTCGGGCGCTTGGCGATCCCCAAGGCCTCCAGGCCGCAGGCGATGGCCGCCGAGGTGACGACCACCACGTCCCACCCCGCCGCGCGCACCCGCGCGACCTGGTCGGCCAGGTCGCGCAGAAACCCGTAGTCGATGGAGCTCTCGGAGGTGGTGAGCGTGGCCGAGCCGATCTTCACCACCAGGCGCTTGCGCGCGCCGTCTGTCTCGCTCATTAGATGTCCAACTCCTGATAGATGTCCTCGGCGCCGGCAGTGGGAGATTCGAAGGCGAAGGAGAAGCCGAGGATGCGCACCTCGTCGCCGTCGCGGGCGCCGGCCTTCTCCAGGGCCGTGTCCACGCCCATGCGCTTGAAGCGGTGCTGGAAGAAGGCCACCGCCTCCTCGTTCTCCCAATCGGTCTGCACCACCATGCGCTCCACCTGCACGCCCTTCACGCGCCACGCGCCATCGCCCTCGGGCAGAATGTCGAACCGCTTCTCGCGGGCCTCGCGGCGCAGCTCCCACACGTGGTCGTACTGCAAATCGGCCGCTGCCGCCTCGCGGGCCGCCTCGCGCAGATCGTGCACCTTGGTGGCGATGGCCGCCTTCAGCGAGTCCACGCCCGCACCGGTCAGCGCGCTGATACGGTAAAGCTTCGGGTCGATGGGGCTTTCCACGAACTCGTTGCCCCCGGCCGCGGCGATGGAATCCTCGCGCACCCGCTCGGCCAGGGCCGCACAGGCCTCCTCGGTCCCGGGCACGTCGATCTTGTTCGCCACCACGATGCGCGGACGGCTCGCCAGCTCATCGGCGTACAGGCCCAGCTCGTTTTTGATAATCTCGTAATCCTCGAGCGGATCGCGCCCCTCCCAGTCGCCCGTAAGGTCGACGATCTGCACGATAAGGGCCGTGCGCTCGATATGGCGCAGAAACTCATGCCCCAAGCCCTTGCCCTCGTGGGCGCCCTCGATGAGCCCGGGGATGTCCGCCACCACGAAGGAGAGGTCGCCTGAGGTGGCCACGCCCAAATTCGGCACCAGCGTGGTGAACGGATAGTCGGCGATCTTCGGCCGCGCCGCGCTCATCTTCGCGATGAGCGAGCTTTTGCCCGCAGACGGCATGCCCACCAGCGCCGCGTCGGCCATGAGCTTCATCTCCAGCTCGATCCAGCGCTCTTCGGCCGGCTCGCCCAGCTCGGCGAAGGCCGGCGCGCGACGCGTGGAGGTGACGAAGTGGATGTTTCCGCGGCCGCCCATACCGCCGCGGGCCACCGTGACCGCCTCGCCGTCGTGGGTGAGGTCGGCGATCATCTCCCCCACGTCTCCCTCGTCCTCGAAGTACTCGCGCACCACCGTGCCCACCGGCACCTTCAGCACAAGGTCCTCGCCCGTGGCGCCGTGCATGCGACTGCCCCGGCCGTGGGTGCCGCGCTCGGCCTTGAAGTGGTGCTTGAAGCGGTACTCGATAAGCGAGGACACCGAGGCATCGGCCTGCACGACGACGTTGCCGCCATGGCCGCCGTCGCCTCCATCGGGACCGCCCTTGGGCACATGGGCCTCGCGTCGAAACGACATGCACCCGGCGCCGCCGTTGCCGCCCTTCACATTGATTCTCACCTTGTCTATGAACATAGGAACCCTTCCCTAACTGTCAGCATGCCGATTATCGCACAATCTGGCTGTGAACCTTGTGGGGAGGCGGTGGGAGCGCGTGCTCGCCGCCCGCTGATCGCGGTATCCCCCTCCGAACGCGGCAAAAGAAACAGCGAAAGGAACGCACATGAGTCGGTACCCTCCCAACACGATTGCTGCTGAAGTGGAAGCTGTTTCTTAACGGCCGCGTTCTCCAGGGGGCGATCAGAGGTCGTCGAGCACGCGCCCCCACCGCCTCCATGCAATTCTTACACGAATACAACAATGCCCCCTGGAAAACTCAGGGGGCATTGGCTTGCGCTATATGTTACGCAGTCGTTGAGACTGAAGCGTTTAGGCGGTCTGCTCGGCGGGGATCACGTGGATCTTGCGCTTGTCGCCGCGCGTGAACTTCAGCGTGCCGTCGCACAGGGCGAACAGGGTGTCGTCCTTGCCGCGGCCGACGTTCTCGCCGGGGTGGAAGTGGGTGCCGCGCTGGCGAACGATGATGTTGCCCGTCTTCACAACCTCGCCGGCGAACTTCTTCACGCCCAGTCGCTGTGCGTGGGAGTCACGACCGTTACGGGTAGAGCCCAAGCCTTTCTTGTGTGCCATGAGAGATTCCTCCTTTACCCGTTTACTCGGCCTTAGCCGTTCCGACGGATTCGATCTTGACGCGGGTCAGGTTCTGACGATGACCGCGCAGCTTCTTGTAGTTCTTGCGCTTCTTGAACTTGAAGACCAGCGCCTTGTCGCCCTTGAACTGCTCGAGCACCGTGGCGACGACCTTGGTCTTGGTGGCCTTCTCGGGGTCGGCCTCCACCTTGTCGCCGTCGACGACGCAGATGGCCTCAAGCTCCACCTTGTCGCCGGGCTCGACGTTGAGCTTCTCGATGTTGATCTTGTCTCCGGGGGCGACTTTGTACTGCTTGCCGCCCGTTTTCACGATTGCGTACATGTAAGTTTCTCCTTGAATGTGACTAAACGCAAGGCGATATCTTACCAGCGTGACCCACCCGCGTCAATGATTTTCTCCTACCTTTTCCCACCGTTCACCGACCATCTCCATATATAGATGCGGAAAGGGCGCCCCGCTCATGGGCGCCCTTCCGGAAGGATGACAGCCGGCAGGCTGTTATCGACGCGAATCTTAGGCAGCGCCAGGCAGAATGAGCATAGCTGCCGTAAGGATGATCATGCAGACCACGCCGAGCACGACGAACAGCTTGGCGCCGAACTTCAGCCAGGTGGAGTACTCGATCTTGGCCAGGGCCAGACCGCCCATGATGGCGCCGGAGGTCGGCGTGAACAGGTTCACGAGGCCGTTGCCGGCGGAGTAGATCATGACCATGGTCTCGACCGAGAAGTTCAGCTGGCTGGCCAGGCCGCCCATGATGGGCATGGACACCGTGGCCATGCCGGACGAGGACGGGATGAGGAACGACAGCACCACGTACAGCAGGAACGACAGCGGCGCGAAGATAATGGCCGACATACCCGCGAGCGCGTTGGCGGCGTTGTTCAGGATCCACATGTCCAGGCCCGTCTGAGCCATGAGCACAGTGATGGAACGGGCCAGCGCGATGATCAGCACGACGGACATCATGTCCGCGGCGCCGTTGATGAACGCCTTCACGAAGCGGCTCTCGGAGACGCCGCCGATAACGCCGATGATCAGCGCCATCAGCAAGAACCAGGTGGAGGCCTCATCGAAGTACCAGCCGCCCAGGGGCACGCCGGTCAGGAAGGACGACCAGGCGGGGGTGACTTCCTCCTCGGCCACAGCAACGCCCTCGAAGTCGCCCTCGACGGTCAGGGCCGTCTCGGTGGCCTCGTCATAGGTGGCGACGATTTCCTCGCCGCTGACCGGGGTGGCAACCTCCTCATAGGTGGCGCCCGCCTCGAACACGTTCACGTTCAGATCGGTCCAGGGAATGAAGGACACGATCATGACGACGAAGGTGAGGGCGAACACGATGAGGGACGCCTTCTGGCGACCGGTCATCTTCGGGGTGCCCGCGGCCTGACCGTCGGCAGCCTCTCCCTCGGACTCCTTCAGGCCCCACTCGTTCATCATGTCCTGCTGCTCCTGCAGGGACAGGAACGTGGAACCCTTGTCCTGCATGACCTTCTTGGCATAGCGCATCACGAAGATGATGGAGATGACCAGGGTCACGACCCACAGGATCAGGCCGAGCACGATGATGATGCCCTGGTTCACGGCGATACCCACGCCGGACAGCGCGTCAACGGCCACGCCCACGGCAAACGGGTTCACCGTAGAGCCCAGAACGCCGCAGCCGGCGCCCAGAAGGACGACCGCCGCACCGGTCAGGCTGTCGAAGCCCGCGGCAACCATGGTGGCGGCGAGCAGCAGGTAGAACGGAACCGTCTCCTCGCACATGCCGTAGGTGGAGCCGCCGATGGAGAAGATCGCCATCAGGATGGGGATGAGCACGAGCTCGTTGCCCTTGAGCTTGTGCACCAGCGCGGCGATGCCGGCATCCAGCGCGCCGGTCTCGGTCACGATGCCGAGGAAGCCGCCCAAGATCATAACGAACAGGCACACGCCGATGGCGTCCTGGAAGCCGAACACCGGAGCGGTGAGCACCCCGGAGAGCGTAGCGCCCTCGATACCCTCCACGCCGCAGGCGGACATGATGACGGTAACGACGGCGAGCACCACGAGGATGATCAGCAAAATAGTAAACGAAGAAAGGCTCGCGCGCTTCTTCTTCTTTGTCTCTGCCATGAGAATCTCCTTATGGGAGCGGGGCGGCCGACCCCTCCCTGAATACGGCCGCCCGATGAACAACGGGAGAGGCGGGACGCTGAAGCGCCCCGCCAGTAAGCCTTAGAGCCTTACAGCGCCTCGCGCCAGGCCGGCATGGACATGCAGCGCGGGCCGCCGCGGCCGCGGGAGAGCTCCGCGGACGGCATGACCAGGCAGTTGATGCCCTCCCTGTACAGCACGTCGTTGGTGACGTTGTTGCGCTGGTACACGACGACCGTGCCGGGGCGCACGCACAGCGTGTTGG
>NZ_JAYMFI010000036.1:0-8459 GCF_035830635.1 Adlercreutzia shanghongiae | reverse complement strand
GCCGGCCCTCCCCCATAGAAAAGCGCAGGGCTCGTGGGTCCTGCGCCAGCATTGCCTTCTTGGTGAAAATCAATCGAGGAAATCAGTTGACAAAACTATAGGAACACCCCCCTTGGGCGCCGATCGGGCGGTCGGGGCTGGGATACTGTCCAAAACGGCGTTATTTGCCAACGCTGGGAATAAACTGGGCAAAAACGGGCGATATGGACACCGCGCACCAGCCCGAAGGCGAGCATCAACTCTTTGACCTGGTATTTCTCTGCGCTGATTTGCTGAGTGCTTTCGAATTCCAGGGAAATAGCGTCCATATCGCCCTTTTTTGCCCGGTTTGGCGTCGTGCTTGCCAAATAAAAGGGATATGGACGCTAAGAGGGATATGGACGATAAAGGGGATGTGGACACAAAGCGGATGTGGGCACAAAAAAGGGGGATATGGACGATAAGGGGGATGCGGACGCTTTAACGGCCGCTTGGCTCAATGACCTCCAACGAGGGGCGTCTTAGCTCGCTTGGCTCAATGACCTCCAACGAGGGGCGTCTTAGCTCGCTAGCCGTCTTAGCTCGCTAGCTCCTTAACTCTCCGACTGCCCTAGCTTGCTGGTTCCCAGATGCGGACGAGGCAGTGTTTTTGCTGCTCGCCGCCGATGGGAGTGTAGTCCACATTGCTGAAAGTGACGGCGCGGTTGCCCATGTGCGTGGAGGCGAGATAGTCGTTGTAGTCGTTCGACCCCTCTTCCAGAGGCAGAGGAGCGTAGCGGTACCCCGCCAGGTCGATGGCGACCACTTGGGTGTTTCCCCTTATCAGAAGCCAGTTTCCACACCACGACGGTACGGTGTAGGGGTTGGCGGCGAAGCGGAACCAGGGCACGTCGCTGTAGGCCGCCGTGCCAGCGTTGGCGTTTGCGGCGGGCAGATAGGGCGCCTCGCCTTTCACCTCGTTTTCCTCGGCTTGGGCCTCTTCCTCGTTCACGGCCGTAAGCGAGACGGCTTCGGGAGACTCCAAAGGCAGGTAGGTGCCCAAATTCGCAATGCCCTCGCCGTAGCTGTAGATGCCGTCGAAGGCGAAGCTGAAGCCGGTTTTGCCCCAGCCGCACTCCATCGGCTTCATGGAAGAGGGCAGCACGCAGGCGTCGGTCACCTCGCCGGTGGCGGCATCCAGGTGCGTAAGCTGGTAATAGGTGCCGCTCGTGCGGGCGCGGGGCGTTGCTACGATGCTCTCGCCGCACGAGGTGGGCGGACAGGCCATGCGGCCCTGGGAGGCGTAGACGACCTGGGCATCGGCAGTGCCGAACGCAGCGCGCTTGAGCAGCGAATCCTCCACGCGAGCGTTGCCCTCCAGCTGCGGCAGGCGTTGCCAGAAGCCGAAGCCGCCGGCTACGGCCAGCGTGGGCATCTCCCAGTTCACATCGCCCTCGTCGAGCAGTTGGGGCTCGCCGAGCGTCGTGCCGGAAAGGGCGGCGCTGTAGACGCGCCAGATGTTGTCCAGAATGTCGGCTTCGGTCCAAATGACGCCGGCGCTGTTGGCGCGCACGTCGTAAATCTCGAAACCCTTGTCTTCGCCCACGGCGTGCTCGATGATGGTGGTGCACTCGGCGGAGGCCAGATCAAGCAGGCCCACTTCAGCTAAGGGCTTGGCGCTTTCTGTGGGAAGAAGGCAAGCGGCAACGGCGTCATCGCTGCACCAGACAAGCGTGCCGAAGGGCAGCTTCGCCGAGCCGACGAGGGTGACGGCGTCTTCGTAGTTTTCCATCTCTTCCAGGTCGTTCGACGTCGTGACGGCATCTTCGGGCACCTTCAGCCTTTTGAGGGCGTCATCGTCGTCAGACTTGCCCGCGGCCCAGGCGGCGCCTCCGCCCACGACGGCCACGGCGGCAACGCCGGCCACGCCGTACAGGAAATGACGACGCGTGAGCAGGACCTCATGGCCTCCGGGCAATGCGACGGATTTCGGTTGTTTTGCAGTAACGCGCCGCGTGGGCGCGGTTCTTCTCTGTGGCATGGGGCTATTGTGTCATTTCGCATACGCCTCGGCGACCGGAGCGGGGCAAACGCTACAATAAACGCAAACACGACCGTCGGGCTGATATATGAGTCAGAAGCGGGTAAAACCGCAGGTCAAATCATATTTCTGCTTTGGCGCCCAAGGAACGGCAAGCGAACACACAAGGAGCCTATCCATGAGCAACGAAACGCGACGCATTCTTCTGGTGGAAGACGAGAAGGCCATCCGCGATGCGGTGACGGCCTATCTCGAGCGCGAGAACTACTGGGTGACCGCGGTGGGCGATGGCCAGGACGCCCTGGAGGAGTTCCAGAAGCATCACTTCGATCTGGTTATTCTGGACCTCATGCTTCCCCGTGTCCCTGGTGAGCGCGTCTGCCGCGTCATCCGCGACACCTCCGACGTGCCGATTATCATGCTGACGGCCAAGGGCGAGGTAGAAGATCGCATCATCGGCCTGGAGCTCGGCGCCGACGACTACCTGGTGAAGCCCTTCAGCCCCCGCGAGCTGGTGGCCCGCGCCCGCGCGCTGCTGCGCCGCGTGCATGCCGACTCCGAGCCTCAGCGCGAGGTGCTCGAGTTCGGCGAGCTCACCATTGACGTGTCCGGCCACAAGGTGCTCGTCTCCGGCGAGGAAATCGATCTGACGGCCAGCGAATTCAAGCTGCTCACCACCTTGTCCCGTTATCCGGGCCGCGTCTACTCCCGCATGGAGCTGGTGGAAAAGGTGCTCGGCTACGACTTCGAGGGCTACGAGCGCACCATCGACTCCCACGTGAAGAACCTGCGCGCCAAGATTGGCGACAATCCGCGCAACCCGAAGTGGCTCCATACCGTGCACGGCGTGGGCTACCGCTTCGAAGATCCCACCAAGAACGGCCAGTAAGTCCGGCGCGGCCTCTGGGGCCGTGCGCATCTGAAGGAGTCTTATGACCGAGGCTGAAGCAAAGCCGCGCATACTGGAAACTGCTGAAGAGGTCGCCCCGCCGGCGACCTCTTTGCCGTCTCCGGAGCGCAAGAAAAAGCGCAAGCGCCTGCGCTGGTCGAATCTGTCGTACACAACTCGCGTGACGCTGGCCTTCGCCCTGATTGCCGCCATGACGGCCATGGTGGCCATCGGTGTGGTGTCCTTTGTGTGGGAGCAGCATTTCCGTACCTACACGGCCGACAACATGAACACCCTGTGCGAGACCACGGCCAACCGCATCGCCGCGATTTACCAGGAAACAGGCGATTTGTGGAACCCTGAGACCACGCGCCCCGCGGCCCAAGCCACCGAGCTCACGAGCGGCGTGGGCGTGAAGGTGGTCGACTCGAAGGGGGCCACGGCCTTCGATTCGTCGGTGATTATCGACGAGCAGCAGGGCGATACGATCAGGTCGTTCGAACCTCGGGACAAAACCCAGGTTGTGGAAAAGGCCATCATGGTCAACGGAGAGCACGGCAGGGAAAAGGTGGGATCTGTGCGGCTATGGGTCTACGGGTCCGAGGCCCTCATGCGCCAGCCCGACCAGGAGTTTCGCGATAATTCCTACCAGGCTATGTTCATTGCCGGTGGCGTGGCCATCGTGCTCGCCTCCTGCATCGGCTTTCTGTTCGCGCGCAATCTGGTGGCGCCCATCAACCGCATCATGAGCGCCGCCCGCGCCATCGGCGACGGCGACCTGTCGGCCCGCACGAGCCTTACGGGCGAGGACGAGGTGGCCCGCCTCGGCGAGACCTTCGACGCCATGGCTGAATCGGTAGAGAAGGACCGCGATTTGGAGCGGCGCCTCACGACCGACGTGGCCCACGAGCTGCGCACGCCGCTGATGGCCATTCAGGCGACGGTGGAGGCCATGGTCGACGGTGTGTACGAGGCCGACGAAGAGCGCCTCGTCACGGTGAACTCAGAGATTCAGCGCCTGTCGCGCTTGGTGAACGCCCTGCTGAAGTTGTCTCGTTTGGAAAACCGCGCCGAGCCCATGAAGGAGGAGGTCGTCAACGTCGGCGACCTTATCGCCGGTATCGTCGCCACCCACGAGATGTTCGTGTCCGATTCCGGCCTCACGCTGGAATACGACGCCCAGCCCGACGTCATGGTGGTGGGCGACGCCGACATGATTCGCCAGGCCACGGCGAACCTCATCTCCAACGCCGTGCGCTACACCCCCGAGGGCGGCCACATTGCGGTGTCCGTGAAGAAAGGCGACATCATGGCGTCCATTGCCGTGCGCGATACCGGCATCGGCCTTACCAAGGAAGAGGCCCGCATGGTGTTCAGCCGCTTCTGGCGCGCTGACGCCGGCCGCAACCGCGAGAGCGGCGGTCTGGGCGTGGGCTTGGCCGTGGTGAAGGAGATCGTCGACCGTCACGGCGGTTGGGTGCAGGTGGAAGGCGAGAAAGACAAGGGCGCCTGCTTCACCATCCATATCCCGCTCTATGACGAAGATGCCTCCAAGCACCGCCGCGGTTCCAAAAAACGCCCCGGCCACAAAAAGCCCGCGAAGACGTCGCGGTAACGTTTGCCTGACTGCATAATTTAGTTCAACGGGGCTCATGGAGAGCCCCGTTTGCGTTGTCGTGCGCAGTTCTCCTGTTCCTCGGTGCGCGCAAGCGTTCTACAGATGGGGCGCTTGGGTTTTGTGCCATAATGGCGGGATAGGAAAAAGCGCTCGGGCCAGTGGGTTTCGGGCGGATGGGATAAGAGGAGAAAGGGCACCCTATGACGGGAATCGACATCGCCCCCGACGCGCAGGGCAAGGTCCGCGATCTGTATGATCTGGGAGACTCGCTGTTGCTCGTGGCCACCGACCGCATCTCGGCCTTCGACTATATTCTGGAAGATGAGATTCCCTATAAGGGCCAGGTGCTCACCCAGCTGTCAAAGTTCTGGTTCGAGCTGCTCGACGGCGTCATTGAGAACCATCTCATTTCCACCGACGTGGCTGACCTGCCGGAGCAGTTCCAGCCCTATGCCGACTACCTGCGCGGCCGCTTCATGCTGGTGCGCAAGGCCGATATGTTCCCCGCCGAGTGCATCGTGCGCGGATACTTGGCTGGCAGTGGCCTTAAGGAGTACAACCGCGAGGGCACGGTGTGCGGCATCGAGCTGCCCGAGGGTCTCGTGAACTCCTCGAAGCTGCCCGAGCCCATCTTCACTCCTTCCACCAAGGCCGAGATCGGCGACCACGACGAGAACATCTCCTACGAGCGCCTGGTGGAAATCCTCGGCGGGGACGATGCGTCGGCTCTGCGCGATCTTGCGCTTAAGGTGTACACCACCGCCGCTGACCATGCGGCCGCCCGCGGTGTCGTCATCGCCGACACGAAGTTCGAGTTCGGCCGCATCGGCGACACCATCATCCTGGCCGATGAGGTGCTCACCCCCGACTCGTCCCGCTTCTGGCCGGGCGATACCTACGAAGAGGGCAAAGACCAGCCCAGTTTCGACAAGCAGTTCGTCCGCGACTGGCTGACGGCCAACTGGGACAAGACCGGCAACCCGCCGCGCCTGCCCCAGGACGTCATCGACGCCACCTCGGCCAAGTACATCCAGGCCTACGAAACCATCACGGGCAAGAAGTTCGACCCTGCAACCTTCTAGGAGATTTTCAGCATGTCCCAGCGTAACCCCATGAACGAGCGCTACACCTCCGAAGAGCGCACCGGCGTGACCCGCAAGAGCGCCGCCTCGGCCAAGCCTAAAACTAAGGCCGCCGCGTCGGTCACCGTGAAGTCGGCGAAGAAGACGCCGGAGCAGAAGAAGGCCGAGGAGAAGGCCGCCCGCAAGCAGGCTGCCGCCAAGCAGCGCGAGGTGGAGCGCAAGTACTACAAGCCGGATACGCCGCGCTACAAGCGCCTGCGCATCATTTGGTGGGTGCTGCTTATCGCCGCCATCGGCTGCACCACCTTGAGCTTCGTGGGCCAGCAGTGGCTGTCGCCCCAGGCCGCTGTGGTTATCCTCGTTCTGGCCTATGTGTTCATCATCTCCGCCTTCGTGCTGGACTTCTGGAAGATCAAGAAGGAGCGCGTTGCCTACCAGGAGCGCATGCTCGCCCTGGAGGAGAAGAACGCCAAGGCCGAGAAACAGGCCCGCCGCGTGCAGCAGGCCAAGCAGGCGAAGGCCAAGGGCTCGGGGAAGAATCAGAACCGCCACGCGGCCCAGAAGAAGGGCGACGAGGCCGAAGACGAGAAGCCTGAGACCGCCGAAGAGGCGCCCGCTAAGCCGCGTCGCGGTCTGTTCGGCAGCGGTTTCCGTCTTTCCAACCGCGAAAAGATGCAGGCCGAGAAAAAGGCCGCCAAGGAGGCCAAGGCCGCCGAAAAAGAGGCAGAGAAGGCTGAGTAGCAACCCAGCCTGCAGGGGGCGATTCCAGTCGCCCCTTTTCGAGCGAGGCGGTCCCGCTTGAGAGGGCGGACTTGAAGTCCGCTCCTACGGAAACGTTCGTCAGGACTAACGTCCGCCCCGACTGAGACATTCGGGCGCGTGAGCGCTCATCCCTCAAAGAGAGAGGCACATCTATGGTATCTCGCGTGTATGTTGAGAAGAAGCCCGGGTTTGATGGGGAGGCCCGCGCCCTGGCCGCCGAGCTGCGCGACATTGTGGGCATTGCGGGACTCACCGGCGTGCGCCTGGTGAACCGCTACGATGTGGAAGGCGCGAGCGACGAGCTGTTCGCCTCCTGCGTGCCCACGGTGTTCTCCGAGCCGCAGTCCGACATCGCCACCTTCGAGCTGCCCGAGGCGGACGGCGCGGCCGTGTTCGCCGTGGAGTTTTTGCCCGGCCAGTTCGACCAGCGCGCCGACTCGGCGAGCGAGTGCATCCAGCTCATCAGCCAGGGCGAGCGCCCCGCCGTGCGCTCGGCGGTGGTGTACTACCTGGAAGGCGAGCTTTCCGCCGACGACATCGATGCGGTGAAGCGCTACGTCATCAACCCGGTGGAGGCCCGCGAGGCCTCGCTCGATGAGCGCGACACCCTGGCCATGGCCTTCGAGTGCCCGGCAGACGTGGAGGTCATCGACGGCTTCACCGAGCTTTCCGACGACGAGCTGGCCGCCTTCATCGCTGAGCGCGGCCTGGCTATGGACTTGGCCGACATCCAGTTCTGCCGCGCGTACTTCGCCGAGGCGGGGCGCGACCCGTCCATCACCGAGATCAAGATGATCGACACCTACTGGTCGGACCACTGCCGCCACACCACCTTCGGCACGGTGCTCGACGACGTGGACATCGCCGATGCCAACGTGCAGGCGGCCTTCGACCGCTATCTGGAGCTGCGCCACGAGCTCGGCCGCGACGAGAAGCCCGTGTGCCTCATGGACATGGGCACCATCGGCGCGAAGTGGCTGAAGAAGCAGGGCATCCTTACCGGGCTCGACGAGTCGGAGGAGATCAACGCCTGCACCATCAAGTGCAAGGTGGATGTCGATGGCGAGAGCCAAGACTGGCTGTACCTGTTCAAGAACGAGACCCACAACCATCCCACCGAGATCGAGCCCTTCGGCGGCGCGGCCACCTGCGTGGGCGGCGCCATCCGCGACCCCTTGTCCGGTCGCTCCTACGTGTACCAGGCCATGCGCGTCACCGGTGCAGCCGATCCCACGGTGCCCGTGGCCGACACCATTCCCGGCAAGCTGCCCCAGCGCAAGCTGGTGACCACGGCGGCGGCCGGCTATTCCTCCTACGGCAACCAGATCGGCCTGGCCACCGGCCAGGTGCACGAGCTGTACCATCCCGGCTATGCCGCCAAGCGCATGGAGATCGGCGCCGTGGTGGGCGCCACCCCGGCCGACCACGTGCGCCGCGAGACGCCGGCGCCGGGGGATGTGGTGGTGCTGCTCGGCGGCCGCACGGGCCGCGACGGCATCGGCGGCGCCACGGGCTCTTCCAAGGCCCATTCCGTGGAATCGCTGGAAAGCTGCGGGGCCGAGGTGCAGAAGGGCAACGCGCCGGTGGAGCGCAAGATCCAGCGCCTGTTCCGCCGCGGCGACGCGTGTCGCATGATCAAGCGCTGCAACGACTTCGGCGCCGGCGGCGTGTCGGTGGCCATCGGCGAGCTGGCCGACGGCCTGGACATCAACCTGGATGCCGTGCCCAAGAAGTACGATGGCCTCGATGGCACCGAGCTCGCCATCTCCGAGTCCCAGGAGCGCATGGCCGTGGCGCTCGCGCCCGAGGATGTGGACGCCTTCATCGCGCTCGCCCACGAGGAGAACCTGGAGGCCACGCCGGTGGCCGTGGTCACCGAGGAGCCGCGGGTGCGCATGCACTGGCGCGGCAACACCATCGTGGACGTGAGCCGCGAGTTCCTGGCGAGCAACGGCGCGCCGAAGCACGCGGCGGTGTCGGTGCCGGCGCCGGCTACGCCGAGCTACGCCGAAAGCGCCTGCGACCGTGCCTTCGAGGCCGTGTCCGACTTGACCGATTCCGTGGTGGATGCGGTGTGCGACGGCGCCTCGCTGGAGGCATCCCTCTCGG
>NZ_JAYMFI010000035.1:0-48950 GCF_035830635.1 Adlercreutzia shanghongiae | reverse complement strand
GGCTACGCCGAGCTACGCCGAAAGCGCCTGCGACCGTGCCTTCGAGGCCGTGTCCGACTTGACCGATTCCGTGGTGGATGCGGTGTGCGACGGCGCCTCGCTGGAGGCATCCCTCTCGGCGCTCATGGGCGACATCAACCGCGCCTGCAACAAGGGCCTCGTGGAGCGCTTCGACTCCACCATCGGTGCCGCCACGGTGCTCATGCCCTTCGGCGGCGCGCGCCAGCTCACGCCGGCGCTGGCCATGGTGGCGAAGCTGCCGGTGCTCGGCGGGAAGACCACCACGGTCTCGGGCCTGTCCTGGGGCTTCAACCCGTACCTGTCGTCGTTCGACCCCTATGCGGGCGCTTATATGGCTGTGCTCGACTCGGTGGCGAAGCTGGTGGCCACGGGCTTCGAGCGTAAGAACATGTACCTCACCTTCCAGGAGTACTTCGAGAAGCTGCGCCAGGATCCCGAGCGCTGGGGCAAGCCCATGCGCGCGGTGCTCGGCGCGCTCATGGCCCAGATCGACTTCGGCGTGGGCGCTATCGGCGGCAAGGACTCCATGTCCGGCTCCTTCGAGGACTTGGACGTGCCGCCGACGCTGGTGTCCTTCGCCACGGCCATCGGGTCGGTTGATCGCGTCACGTCGCCGGAGCTGAAGGAGGCGGGCAGCGCCCTTGTGTGGCTCACGCCCGAAGACGCGCTCGCTTCCAGCTTGTGCGCCACCTTCGACGCCGTGGAGCACCTCATCGGCGCCGGCGTGGTGCGCGCTTGCGCGAGCGGCGCCTACGGCGGCTTGGCTGAGACGCTTGTTAAGATGGCCGTGGGCAACGGCCTGGGTGTGGCTATCGCCTCCGACGAGGTGGATATGGGCGTGCTGTTCGAGCCGGCCCACGGCTCCTTCGTGCTGGAGCTGGCCGCCGGTGAGGATGCCCAGTCGGTGGTTACCCGCCTGGAGGATGCCGGGCTCGACGCGAATGTGGACGTGCTGGACTTGGGCCGCGTGACCGAGGCCTACGAGCTGACCTGCGACGGCCAGGTGGCCGATCTGGCCGTGGTGCAAGAGGCCTGGGAGCGCGGAAACGGCCTGGAGGGCGTGTTCCCCTACCGTACGTCGCCCGAGGAAGCGGCGGCTGCCGAGAAGGTGCCCGCTCTGAGCTTCGAAGGCGAACCGGCTGCGGCTTACCATGGCCCGGCGTTGCTCGGCGGCGCTTCCGGTGCCCCGCGCGTGGTCATTCCGGTGTTCCCCGGCAACAACTGCGAGTACGATTCCGCCGCCGCCTTCGAGCGCGCTGGCGCTATCCCTACGGTGTACGTGGTGAACAACCTCACGCCCGAGGCTGTGGCCGAGTCCACCCGCGAGCTGGCGCGTCTCATTCGCGCGTCGCAGATCGTCATGATTCCCGGCGGCTTCTCCGGCGGCGATGAGCCCGACGGCTCGGCGAAGTTCATCACGGCGTTCTTCCGCGCGCCGCAGGTGACCGAGGCCGTGCGTGATCTGCTGCAGGCCCGCGACGGGCTCATGCTCGGCATCTGCAACGGCTTCCAGGCCCTCGTGAAGCTGGGGCTCGTGCCCTTCGGCGACATCCGTCCCATGGACGGCGACTGTGCCACCCTCACCTTCAACAACATCGGCCGTCACCAGAGCACGCTCGTGCGCACCCGCGTGGCCAGCACGATGTCTCCCTGGATGAGCAAGATGGAGGTGGGCGACGTGCACACGGTGGCCATTAGCCACGGCGAGGGTCGCTTCGTGGCGCCGCAGCCGCTGCTGGACCAGATGATCGCGAACGGGCAAATCGCCACTCAGTACGTGGACGCGGCCGGGGTGCCCTCCATGGACCTGTCGGTGAACCCCAACGGCTCGGTGCTCGCCATCGAGGGCATCACGAGCCCCGACGGCCGCGTGCTCGGCAAGATGGGCCACACCGAGCGTTCCGGCGCGGGCCTGTACAAGAACGCCTTCGGCAACACCTACCAGCCCCTCTTCGAAGGCGGTGTGGACTACTTCCGCACGAAGTAGACGGTCGAAAACGGTGCCCGATGCTTTGCGCGAGGTAGCGGCTTCGCGCAAAGCTTTTGCGCAATAGGTCACACAACGGTATGAGCGGGGCGAGCCTGTCCATAACGGTTCTTTTTGCCACCTCGTTTTGAAAAGAGGGCAAATATGGCCGAAATGGACAGGCTCATTTCTCGTTTTGGGCCGAAATCTGTCCATAACGCCCATATTTGGCAGTTGAACGGCCTATTTTGGGCTGCGCTCGTTGGCTGGCTTGTCCATATCGGCCTTTTTTGCCCTATTTACATCTGGCTGTGCCAAATATGGTCGATATGGACAACCTGAGGGCAGCGTGAGCGTGCGAGTACGAGCGGGCACGGGCAAAGGCGCATGGGTGCGAGTGCGAGCGGTCCGAGTGGGTCCGGGCGCGTGGGTGCGAGCGGGCGCGGACGCGTGAGCGTGGATGCACGCTCACGCGCGGCTCACGAAGTGCTTAAGGTCATGGAGACTGACGGCGTGAGCGAGCATGGGCGCGTGCGGATGTGGGTGTCCGCGTGTGCCCGCGCGACTACGAGCGCGAGCGGGCACGGGCGCGGGCACGGGCACGAGCGCGCGGGGCAATTTACTGCCACAGCCTTACTTCGGGCTCCAGTTGCACGCCGGCGTCTTCCATGACGCGCTCTTGCACGAGGGCGATAAGGGCCAGCACGTCGGCGGCGGTGGCGCCTCCGGTGTTTACGACGAAGCCGGCGTGCTTGGTGGACACCTGCGCTCCACCCACGGACGTTCCTTGCAAGCCCGCCTCTTGAATGAGCTTGCCGGCGAAATAGCCCTCAGGGCGTTTGAACGTAGAGCCGGCAGAAGCCATCTCGAGGGGCTGCTTTTCCTCGCGGCGCTCGCGCAGGTCGTCCATGCGCGCAGTAATGGCCTCACGAGAATCGGGACGCAGCAGCAACGTGGCGGCCAGCACGATAAGCCCCTCGCGCATCATGCGGCTTGTGCGGTAGCCCCAGGCGGCTTCGCTTGCCGGGAGGTCAGCTAGGGCGCCGTCGGGCATAAGGCAGCGCACTTCCACGGCCACATCGGAAAACTGCCCCTCGTAGGCGCCGGCGTTCATGATGGCCGCGCCCCCAATGGTGCCGGGAATGCCGCTGGCGAATTCGTAGCCGGCCAGACCCGCATCGCGCGCCCAGGCTGCCACGGCCTCATTGGTGGCGCCAGCTTGGGCGCGCACCATCCCGCCGGGCAGCACCTCAACGCCCGCGTAGTTCTGCGCCATCAGCAACGTAACGCCGGAAAGCCCCTCATCAGGCGCCAGCACATTGGAGCCCGCGCCCAGCACGCGCAGCGGCACGTCAGCTGCGCGACACGCCGCCGCCACGGCGACAACCTCGCTTTCGCCGTGAGGCATTACCAGCCATTGCGCCGGTCCCCCGATGCGAAACGTCGTATGCCCGGCCAGCGGCTCATCGGGCATTACGTTGGTCTGACCGACGATATCCTGAAGGCTCTTTTCGAACTTCTGCGCGTCCACTGCTTGTTCCTCCTCAGCTGAGTGACGGCTTAGAGGAGACACGGGGCACCTTGACCGAGCGAGTTCCGCAGCGACTGAAACAGCCCTGTGGGCTGTTTCACAAAGCGAGGACTGTCTGAGCGAATCAAGGTGCCCCGTGTCTCCGACGGGCGACGAGCCGCAGCTCCTGCTCGTCATGCCATGTGGGTGACCGTTGATGACCCTTTTGCCCCATTGTACTAGAATACGCCCCTGACGAATTCGCTCACATACGGACGCGGGCCAGCAAGCGCGCGCCGCCTTCCCGCCGCGCGCGCGGCGCAGCTGATGCCGAAAGCGGGCCGCTAGCCTATGGCGCGCAAGCTTCCGGACATAAAACCCGCCTCTCCGTCCAAGGCCATCGCCCTGGTGCTGCTGTTTATCGCCTGTCTCATTATCGGACTGTGGACGCTCATGGCGCTCACACGCATTCTGTTCGGCTAGGGGCGCGCTATGTGGCAGCGATTTACTCTGTACGATTTGCGGGTCATCGGTCATTACCTGGGAACGCTCATCCTGTTTTTCGCCGTGCTTATGGCGCTGCCCTTCGCGACGGCGCTCGTTTTCCAGGAATGGGAGCCGGCCGCGCGCTATCTGGTGGCCATCGGCATTGCCATGGTGGCCGGCTGCTCGCTGCGATTTCTGCGCATCGAGCCGGGCCGCCTCGATCGGCGTCAGGCGCTGGCGGTCACGGGCTTCGCATGGGTGGTGCTCGCCCTGTTCGCGTCAATCCCGCTGTATTTCTCTGGCCACTACACCACGTACCTTGATGCGGTGTTCGACGGCGTGTCCGGCCTCACCACCACCGGCGCCTCGCTCATCGTCGATTTGGACCATCTCTCCTATGCCGACAACATGTTCCGCTTCGCCATGCACGCCTTAGGCGGCCTCGGCCTTATCGTGGTGGCGCTGTCGTTCGGCCTGTTCGGTCGGGGCGGCGGCGCTTCGCTGTTCTCTTCGGAAGGCCGCAGCGAGCATGTGGTGCCCAACGTAGTGCAAACGACGCAGTTCATCGCGCGCATCACATTTATCATCATCGCCATCGCCACGGTCGTTATCACCGCGCTGTGCCTGGCTATGGGCATGGAGCCCACCCGAGCCTTCCTCAATGCGCTGTGGGTTTCCACCTCGGGTTTTGTGACCGGCGGCTTTGCGCCCATGCAGCTGTCCGTCATGTACTACCACTCTTTCCCCCTCGAGGTCATTCTCATGGTGCTCATGATTTTGGGCTCCATCAGCTTCGTCATTCATTCCGAAGTGTGGAAGGGCCGCGCTAGCGCGTTCTTCAGGGATATCGAGACCAAGACCATGCTCTTGTGGCTTGCGGTCATGGCCTTCGTCTTCACGGTTACCCTGGCCTCGTCGCCCTTCAACGATATTCTGGCGATCCTGCGCCGGGGCTTGTTCATGATCATCTCGGCCTTCACCACCACGGGCTTTCAAGTGGTCACCACCAACCAGATCACCACGTCGTTCAGCAACGGCGCCTTTCTCACGCTGGCCTTCATCATGGCGGTCGGCGGCGCTTCGGGCTCTACGGCCGGCGGCATCAAGTTCTCGCGCATGGGCATCATCTTCAAGTCCATTGTGTCGAATGTGAAGGAGGCCCTTGCACCCGACTCCGCCCGCGTTGTCGTTTCCTACAATCATGTGGGCAAGCGCGTGCTGACGCCCGAGGTGGTGAAAGAGGCCATGACGGTGTTCATCCTGTTCGTCATTACCTACGTTATCGGCGCGCTGGTGGGCATCGCCCACAACGCCGAGGCCATTCCGGCCATCTTCGAGTCGGTGGCCATGACGTCCAACGGCGGCATCGTCACGTCGCTCGCCACGCCGGGCATGCCGGCCACGCTCGAGCTGTTCTACATCTTCCAAATGTGGGCCGGCCGTCTTGAATTCGTCACGCTGCTCGCGCTGGTAGTGGAAATCGTCGCCTCCGCGATTCCGCGGCCTCGTCCGAAGGACCGCTTATGAGGCGGCGGTGGATGGCGGTCGCTTTAACCGTGGCGCTGGCCGGGGCTTTGGGCGCGCCGGGCCTTGCGGCCTGGGCCGATGCTAAGGGCAAGGAAGCGGCAGCGTTGGGGGGCAGCGTAACCAACGAGGATGTTCCCACCGACGACACGGGCGTGGTGAACACCGCTGCGCGCGAGGAGTCGGCGGGCCAAGAGGCCGCGGGGAAAGACGCCGCCGCGTCCGATGGCCAAAAGCCCGCCTTGGCATCCCAGCCCGGCGACGAGGCCGAGGCTGAAGAGGGGCCCATTAACGAGGACGTGCCCACCGACGAGACCGGTGTGGTGGAGGGCGACGCCGAAGGTGCCGAAGGCGGGGAAGACGGCGAGTCCGCGCCGGCTTCCAAGCCCGCGCGCCCGGCCCTGCCCGACCCGGTGTTCGGCGAGGGCGTGAACGAGGACAACCTCGTGAACCCCCAGCAGAAGCCCGACAGCTCCTTTATCTACGACACGGCCATCTCGGCTCTGCAGGAGGCCGAGTCCTACCTGAACAACCAGACGGTGCAAGTTACCGGCGAGGTGGTGGGCGACCGCATCGTGGCCGAGTTCGATCCGGGCTTCTACTGGATCGTGCTGCAGGGCTCCGATAAGGCCCATTCCGAAATTCCCGTGTTCATGGCCGGCGACTTCACCGAGCTCATCGACACCTACGGCGCCTACGGCCGCAAGGGCACGACGTTGCAGGTGCGCGGCATCTTCCACCTGACCTGCCCCCAGCACGAGGGCCTTACCGATTTGCACGCCGATGCGGTTACCTTCGTGGAAAAGGGCTCCATCACCGAGCGGCCCTTCGACATCGGCACGTTTATGCCCGGGATTGTGCTGGTAGCGGTAGGTTTCATCATGCTCATCGTGTTCCATCGGATGCGAGAGGGCCAGCGCTAATGACCGATTCGCTCAAGCACGGGGAAGTGGTGAAACTCGACCGGGGATACCCCTTGGTGCGCCTCACCGACGGCGAGCTGTTGCGCTGCGAGCATGCCACCGCGTTGGTGAAGGGCGCTGACAAGCGGGCCGTCATCGGCGATGTGGTAGAGGTGGCTGTGCCCGATTCCCACGACAAGGGCGTCATTGTCTCCATCGCGCCGCGCACCCGCGAGTTCGTGCGCAAAGACCCCACCGAGCGCGCTCTGCCCCAGGTGCTCGCCGCCAACTTCGAGCGGGTTATCGTGGCCCAGCCTGTGGGGGAGGTGAACCTGCGCCGCCTGGAGCGCGAGCTTGTGCTCGCCTTCGAGACGGGGGCTGCGGTTGCCGTGGTGCTCACCAAGGCCGACCTGTCCGACGATGCTGCCACCGAGGCCATCTGCGAGGCGGTGCGCGCCTTGGCCGCCCCGGCTGCCGAGGTGCTCGTGGTGTCCGAGGCCGACCCCGCTTCGGTGGAGGCGGTGAGGGCGCTTTTAGTCCCCGGCACCACCACGGTGCTCATCGGACGCTCGGGCGTGGGGAAGTCGAGTTTGGTGAACATGCTCGTCGGCGCCGAGCTTTTGGATGTGGGCGCCGTGCGCGAGGGCGACGGCAAGGGCCGCCACACCACGGTGAGCCGCGAGATTGTAGAGGTGCCCGGCGCGGGCCGCATCGTGGACATGCCCGGCGTGCGCGGCTTGGGGCTGTGGGACGCCGAGGCGGGCATCGGCGCCGCCTTCCCCGACGTGGAGGAGCTGGCCGGCGCGTGCCGCTTCCGCGATTGCACCCATCACGGCGAGCCCGGTTGCGCCGTGCGCGCTGCCGTGGATTCCGGCGCGCTGGCGCCCGAGCGCTACGCTTCCTATCAGGCGTTGCAGCAGGAGATGGCCACGGTGCGCGACCGCCGCGAAGAGGCGCGCCGCATGAACAAGGAGAAGGCGAGCGACGCCAAGCGCCGCCGCGGGTCGCCGCCCAAGGGCAAGCGCCGCCGCGGCTAGGCGCGCCCGCGCGCGTTGTTACCCCTGCGTCCTGTGACGTTTTCCGCACGGTGAGCGCAGGGGTGCCCAGACGCGCTAAAATGATGTGACACCGTTCGACTGAACTCGAAAGGAACCCCATGAACCCCGTCGTTGTCATTCCCACGTTCATCTACCCCCGCCGTCACCGCGGAGGGGCCGATGTGGTGAGCACCTACGACCATCCCACCGCGCCCAATCAGGAAGGCGAGCTTGGCCGCTGTCTGGAATCGCTGGCGAAGGTGGAAGGGCTGGGGCTCGTGGTCATCCTCGTGTCCGCCGACGTGTCGCTGGAGGTGCAGGCCGCCGAGAAGGTGCAGGCTATCGCGAGCCGCCATTCCGATGTGACGACGCTCGTCATCGGCGCGGCGGAGCTTGCGCTCATCGAGCAGCGCATGGCCCAGCAGAACATTGAGCGGCTTTCCAAGGAAATCGGCCTGCAGGGCTACGGTGCCATTCGCAATTTGGGCCTGCTCGTGGCCAACGTCCTCGGTTTCGATGCGGTGGTGTTCCTCGATGACGACGAGGTCGTCGACGATCCGAAGTTTCTGCAGAAAGCCATGTACGGCCTGGGAAAACTTACGCGTCAGGGCGTGCCCATCGTGGCGAAGACGGGCTACTACCTCAACGACCAGAACTCTTATCTCTCGAAGTGGGAAGATAAGTGGTACAACCGCTTCTGGCAGCAGGGCCGCGCCTTCAACGAGTGGATCACCAAGGCCATGCGAGGCCCGCGCCTGTCCCGTTCCAACCACGTGTGCGGCGGTTGTTTGGCCATCCACAAGGAGGCCTTCCGCCGTTTGGCCTTCGACCCGTGGATTACCCGCGGCGAGGATTTGGACTACATGCTGAACCTGCGCATGTACGGCTCCGATATCTGGTTCGACAACCAGTGGGTGCTGCGCCATCTGCCCCCGCGCACCACAAGCGAGGGCACGCGCTTTCGCCAGGACATCTTCCGCTGGCTCTACGAGTACCGCAAGCTGGAGTACTCCCGCGCGCTCATCGATCTTCAGCAGGTGAAGCCAGCCTCGCTGGAACCCTACCCGGGGCCGTTTCTGGAGCCCGGGCTTTTGCGCCGCATTCGCCTGACCGCCTGGATGCGCAGCTTCGGCCGTCCCGACAAGAAGGCCTATCGCCTGGCTGCCAAGGCGGCGACGGGCGCTGCGTCGGCCTACGCCGAGGCCAATTGTGCCAAGTACTTCGAGTTCCAGTACGTGTGGCCCGAGGCCATGAGCCGTTTGGAAAGCGACCAGCTGCTCTCTGAGGCTTTGGTGCGCTCGGCGATGCTGCGGGCCCAGGACGTGGCGGCTGCGAACGCCGATGCGCCGGCGCCGACGCCGACGCCGACGGCAGCACAGAGCGCTCCCGCGGACGCAGCACCCGCAGTACCTGCGGGCGTGACGGCCGCGGCGTCTGGGGCCCCCGTCCCCGAGGGCGCACCTGGGGCCGCCCCGGCCGTGCCCTACGGCAACATCGATGCCGGCATGACCACCCAAATCCGCCTGGATATGGAGGACTAGCCCCGTGGAGGCCATGATTATCCTGTTCGTCATTTCGCTGATCGTGGGCTTCGCCATCGGCATTTTGGCAGGCCTTTTGGGCGTGGGGGGCGGCACCCTGCTCGTTCCCGCTTTCAAGTTGGGCTATGCCATGGATTCCCTCATGTGCACGGCCACCTCGCTGTTCACCATTATTCCCACATCGGTCTCCGGCGCCATTTCCCATATCCGGAACAAAACCTGCCTGCCCAAGCTCGGCTTGGCCGCCGGCCTCGGCGGGGCGTGCCTGTCGCCGGTGGGCGTGTGGCTGGCTACTATTTCCCCTGATTGGGCGGTCATGGGAGCTGCGGCGCTCATCATCGGCTACTCGGCCATCACTATGTTTCGCAAGGCCCTGAAGGCCCCGAAGGCCCCGAAGGCCCCGAAGGTTCTGAGGGCTGCTAAGGCTGCGTCGTCTTCGCGTCGCCGCGAGCACGCCGCCGCGAACGCGGAGTCGAAGGAACTCGCCGCGGAGAATCGTGCCGCCGCCGAGGACCGCGACGCTCTCGCGCGGGCGTGGAAGGAGGCCCCTGCCGTCGGCGCGCGGGAGGTGGCCATTGGCTGCGGCATCGGCCTTGTTGCCGGCCTGGCCTCCGGATACGTGGGCGTGGGAGGCGGGTTCATCATGGTGCCGCTCATGATGTCGGTGCTGCGCGTTCCCATGAAGCTCACTTCGGGCACGTCGCTCATCGCCGTGATGATCCTCGCCGTTCCCGGCGTCATCACCCAGGCGGTTCTCGGCAACATCAACTGGGTGGCCGGCATCGCCGTGGCCTGCGGGTCCATTCCCGGCGCTCAGCTGGGAGCCAGGCTCATCCCGAAGGTTCCCGAGCGCACGCTGCGCTTCACCTTCGCCGGATTCCTCGTCGTGGCCGCCGTCATGCTCGTCGTGAACCAACTCGGTCTTTGGGGCTAGCGCGCTCCTCGGCGGCTTTCGGTGCTGGCGTGCTCTAGAACCTTGGCCTGGCCGGCGCATTTGCTATACTGGCGACTGTTCTTGAGACGACCAGGGGGTGCGCCATGGCAAAGCGGGAAACGGAAGCGGCGTCGACGCGGGGCATTGGCGTGCCCAAGTTCAACCAGGAGATGATAGCGGCCACCATTGCGGCCTTGGCGGCCATCACGCTCGTGTGGACGTTCTCCCAGCCGGAATTCCCCGTGCCGGTGCTCGTAGCGGCCGGTGCGGTGTTCACCGTGTCCATCGTGGTGGTCATCCGGCTCATGATGGACCCCGATTCCGTGCGCGCCCTTCAGTCCGACGCCATGCTGCAGCTGGCCTCGTCCATGATCGACGCCATGGGCGAGGGCCTCACCGAAGAGGCCTCCCAGGAGATTTGCGAGCTGCTGCTGCCGAACACCTCGGCCATCGCCGTAGCGCTGACTGACAGGGACATCGTGCTCGGCTATGCGGGCTATCAGGAGGCCCACAACCCCGCGGGCATCCCCATCCGCACAAGTGCCACCCACGAGTGTATCCGCGAGGGGAAGACGCTCGTGCTGCTTACCCCCGAGGAAATCGGCTTGCCCGCGCCTGCGACCACCAACCGCATCAAAGCCGCCATCGTGGAGCCGCTGTTCTTGGGCGGTCGCGTGGAGGGCACGCTGAAGTTCTACTACCGCGATGCCGGCAAGATCACCGAGACCCAGCGCTCCATCGCCCACGGGTTCGCCCAGCTGCTCGCCACGCAGATGGCCGCTTTGGAGATGGAAACCCAGCGCAAGCTCGCCACCTCCATGGAGTTGAAGATGCTCCAGACCCAGATCAACCCGCACTTCCTGTTCAACACCATCAACACCATCGCCTCGTTCATCCGCACCGACCCCATGAAGGCCCGCACGCTTCTGCGCGAGTTCGCCGTGTTCTACCGCCGCACGTTGGAGGATTCCACGGAACGCATCTCACTGGCCCGCGAGCTCGATCAGGTGCAGCGCTACTTCAACTTCGAGCTGGCTCGCTTCGGCGATGCTCGCCTGGGCTTTGAGGTGGACGCGAGTCCGGCGCTGCTCGACATGATGGTGCCGCCGTTCCTCGTGCAGCCCCTGGTGGAAAACGCCATCAAGCACGCCATGCCCACCGAAGGAAAGCTCGTCATCACGGTGAAGACGGAGGCCGATGGCGATGACGTGGTCATCGTGGTGGAGGACAACGGCGTGGGCATGAGCGAGGAAACCTGCGCCAACATCACCCAGGTTGAGTCTTCCACGGGCCTTGGCATCGCCGTAAAGAACGTGCACGATCGCATGATCGGCTTCTTCGGCCCTGATGCCCAAATGGTGTACACGAGCGAGCTGGGCGTCGGCACCCAGGTGACCCTGCGCTGCCCCGGCTGCGCCAAGGCCTCGGCTTCTGCGGCGCTGCAGGACACTGTAGCGGGAGAGCCTGAAAAGGGTCCTTTCGAAGAAGTCGCGCGCAACGATGCCACTGTTGCCGAACTCGCGGAATTAGTTGCCCAGGTATCGGAGTAGCCCTGGAAGCTTCGCCGGCGTGCGATTTGCGGGCGCATTGGCGTGGGGGAGCGGTGACGCTGTGACGATAATGGCCGCTTCTTGCAGGTAAATCGCCTCTTTTCATATCGACAATAGCGAGTTGGTCGTATATCATCCCATTCATTGATTGATACGATGTTTTGGGAGGGCACGCCCGTGTTCGAGTTCTTGTCTTCACCGTTTGGCCTGGTGGCTGTTGGTCTTGGTGTGCTAGCGGTGGCAGTGCTCGCGTTGTGCCTGTGGATCACCACGCTCGATCGCCGCATGCGCGGCATGGCCGACGGTCTGGAGGCCGAGCGTCGCAAGGTGGCCGAGATGCAGATGGTGATCGGTCGTCGCAGCAATGCCGCTCGCAGCTATGGCGGGCGAGGCCGCGCGGCGGCTCCTGCCCCGGCGCCGGCTGCGGCTCCCATGGGGCAGGTGGCTCCTGTTGCAGGCGTGGCAGGTGCTCCGGGCGCTGGCGCTCCGGCCGCTACCCAGGCGGCTTATGCCGCCCAGCCGGCCGCTCGCGGTCGGGCGACGCGTCCCGCGTCGGCGCCTGGCGCCGGTTGGACGCCGAGCAGCATCCCCATGCCCGCCTCCAACGAGGTTGACGCTTGGGTTGGCGGTGCGCCGGCTCAGCAGCCCATCATCATGCCCGATCGCAAAATGTCCCGCAAGGCCCGTCGTGAGGCCGAGCGCGCCTTTGCTGCTCGGGCCGCTGCCGAGCTCGAGGCCCGTCAGGCCCGTCGCGCTCAGGAGGCCGCTTCAGTGCAGCGCGCCGCCGCCCAGCCGGGCGCTCGCGCCGGCTATGCGGCTCCCCGCGCCGCTGGCCAAGCTCCGCGCGCAGGCGCTCAGACTGGTCGCCCCGGTACGCCGGCGGCTCGCGTTGCCGCCCAGCCTGTCGGCGTTCCCGCCCAGGCGCAAGGCTTCGCGCCGGTTCAGCCCGCCTACGGGGCTGTTTCCCAAGGGGCTCGTGCCCGCCACGCCCGCTAAGGTTGCCGAGCTAGAAGAACGATGGAAGTCGCAGAGTCCGCGCCGGCCTTACGGCCGGCGCGGATTTTTCTTGTTAGTTGGCGGTGCTAGCCGCGGTAAGCCTCGCGGAAGCGCGCAATGTCGTGCGCGTAGGTGGCGAGGGCGGCATCGGGCTCTTCCAAATAGAATGGCACGGCAGCTAGCTTCGGGTGGTTGATCATGGCGGCCAAGGCTTCAAAGCCGATGAGCCCTTCGCCGATACGCGTGTGTCGGTCCACATGGCTGCCGCGCTCGTGGGCGGCGTCGTTCAGATGAACGGCGCGCAGCTTGTCCAGTCCGATGACGCGGTCAAACTGGTCCAGCACGCCGTCAAGGTCGCCCACGATGTCGTAGCCTTCGGCCCATACGCTGGCGCAATCGAGGCAAACGCCCACGTGCTCAGGGTGGTCAACCTGGTCGATGATGGCCGCCAGCTGCTCGAAGCTCGTTCCCACGTGGGTGCCCTCGCCGGCCATGGTGTCTAGCAGCACGCAGGTTTTCATGCCAGGAGTTACGACGTTGTTTAAGGCGTCGGCTACTTCGGCCAGGCCATCTTCCACGCTGGCGCTCAGGCGACTGCCCGGACGGATGAGGTAGAGCGGTCCTTCCACCTCTGCCAAGCGCGCCAGGTCCTCGGCGTACACCATGAGGGTGAAGTCGCGCTCGCTCGTCTTGTCGGTCGCCGGGTTGGCATCGTAGGGTGCGTAGGCCAGCACGTCGCGAATGCCGTGCTCTTTGGTATAGGCCAGGTAGGCAGCTACGTCCTTCTCGTCGACCTTCGCGCTCGCGCCGCCGCGCGGGTTGCGCGTGAAGTACTGAAACGTGTTCGCCTGAATGGAGACGGCTTCCTCGGCCATTTCGAGAAACCCCTTTTTGCGAGATAAGTGACAGCCGATGGTGAGCATGATGGTTCCTTCCGAACGTAAACTTATTTCCGTGGCCCCAAAAGCCTTCGAGTGAACTTTTGCTCGCGAAAAATCATAGACCTGAGGGCTTTTGATGGTCCCAAATGGGCTATTTCGTTCATGGATTCGTTGATTTAAGCGGGTATTGGCTCCTTCAGCTCAGGCTTGAGGCGTTTCAAGAGTTCATTCGGCGACTTTTGGGGCCACAAAACGAAAACGAGGCCGCCTCGCGCTCCCCGTCGCCCCATGCGTCTGCGGATGCTGCGCGTTTCACGCCGCTGGACGGTTGCGCGAAAGCGGACCGTGGTAGAATTGCCGCACCTCAAAAACGCACCCGAAATCCACTAGGAGAGGCTCGCCTTATGGCTCGATCCCCCCTCATACTCGATCGCTATCGCGTCATCGGCCAGGCCGGCTCTGGCGGCTATGGCACCGTTGTGCACGCCTTTGACACCCACCTTAAGCGCGATGTGGCCATCAAGTGCATCGAGCTTTCCGAAGATGAGCTGGCCGCGGCTCGCCTCGAGGCGCTTGAGGCCCGCATGGCGGCAGATTTAGAAGATGTTGTTGAGTCGCAGCGTGACGGCGCGCGCTCCGCAGGGCCACGGTCTGCCGTTTCGCGGGCTACTGGATCGCAACCCGTCACGTCTGAAGAAGTGCCCCCGTGGGAGGATTGGGAAGAGCCGCACGACGCTGCGACCGACGGAGCCGACGAGGGGGAGTGGGAGGACTCCATGATTCCCTGGGGCTCGGCCACGGCCGATTTTGCCGGTCGTCGACAGGGTCCGGCTCGCTTGGAGGGCCGCGTGAGCCGCAAGACGCGTCACGCCCCCGAGATTCCCTGCGAGCCCCAGGCCGTAGTGGAAGAGGCCCCCGCTGAGACGGCGGCAACCGACGCCCAATCGGTGGACGTGCGCCACTTGCGCGGCGTGCGCGCTTCCCGCACGCTTACCGACAACGCCGATGCTGAGCCCGAGCTGGACGAGACCGACCTGTTCGAGCATATACCCGGCTTGGAAGAGGCCCGCTCTGTTGCGAAGCTGTCCGATTCGAACATCGTCACGGTGTATGACTGCGCCGTGGAGGGCACCTGTGCCTACGTGATCATGGAATACGTGGAGGGCAAGACCCTCGCGCAGATTATCGATGAGGTCGACGACGACATTACCCTGGACGTTGTGGCTGCGGTGTTCGCGGCGGTCTCTCATGCGTTGGAAGTGGCCCATGGCGAGAACACGCTGCATCTGGATATCAAGCCCGAAAATGTCATCGTGAACGGCAAGGGCGTGGCCAAGGTGACTGACTTCGGCCTGGCCGCCCTCATGGACGCCACGGGCTCGGGCACCACCGGCGGCGGCACCATCGGGTACATGCCTCTGGAGCAGATGCGCCAAGAGCCGCTTGATGTGCGCACCGACGAGTGGGCCCTGGCGAGCCTTACCTACGAGATGCTCACGGGGTCGAACCCGTTTTTCGCCGACGACTTAGATACCGCCGAGGAAGCCATCGAAGAGGCCGAGCTCGTGCTGCCGTCGCTGTGTTGGGACGAGCTGGATGCCGAGGCCGACGACATCATGTTCACGGCATTGGACCCGGACATGGACGAGCGCTACGACGATATTGCCGCGTTCTTTGGGGCGCTGGCGCCGCATTTGGGCAATGCTAAGAAGGGCAAGCGCGTGCTGGCTGATATCGTCAACGGCAAGATTGACGAGCCCGTCGAGGAAGAGCCTGTGAAAGTGTGGGAGCCCTTGCCGCCTTTGGTGGATCGCTTGGGACTACGTGGTGCCGCGATTGTCGGGCGCATGCTGGCCGCCGCCGCAGTGGCGCTGCTTGCCGCTGCAGGCATGGCGAATCTGCATTTGGTTCCCGATTCGGCCATGGGGCTGGCGACCGATGCCCCCATTGCCTACGGAGTGGTTATCGCGGTGTGCGCCCTTGTGGCGTTGATCAGGCCTTCCATCGGCGCGCTGTTTGGCTATGGCGCCTTTGTGGTGGGCTTGGCCGGTGCGGGCGCCTGGGTGCCAGCGGTGCTATTCGTCGCGGCGACGGCAGCGTGGTGGTACTTCGTTGGCCGACGTGGAACGGCCCAGGCCGTGGCGGCGCTTATGCAGCCGCTGTTCGGCTCCGTCGGCTTCGCGGCGGCGTCGCCCGTGACCTGCGGCGTGCTGCTGCCCGTCTTCCAATCGGTTATCACGGCCGCCTTCGCGTTCGTCGCGGCCCTTATCATGGCCGGTTGCGGCTCGGTGGACCTCATGAACTGGGATGCCGTCATGCACCTGGGCTTCTCAAGCAACCCGACAGCGGGCGTGATGGCCGTGGCCTCCCAGCCGGCAACCTGGGTGATGGGCGCAAGCTGGATCGCGGCGGCGGGCGTTTACAGCCTGTGCTGTGTGCGGGGCACGCGCGCCTTCGATATCGCGGGCTCCGTTGCCTGTGCGGTCGTGCTCATGGTCGGGGTGTGCTCGGCGGCCCACCTCACCTCTTTCGGCGGCTCGTGGCTGCCTGCTCCTGCGGCGCTGCTCGGGGCGCTCGTGCCCGGCCTGCTCGGCATCCTCGCTGCCCTCATGAACATCCCCGACCGCGCCCGCTGGGCCGAGGAGGAATGGTACGCCGACCACGAAGAGGACGTGATTTAGCGGAGGAGACCGTCATCGACTACGTTATGCAAGTTGAGGGAGGCAGCCTGACCAAGACCTTGGAGACCTACTCTGAGGAAGACGGGGTCTTTCCGAATTGCCAGATTTATGCTCAGGGCGGTCAGGTGATCGAGGTGAACGAGGACGCGGGCGCCATCGACATGACCCAGGTCCTCGAGCCCTCCGAGCCGGTCGTGAGCGAAGAGGACGTTTACCGGGCTCTTCTGGTTCACGCCACGGACGTGTAGGTGCGCGAGGAGGGCGGCGACACGTTGTATATGGTTGCGGCCCAGGGTGAAGAGATGGGCCTGGTGAACCAGGTGGACAACGCCACCGACCTTACGGCCACGTACCGCTTTAATGGCGAGGGCGTTCTTCTGGAGACGACGGCGTCCATCAAGGGCACGACGGGCGAGGGCGCCGATGCGCTGCCCGCTTCCGAGGACTTTACGGTCGCGTATTCCGATTGGGGAGCGACTACCGTGCCCTTTGCTCCGCCCGCCACCGGCATCTATGAGGTGGGCGACGGCCTCTCCTTCGACGAGGATCTCGCTGAGGTGCTCGCGAAGATGCCGAAGAACTTTACGTGCATCATGGAGACGGCGGTCACGCTGTTTGAGGGCGATGTGTCCCTATCCCGGGATATGCGCCTCGAGACCTATGTGGACGAAAGCGACGGGTTGCGGGCCCTAGTCTATCTGGAGGCGCCCGATGGTGGCATCGATGAGATGTACACGTATTTGGACGACGGCCGCGTGACCGCTTCAGTCAATGGCGAGGTGGTCTCCGCGGACTACAACTACGAGTCGGAAGACCCCACTGGTTTGGGCCAGGCTGCCCAGCTGGTGGGCTGCGCCGAGGTTGTCGGTTGCATCACCTACGGAAATGGCGAGGTTGAGTACGTCCTGTTCACCGACCCGCAGAAGGTGAGCGACGCGGTTGATATGGATGGCTGGGGCGAGTTGGCGCTTTGCGAGGCCCATTACATGGTGAGTGCCGAGGGCGAGCTCGTGTATATGACGCTGAACGTCGAGGGCGTGCCCGAGAATGCCGATATGGCCGACTATATGGCCGCGGAGACCGTCGCCCAGTACAGCGACTTCAACAGCACCGAGGTGTTCAACCCCTTCGCCTAAACGCGCAGGGCCTGTGGCGCTGTTAGTTTTACGCCGCCTGTGAATCTTGCGTTTCTCGGGGCGGGTCATAGTATACTGACACCACTTGAAACGAACCTCTCGTCACTGCCCGTGCGGCGGTGCTTTCCGAAGAAGGCGAGACAACAACTTATGAACTTCGAAGAGCTGTACCATTTCCTGTTCGAGACCATGCCGGGCATCGGCATTCTGATTGGCGGCGGTCTCGTCATCAGCATCATCGTGTGCTTCATCCTGGAGCGCAAGACGCGCAAGCAGTTCAAGAACCACGAGAAGACCGAGGACGACTGGTCGCTGTTCGATGACGACGACGAGGACGAGGGCAACTAGCTCTCGTCCGCGCCGCCTGGAAACCGCGGGCGTTGACCCTCGCCCTTCAGCGTGCGCCACACCCAAAGACCTCCCGCCCGCGCCAGCGGGCGGTGCTATACTGGGCCGAACCCCAACACCGGCGCTGACGCCGGCGCTTTAGGCAACCAATCATTGTGAAAGAGAGCCGCCCCATGCTGGACATCAAGTACGTACGCGAGCACCTCGACGAGGTCGCCGAAACGATGAAGAACCGCCACGCCTCCTTCGATCCGGAGCAGTTCGCTTCCCTTGATGTGCAGCGCCGCGAAGTTATCGCTGAGGAAGAGGCCCTGCAGGCCGAGCGCAACAAGCTTTCCAAGGAGATCGGCGCGCTCATGGGCCAAGGCAAGACTGATGAGGCCAACGCCACCAAGGAGACGGTACGCCAGATCAACGAGAAGCTCACCGCCCTCAGCGACGCCCGCGCCGAGGCCGAGGCCGCCATGGACGCGCTCATGCTGTCCCTTCCCAACATGGTGGATGCCTCCACGCCCGTGGGCGAAGACGAGAACGACAACCCCGAGGTGCGCCGCTGGGGCACTCCGCGCGATTTCGCCGCCGAGGGCTTCGAGGCCCAGGCGCACTGGGATTTGGGCCCGGCCCTGAACATCATCGACTTCGAGCGCGGCGTGAAGCTGGCCGAGAGCCGCTTCTACGTGCTGGGCGGCGCCGGCGCCCGTCTGGAGCGCGCGCTCATCTCCTTCATGCTGGATCAGCACACTGCCCGCGGCTACAAGGAGTGGTGGGTACCGGCCATGGCCAACGCCGCCACGCTCACGGGCACCGGTCAGCTGCCGAAGTTCGAGGAAGATCTCTTCCACACCACCGAGGGGCTCTACCTCATCCCTACGGCCGAGGTGCAGCTGACGAACCTGCACGCCGGGGAAGTGCTCGACGCCGACCAGCTGCCGCTGCACTACTGCGCCTTCACCCCGTGCTTCCGCGAGGAGGCGGGAAGCGCCGGCCGTGACACCCGCGGCATCATCCGCGTGCACCAGTTCTCCAAGGTGGAGATGGTGAAGTTCGCCACGCCCGAGACCGGTTTCGCCGAGCTGGAGTCCATGGTGGAAGACGCCGAGAATATCCTGCAGAAGCTGGAGCTGCCCTACCGCGTCATCAGCCTGTGCACCGGCGACATCGGCTTCTCCTCCGCGAAGACCTATGACGTGGAGGTGTGGCTGCCCAGCTACAACGCCTACAAGGAAATCTCCTCGTGCAGCTGCTGCACCGACTTCCAGGCCCGTCGCGCGAACATCAAGTACCGTGACCCGGCCAACTTCAAGGGCACGCGCTTTGCCTATACGCTGAACGGCTCCGGTTTGGCCGTGGGCCGCACCATGGCCGCGGTTATCGAGAACTACCAGAACCCCGACGGTACCATCACGGTGCCCGAGATGCTCGTTCCCTATATGGGCGGCAAGACGGTGATTGGGCCGGAAGAGGTCTAAGGAACCATGGAAGAGCAGTCGCCGGCGGCGGGCGCGCCGTCTGGCACCGTGGGGGGCACTCGCCCTGTCGCTGAGGATGCGCATTTTGCCGCAGAGAGCCCGCGCCCTGGCGCGGAGGGCTCACGTCCTGCCGTGGAGGACTCGCGTCCTGATGCGGAGGGCTCCCGACCTGGCGCGGACAGCCCGCGTCCTGATGCGGAAGCCCCCGTTGCGGAGGTCCGAGGGGCAGCGTCTTCGGCGCCGAAGGTTCGTAAGACGCGCGCCGAGCGACCGGCACCGTCGCCGTCGAAGAAGGCGCGCCGGCGTCATCCTGCTCGCGCCGCGATTATTGCCGCGCTCGTTGCCGTGGTGCTGATTTCTGGCGCGGCGATGGGCGGCTTTTCATGGCTGCGCTGGTTCTCGGAAAACGATGCGGCTGACCTTCAGGGCACCTGGTATTTGGCAGGCACGGCCACGCCGATCGAGATTACCGAAGACCGCATCCAGCTGACCGACGATGTGTCCTATCGCTATACCCTCAACGACGGCGACAAGACCTTCGAGCTGTCTTTCGGCAATTTGAACGGCGGTGGCCGCTACCGCTTTTCCCTCGATCGCAACCAGGTGGCTCTGGTCGATGGCGACTTCTCGGGGGCCGACACGCTGGGAGATGATTTCGGCTGGACGCTTCGCGCGCTCGTCGAAGCTGCTCAGGGCCGTGTTCTGCCGCCTGAGGAGAAGGCCGCCAAGGGGGTGACACTGCTCTCGCGCACCCCAACCGGCTCCCCGGTTCGTCCCGAAGCGTCGGATGTGGCGGATAAGCCCGAAGCATCGGATGTGCCGGAAAAGCCCGAATCGGACGCCGTGCCCGAGAAGACCGATGGGCGCGCCTAGGCTCGCCGTCGAGCGCGTGACGTTCGAGCGCGACCGCATGGTGCTCCTTGTCCGTGTGCCCGAAGGCCCCGCGGCATCCCTGGGCGACGACGGCGCGGCCCGGCTGCTCGCCGCGCGGCCGTCTTTGGCCTCCCATGTCTGCCTGAATGCCGAGGGTGCTCCTTTCGGCGGCATTCTTTCGCGCACGTCGCTTCCCCATGTGCTGGAGCATCTCGTCATAGACCTTCAGGCCCAAGACCCCGCCTGCGCCCCCGACGTTACGTTTGTGGGTACAACAGAGTGGCTCGCCGCGCACGACGGCCTGGCCCGTGTTACAGTAGCCTATACCGATGACCTTATCGCCTTGGGCGCGCTAAAGGCGGCCTTGGCGCTTATGGAAGGGACGGTTGAATAACATGTCGTCTGCCCACATCACGTTCGACACCACCGGCGACAAGATCGCCCGCCGCGTGCGCAAGATGCGCTCTTCGGCCGTGCGCGACTTGTTCGCCGCCGCCACCCGCGACGATGTCATCTCGCTTTCGGGCGGCATGCCCGCCGTGTCGCTTCTTCCCGTAGAAGATGTGCGCGCCGCCACGCTGGCCGCTGTGGAAAGCCCCGAGGCCCGCGCGGTGTCGCTGCAGTACGGCCCCACCAACGGCGCCCCCGGTCTGCGCGCGGTGCTGGCCGACATGATGCGCGACCTGGGCATTCGCGTGAAGCCCGACCAAATTCTCGTCACCACGGGCGCTCAGGAGGCCCTAAGCCTCATCGCCGAGGCCTTCATCGACCCGGGCGACATCATCATCACCGAGGGCCCCACCTATCTGGGCGCCCTGCAGGCATTCTCCGCCTTCGAGCCCGACGTGCGTGCCATCCCCTTCGATGACGAGGGCATGCGCATGGATCTGTTGGAAGAGGAGCTCAAGCGCATCGGCAAGGGCAACCCGCGCCTGAAGTACTGCTACGTCATCCCGAACTTCCAGAACCCGGGCGGTGTCACCATGGTGGCCGAGCGTCGCCGCCGTTTGCTGGAGCTTGCCCGCGAGTACGACTTCATGGTGGTGGAAGACGACCCTTACGGACGCCTGCGCTACGACGGCGGCCACCAGGTGCCGCTGAAGGCCATGGACGAAAACGTCATCTACCTGGGCACTATTTCGAAGATGCTCGGCCCGGGTCTGCGCACCGGCTGGATTGCCGCGCCGGAAAGCGTGCTTGCGCGCATCAACTTGGTGAAGCAGGGCGCCGACTTGTGCGGCAGCTCCTTCGACCAGATCATCGTCGAGCACTATTTCAAAGACATCCCCTGGCAGAAGACGCTGCAGAAGTTCGTGGCCGTGTACAAGGAGCGTCGCGACACCATGCTCGCCGCCCTGGAGGAGTTCTTCCCGCCTGAGGCCACGTGGACGCATCCCGAAGGCGGCATGTTCCTCTGGATTACGCTGCCCGACTATATGGATACCGATTCGATGCTTGCCGAGGCGCTGGAGGCGGGCGTAACCTATGTGCCGGGGAACTCGTTTTTCCCCGATGGGAAGACTGGGCGCAACTCCATGCGCGTGAATTTCAGCTTCGAGACGCCCGAGTCTATCACAGAGGCCATCCGTCGTTTGGCGAAGGTCATCGAGGATCGCCTCGAGCTGTACCGCGTGTTCATCGAGGCCGGCGCGCTGCCCGGCTACGACAGAAAGGAAGCAGCCATGACTGACGAGAAGACGCCGACTCCGTGGGAGGAGGTCGTCGCCGATTCCGAGCAGAACGAGGAAGCGGTGATGCAGGCCCGCGAGGGCAACGCCGAGCAGATCGACATCGCTGAGGAGGCCGTGCGCGACGCCCAGCAAGCTGCTGCTCCGGCTGAGGAAGCTGCGGAATAGCTGGTCCGTTCGGCGCGAGGTGCGGGGCGCATCCCCGTGCTCAAGCAATGGCTCGCTCGGCGGAACAGTCCACTGGACTGTTCCGTTCGCTGCGCAACCTGCGCGCGGGGACACGCCCCGCCCCTCGCGCCTGCTCAACCATGGTTGAGTGAAGCGGAAACGGCGGGTGCCTTGACCGAGCGAGTTCCGCAGCGACTGAAACAGCCCAGTGGGCTGTTTCGCAAAGCGAGGACTGTTTGAGCGAATCAAGGTACCCGGCGGTTCCGCCCCCCAAGGATTTTCAACACGAAGGAGAACGTATGAAGGTAGCAGTGCTCATGGGAGGCAAGTCCTTCGAGCGCGAGGTGTCGCTGGCATCTGGCAAGGTGGTGTGCGCGGCGCTGGAGGAGGCGGGCCACAAGGTGGTGCCGCTGGACACGAACGCCGATTTGGTGCCCACGCTGCGCAGCGAGCGGCCCGATGTGGTCTACAACGCCCTGCACGGCAAGCACGGCGAAGACGGCACTATCCAAAGCCTGCTGGAGTTCCTCGGCATTCCGTTCGTGGGTTCGCCGGCCAGTGTCTGCCATCGCTCCTGGAACAAGGATGCGCTGCACTCGTCGCTGGCGAAGTACCGCGACATCACCGGCGAGGAAGGCTGCGCCTCGTGGCCCCAGGGCGTGTACATCACCCGCGACGCGTTCAAGGACATGGGCGCCGCCACGGCGCTCGATATGGTGGCCGACCGCGTTATCGGCGGTTATCCGGTATGCGTGAAGCCGGCTCACGGCGGAAGCGCTTTGGGCGTTCACAAGGTGGAAAGCCAGGAGGCGCTCGGCGAGGCGGTGCTGGATGCGCTGTCCTACGACGAGGCCGTGAACATCGAGCAGTGGGTCGATGGCGTGGAGCTTTCCGTGGCCATTCTCGGCACCGGCTGGGATGCCCATGCTCTGCCTCCGGTGGAAATCGTGGCCCGCGAGGGCTTCTACGATGCCGCCGCCCGCATGGCCGACGATGCCGTGGAGTTCTTCTGCCCGGTGCGCAACGAATCGCTTTCTCCCAACGAGGCCGACGCCCAGGCCATCCGTGCGGAAATCGAGCGCGCGGCGTTGGAGGTCTACCGCGCCTATGGCGTGCGCGATCTGGGCCGCATCGATCTTGTCTGGGACGGCGGCGCGGCCCGCTGCTTCGAGGTGGACGTGTCTCCGGGCATGACCGACCGCTCCCTGTTCCCCGTGGCCTGCGAGGCTGCTGGCTTGTCGCTTCCGGCCATGCTCGACTCGCTCGTGAACGAGGCCTACGCCCGCGGCGCCTGCTTCTAGGGCCGCAGAGAGGCGCGGCCGGCGCAGGTAGGCGAGGGCGTTGAAAGCGTCTTTTGTGCGTTGGGCGAACCGACTCAAGTTTTTTATGAGAGATTCGCTCATCCATGATGAATAACGGCTTGTTTACCGTAAGGTGAGCAATGAGCAGCGAGAGCCCTCACGCGAGGGCTCTCCCCATATAATGGGCCGACATTGATATTCCGTCGATAAAGGAGGCAATCATGGCCAACAAATTCGGAATGTTCCTCATTGGTGGCGTCGTGGGCGCCGTCGCCGCACTTCTGGCCGCCCCTCGCTCTGGCGTGGAGACCCGCGCTCTGGTGGCAGACAAGGCCGGCGACATGCTCGGCAATGCCCAGCAGTGGGGCGACCAAGCCGCAACGGGCGCCCAGCACATCTATCAGGAGGCCGCCACGAAGGGTGCCGAGGTCGTGAACAACGTGACCGCCCGTGGGCAGGAAATCGCCTCCGAGGCCGCCGCGCGCGGCGCTGACGTGGCCGCGTCCATCCAGGAAGCCGCCAGCAACCTCACTCCCACCATCAACGAGAAGGGCGACGAGCTGCGCGAGAAGATCGAGGCCGCCCGCCAGCGCATCGCCGATCAGGTGGCCAAGAACGCCGACGCCGATGCCGATCCGGCCGAGGCGGTCGCCGATGTCGTCGATGCCGCCAAGGAAGGTGCCCAAAAGACCGCCGAGACGGCCAAGGACGCCGCCAAGGAAACGGCCGCCGAGGTGAAGGAGGCTGCCGCCGAGGTTGCCGACGCCGCTAAGAAGGACGACAAGAAGAAGGATGAAAAGTAGTCCATGGCTAGCAAGCTGATAACTGCCTCCGAGCTGGTCGGCAAACGCGTGTTTGCCGACCGCAGCTCGGCTAAAAAGCCTGATGCCGCCAAGAAACTGGGGAAGGTGCGCTACTGCGTGTTCCACCCGACCCAGCGTCGCTGCATCGGGTTTATCGTCAAGCGACCCGATCTGCTGTGGATGTTCCACCGTAAGGATATGTTCGTGGCCCTGAACGGCTACAACATGGTGGACGGCCGCGTGCTCGTCAAGCGCGATCCCGAGGCGACGGACAAGGGTGCCTGCAAGGCGCTCGGCGTCAACTGGGACGACTGCGTGCTCTGGGAGGGGCTGCCCGTCATCGCCGAGGACGGCACCGTGTTCGGCACCGTGGGCGACGTCACCTTCGAGCGCAAGGGCGGCGAGGTGGAGTCCATCCAGGTGACCCAGGGCGCCACGGCCAACGCGCTGCTCGGCGTTCGCGAAATTCCCGGCTCCCTCATCCGCGGCTTCAAGCGCGGCATCGGCACGGCTTTGTCCGTGAGCGGCCAAGGAGGGGAGGAGCCCGTTCTCGGCGCCATTCTCGTAGCCGACGAGGCGGCTGATCTTAGCGTGGAGGGCGGCCTTGCCGCCAAGGCCGGCGAGGCCACGGCGGTAGTCGCCGACCGCGCTCGCGAGACCGTGGAATCGGTGAAGCCGGCCGTGTCCAGCGCCACCAAGGCCGCGGGCAAGGCCGTGAACAAGGGCGCTTATGCCACGGGCCGCCAAATCAAGCGCGCCAGCGGCATGTTCTCCGCCTTCAAGGAGGAATACGACAAGGCCCGCAAGGAAGACGACTAGACAGGGCGCTTTACCGGCGTCCTGCGACTTTGAGGATTATGAGCGAACACGACAACAAGCACCATTCCGAGCGTCTTCAAAAGCTGGAGGCGAAAGCCCACGCGGAGAAAGTTGTTGCAGGGCGCGAGATGCCTGCGGCCAACATCTTCAAGTTCGCGGGGCTTATTGCCTTTTTCCTCATTATGATTGTCGTGGTCGTGGCCCTGTGGCCCTACATCCACGAGCTTTTTGAGCCCGGCGGCATCGAGCGGGTCACTGCCGATGTGCGCAACGCCGGTCCCTGGGGCTTCCTCATTCTGCTGGCCATCCAGTTCCTGCAGATCGTCGTCGCCTTCATTCCCGGCGAGGTCGTGCAGGTGGCTGCCGGCATGATTTACGGCCCTTGGGTGGGCGCGCTCATCATCTGGCTCGGCTGCATCATTTCCAGCGCCTTCATCTTCGTGCTCGTCCACAAGCTGGGCGCTCCGTTCGTGCAGGCCATGGTGCCCGAGAAGTACATGAGCACCTTCCGCAAATGGGAGACTTCCGAGAAGTTCAACGCCATCGTCTTCATTCTGTTTCTCATCCCGGGTCTGCCCAAGGATGTGTTCACGTACCTCACGCCGCTCACCCATATGAGCCTGCGCAACTTCGTGATCATCTCCAACGTCGCGCGCATTCCCGGCATCGTGCTTTCCACGTACGCTGCTGCCGGCCTGGTCAGCGGCGATATTGTGCAGAGCGTCATCATCTTCGCCGTTACCGCGGTGGTGGCCATCGTGGCCCTCGTCGTCTACAGCCGCGTTACCAAGAAGAGCAAATAGCTCGCGTTCTACGGCCCCTGCAGTCAACCCTGCGACCCTCCGAGACCGCGACCCCGCGGCCCTCCAGCGCTTTCCCTGCTCTCGCCGCTTTCTTTGTGAAAGAAGGCGCGGTCACGCATGGTTTTAAGTACAATGGTGAGCGTTGATTATTTACCAAGCCAAGGAGGATACCCATGCCGAAGATCACCCGTGATCAGGTGCGCGTTCCCGCCGACGTCATGCCCGATATGCGTGACGAGTACATCTCCAACTACATGAAGGCCACGCGCGAGACGGGCCGCCTCATGCTGTTCGCCTGCGATCAGAAGATCGAGCACTTGAACAAGGACTTCTACGGCGAGGGCATCGACATCGCCGACCTCGACCCGGAGCACCTGTTCAAGATCGGCAACGAGGGCGTCTGCGGCGTGCTCGCCGGTCAGCGCGGTCTGGTGGCCCAGTACGCCGCCGACTACCCGGAGATCAACTACCTCGTGAAGATGAACTCCAAGACCAACATCGTGGGCACCAAGCAGGAGGATCCCTATTCTCCGCAGCTGTACGATCTGGATGCCGTGCTGGCCATGAAGGAGGCCGGCGTGAACGTGGTGGGCCTCGGCTACACCATCTACCTCGGCTCCGAGTACGAGGCCACCATGATGGCCGAGGCCGGCGAGCTCATCGCCCAGGCCCATGCCAACGGCCTCATCGTGGTGCTGTGGATCTATCCTCGCGGCAAGGCCGTGACCGCCGAGAAGGACCCGGACCTCATCGCCGGCGCTGCTGGCGTGGCCCTGTGCCTGGGTGCCGACTTCGTGAAGGTGAACCCGCCGAAGCCCGAGGACGGCCGCACCCCGGCCGAGGCCCTGAAGATCGCCTCCACCGCCGCCGGTCGCTGCGGCCTGGTGTGCGCGGGCGGCTCCACGGTTGATGCCGAGACCTTCCTCACCCAGCTGTACGACCAGATTCACGTGGGCGGCGCCTGCGGCAACGCCACGGGCCGCAACATCCACCAGCGCTCGCTGGACGAGGCAGTGCGCCTGACCAAGGCCATCAGCGCCATCACCCTGGCCGACTGGACGGTGGCCGACGCCCTGGCTGTGTTCAACGGCGAGAAGGACTTCACCCTGGCCGACATCTAGGCCGTGGGCAGAACGTTGACGGGAAAGGCTTCCGCGAGGGAGCCTTTCTTTATGGGAAGATGCCGGGGAGCAAGCTGTGAGGAAGAAGGAGGCGCCGATGAGCGCGCTTGAAGGATTGACGATGCGAGTTACGCGCCCGTATCGCGAGGAAGATGTGCCGGCCATGACGGAGATTTGGAACGCCGTGGTGGAGGCGGGGCGCGCTTTTCCGCAGGAGAACACCATGACGGTGGAGGAGGCGCGCGTCTTCTTCGCGGAGCAGTCCCATGCGGCCGTGGCCACAGTGAACGGGCGCGTGGCCGGACTGTACATACTGCACCCCAACAACGTGGGGCGTTGCGGTCATGTGTCGAACGCCAGCTACGCGGTGTCGTCGGAGGTACGCGGGCATGGGCTCGGCCGCCTGCTGGTGGAGGACTCGCTGCGCCAGGCGGCACGCCTCGGCTTTCGCGGGTTGCAGTTCAACGCCGTGGTGACCAGCAACGAGCGCGCCATCGCCCTCTATGAGAATCTGGGCTTCCGCCTTGTCGGCACGGTGCCCGGCGGTTTCCGCAATAAAGACGGCGTCTACGAGGACACGCGCATCTACTACCGCGAGACGGCATAAGAAGGCGATGCTCGGCTACAGGCTGAGCAGAGAGCTGAGAGCCAAGGATGTCGTGTCGCCGCGTTTGTGCTTTGGCGCGCTCGTGGCTCCGCTAGTGCAGCGTCGTGGACGCGACTTTGTTTGTCGTCGGGTTGCGTTCGAGGGGTGCTCGGCGCCGGATCTGCTCCGCGGGGCGGCCCCGGTTTGTGTACCGCCCGTTTTCGTGCAGCAAACTCCGCGAAGTAGATGCCGGCTCTTTGGAATGGTCGGCAAGAGGGGTCACGCTACGCAAACCCCCCTCTCTTTTCCCGGGTGAGCGTAGCCGCGCAGTCGGTATTTCGATGGAGCTTCGATTTCGGTATCTACTTCGCGGAGTTTGCTGCACGAAAAAGACGGTTTCGAAAACATGCGCATGCGGGGAGGGCGCGAGCGAAGATAGGAAGAACGTGCGCGTATAGAGAGTTCGCGACAACACGGGCCCGCAGAAGCTCAGGACGACAGAGATACGGCGCACGCCGCACGGCGGCACGGGCGCACAACAACACGCGCATGCGGCACAACAACACGCGTGCTTGAAAACACGAGCGAGCGTGTCATGAATGGTCGTTCCATCGGTTTCCTTCGGCATGCGGGTACAGGCGTCGTCGTTGCGGTAGTCTGCCCTCCATGAATATGTATCCCAGTCATAGGTTTGCGCTTCAGCTTTGGCGTTCCTGGTCGGAAGCCCACCCGGTAACGCTGCGCGAATTTCATCTGTCCGGTAAACGCAGGGGCTTCGAGTTGCCATCGCGTCTGCTGTCCGGATCGGCTGTGCTCAAGGCTCCCGCCTCGACACACGGGGAGATCGCCGCCATTTTCGATGAGCTTGCACAGCGATTCCCGAAGGGGGCGGGATCTTTCTGTGTCTCCTTGGTCGAGGGATCGCCACTTGAGGTGCTGGTGGGTCGCAAGCCCGGTGTGCGCTCCTCGTCGTCGGTGAAGCGGCATCAGTGCGACCGAGGCTTGCCGCGCAATGCGTTTCTCGAAATCGCACCGGGAGTTTGGAATTCGTCGCCGGAGCTGGTCTTTGCCCAAATGGCCTCACACCTCACCTACGGAGAGCTGCTTGCCTTGGGGTATGAGCTGTGCGGCAGCTATCCAATTGCCGGGCAGGATGGCTTTCTTGTGCGGCGTCCGCTTACGACCCCGGAGCGCTTGTCGGCATTTCTCGAGCAGCTTTCCGATATACGAGCTGTGAAGCTGGCCCGATCGGCGGCGGCTCAGGTTCGGCGCAAGTCCGCTTCCATTATGGAGACCGAGGTTGCCATTGTGGCGCTGACCCCGCGGCGGCGAGGTGGCCTGGGGTTGCCTGGAGGTCGCTTGAACGAGCCGTTCAATCTGAGCGAGAGGGGACGGCGCATTGCGCGCCAGAAATACGTCGTCGGTGATTTGTGCTGGTGGGAGTGTGGCGTCGTGCTTGAATACGACGGCCGCGCAGTTCATGGCAGCAACGAGGCTCGCATTCGCGATTCTCGGCGGCGGGACGCGTTGCTCGCGGAGGGCGTTGAGGTGGTGACGGTGACCTCGGCCCAGTTCGCCAATGTGTACGAGTTTTCCGAGATCGCGGCCAGCGTGTCCGAAAAGGCGGGAAAGCGCTTTCGAGGTTGGTCGTCGGAGCAGGTGGAGACGCATATGGAGCTGCGCCGGCAGGTTCGAAAGTTCCATCGGGAGCATTTTCCGCCAGACAACTGACGCGTATCCCCGGCTGGCCGTATCCTCGAGGCGAGATGCTGCGTTGGCGGCAAGGAGACCTCGGCGTTTCCGATAGCCGCGTTTTTGCGTAACAAACTCCGCGAAATAGATATTCGGATATCTAGGTTGGTTGCGCGGAGCGCCTAGCGTCGGATAGAGAAAGCGTTTTCCCTGGCGACGAGAGATGGGGTGCCCTGATCTAACGCGTGGGAAAACTGAAGAGTCTACTTCGCGGAGTTTGCTGCACGAAAACGGGCGGAAAAGAGACGGGGACGAGGTTTGGCGTCCGAAGCTGCCCAGAGCTCGCCGAAACCTGCCGGGCCGTCTGAAAGCCTTCCGGGATTTCTCGAAGCTTCCTGTAGTTGTCTCGGCAATGAAAAACGGCTCCCCATGGGGAGCCGTTGTAAGTTCGTGGTGCCCGAGGCGGGATTTGAACCCGCACACCTTTCGGCAACGGTTTTTGAGACCGTCGTGTCTGCCGTTCCACCACTCGGGCTCAAGGGCACCAGTGCAGTATAGCGGAAGGGCGCGCCAGCGTCGAGGCAGAATCGGCGACGCTGCGGGAATTCCCCGAACGGTGTCGCGCCGTCAATCTGCGAACCGCGTCTTTGCGGCGTGGCGCTACGCCAATCCGCACCACAGCATGATCTTCGGCACATATCCCATGATGAAGATGACGACGATGAGCGCCGGCAGTCCGAAGGTGAGCCAGCCGCGGGCCCAGCGGGGGAATTTCGCGCCGTTGCCCGCGTCGGCCTCGGCCAGGAAGTTGTTCCAGCCCCAGCCCTTGCGGGTCACGCAGAACATCACGTACAGCAGGCTGCCCAGGGGAAGCAGGTTGTTCGACACGATGAAGTCCTCGATGGACTGGATGTCGCCGATGCCCGGCACGGTAACACCGGCCAGCACGTTGAAGCCCAGCGCGCAGGGCAGGCTCAGCACGGTGACGAGGATGGCCGTGCGCTTGATGGCATCGCGGCGCGAGAGGTCCCACTTCTCCATGGTGAAGGTGATGAGATTCTCGAACACGGCGATGATGGTGGACAGCGCGGCGAAGCTCATGAACACGAAGAACAGCGTGCCCCACAGCTGCCCCAGCGGCATCTGCTCGAAGACGCTCGGCAGCGTGATGAACACGAGCGAGGGGCCCGAATCGGGAGCCACGGCGAAGGCGAAGCAGGCGGGGAAGATGATGAGGCCTGCCAGGATGGCCACGAGCGTGTCTAGGCCGCAGATGCGCAGTGCCTCGCCGGTGAGCGAGTTCTGCTTGCCGATGCGGCTGCCGAACACCTCCATGGCCGAGATGCCGAGCGACAGGGTGAAGAACGCCTGGCCCATGGCGGCGTACACGGCCTCGCCAAAGCCGGCCGCGCCTCCGTCGAACATCTTCCCGAAGTCGGGTACCAGGTAGAAGGCCAGGCCCTCGGCGGCGCCGGGCAGGGTGACCGAGCGCACCACGAGCAGCCCCATGACGCCGAGCAGGCAGATCATCATGATCTTGGTGATGCGCTCCACGCCCTTCTGCAGGCCGAAGCTGCATACGAAAAAGCCGATGACGATGACGGCGAGCATCCAGGCCACCATCTCGGAGGGGTTGGCCAGCATGGCGCCGAACACGCCGGCGACGCCCTCGGGATCGAGCCCCACGAAGGTGCCGGTGCCCATCTTGGCGGTGTAGGCCAGCATCCAGCCGCAGACGGTGGTGTAGAACATCATGAGCAGCATGCAGCCGATATAGCCCCACCAGCTGAACCAGTGCCAGCGGCGCGAGGGCTGCAAAATGTCGAAGGCGAGCGCGCCCGAACGCTGGGAGGCGCGGCCCACGGCGAACTCCATCACCATGACGGGCAGGCCTAAAATGACGAGGAACACCAGGTACATGAGGATAAACGCCGCACCGCCGTACTCGCCGGCAATGTAGGGGAAGCGCCATACGTTGCCGAGCCCGATGGCGCAGCCGGCCGAGATGAGGATGAAGCCGAGGCGGCTGGCGAAGTGCTCGCGGGGTGCGGCGGCGCTGCCGATGCCGGTGGGGATGTCGCTGCCGGCGGGGTTCGCGTCGAGGGCGGGTGCGGCCGCATCGCGGGCCGGAGCGGGAATGGAAGCAGGATCGGTGGCCATGGTGACTCCTGATGCCTCGGGCGCCGAGGTTGCGGGCGGGGTGCGGGTGGCTTGCGGCGCAAACTGCGGTTCCCCTGCCGAGCGGCGCGTTTGAACGAAATTGCAGGAGCCATTGTAGCGGAAGGTGACCGGCGCGGTCATGGTAAGTGTCGGGAGGGTTGGCAACGGCTTTGTGTCCGGGGGAGAGGGGAGCGGGCGGGCGCGCGTTCGGTGCGGCATAATGAAACCATGAACGATGTGCTCACATATTTGGAAGAGCAGCTGGCCCCGTTTAGCGAGGTGCCCTTCAACGCCGTGGACTCGGCGCTGCTCGCGCAGTTCTGCATGGCCCGCGGCGAGGGCGTGATGCCTCGGATGCGGGAGGTCGGCGCCGGCGACGAGGCTGCGCGGCCGGCATCCGACGGGAAGCTGGCCGCGCTGCGGGCTCGCCTCGCGCGCTGGCGCGATCGCGGGGCGCATCTCGGGCGCAGCGTTCACAGGCGCAGGAAACGCTGGGAGGCGGATGGCGAGGGGGTGTCCCGTGCGGGTATCGCGGAGCCGGCGTGCTGCGCTGGCGGTGCAGGGTCGACAGGCACCGCGGGCACCGCGGGCGCCATAGGGCCGACGAGTGGCGCGGACGCCGTGGGGCCGACGGATGGCGAGTCCGCGGCGGTCAGGACTGCCGATTTCGATGCGGGAGCCGATGCGGCCGCCGCTTCCGATGCGGCGGAGCGCGACCGACTCGAGATGGCCCAGGACGCGCAGGCGCCCACCGAGCCTGTCCGCTTCGCCGACCTTATGCGTGCCGAGCTGTTTTCCACCATGTTCTCGGGCATGCACGCGGCCCAGATGAAGCAGCAGCTCTTCCTCATGGCGGCAAGCCCCCGCTATCGCGACCTGCTCATCTACGACCATGTGGCCGCTTTCGACGAGGTGCTGAACATGCAGTTCGCCGCCACCACCTTCGTGTGCCCGGGTCAGTTCGTCTACGTGGGCTTCCGCGGCACCGACACCACGCTCACCGGCTGGCGCGAGGACTTCAACATGGCCTACATGGTGCCCGTGCCGGCCCAGGATGTGGCGGCGCGCTACCTGGCGGCGGTGGCGGCCGACGTGCGGGTGCCCGGCCCTATCATCGTGGGAGGCCATTCCAAGGGCGGCAACTTGGCCGAGTACGCGGCACTTACGGCGGCGCCCGCGGTGCAGGACCGCATCGCGCACGTGTACAACCACGACGGTCCCGGATTCATACCCGGCACGTTCTCGGCGGCCGACTACGCGCCGCTGGCGGGTCGTATGACCAAGCAGGTGCCGGAGGACTCCATGGTGGGCATCCTCATGACGTCGCAGATGCCCGCGCAGGTGGTGCGCGCGACGGGTCGCGGCTTCGAGCAGCACTCGGTCTATCGTTGGGAAGTGGCGGGTGGGGCCGCAGACGATCGCGCGGCTGCGGAAAGCGCCTTCGCCACGTTGCCCGCGCTGCCCGAGCGCACCCAGCGGCGTGCCCAGGCGCTTGGTCAATGGCTCGCCTCCATGGACGGCGAGGGGCGCAAGCGCACGGTGGACGCCCTGTTCAATGCTGTGAAAGCCGCGGGTGTTACCGATGCGGCCCAGCTGTTCGAAGGCGGTCACGAGTGGGCCATCCTGCGCGACGGCGTGATGCGGGCTCCCATGCAGGATCGCACGGCCATGCTGGAGGCCCTGCGCGGCATCACCCGCGCTTTCAGCGATGTGACCGCCGAGCGCAACAACGCCCGCCGCGCGCACAGAAAGCAGCCCATCGGGTCCGGAAGCCCTGCCAGATAGGGCCCCGTTCCCACGCAGCGGACGTCGTTGGACAATCTCGGCGTGGCGCGCCGGTTCGGGCATCTTCGCTTAATAGGAGCATCTAGATCCAGTGCACGCGCGTCTCGTCGTAGCGCGTGGGGCCTTTGGGGTCGGGCTTGTGCTCGGGGTGCCCCACGGCGACGAGGGCGAAGGGCTCGAGGCCCTTGGGGCTGCCGAGGGCAACGGAAACGGCGGCCATGCGGTCTTTTTCCGGGGCGACGGCGAGCCATACGGCGCCCAGACCGAGATGGGCCGCTTCGATGAGGATGTTTTCCACGGCCGCGCTCATGTCGTAGGCCGCATCTTGGGGCGCGCGCAGGCCTTCGGTGCGCTGGCAGGCCACGATGACGCAGGGGGCGAGCTTGGCCGGCGCAGCATAGGGGCTTGAAGCGGCAAGCGCCCTGCGGGTGGTCTCGTCCCGGGCGATGTAGAACTCCCAGGGCTGTTGGTTGGCGGCGGACGGTGCAGCCATAGCGGCGCGCATGAGCTTCTCGATGCCCTCGATGCCGACGGGCTCCTCTGAGAACTGGCGAACGCTGCTGCGCAGATAAATGGCGTTCATGGGCAAAGCCTCGATTCTAAAGAGAACAAGCGCGGGCCCGCCGTCGATGCCAAAGCGAGCCTTGGGGGATGCGCACCGAAGCAGGTACGGGGTTTCAGCGAATAAGGCTACTGTACCGAGACGAGGGGCGGAAAGGCGCTGCGTCCTTCGTCTCATTACGGAGTTGCGAACCCGTTGCAACGGAACCGAAAAGAACACGTGCGAAACGGCGAGGAGCAGGCGCGGCGCCCCCGCTGGTTTTCCGCAGAAACAAAACGGGCGGCCCGCTGAGGACCGCCCGTGCAAGTACGTGAGCCGTGCGTCTTAGATATCGCGCTGGTAAAGGTCCTCGTACGTCTCACGACGGGTGACCACGTGGGCTTCCCCATCGCGCACGAACACTACGGCCGGGCGCGGCTGGCCGTTGTAGTTCGAGGCCATGGTCATGTTGTAGGCGCCGGTGCCGAACACGCACACGATGTCGCCCAAATCGGCCTTCTGTAGGGGCATGTCCACTACCACGGCGTCGCCGCTTTCGCAGTGTTTGCCGCACAGCGTGACAATCTCGCAGCGCGGCTGACCGGCCTTGTTGGCAATGGTGGGCTCGTAGTCGGCGTGGTAGAGTGCCGTGCGGATGTTGTCGGACATCCCGCCATCTACTGCCACGTACTTGCGGATGCCGGGCAGCGTCTTCAGGATGCCCACGGTATACAGCGTCACGCCGGCCGGGGCCACCAGGCTGCGGCCCGGCTCTACGAGCAGGCGAGGCAGCGGCAGGTTGTGCAGCGCGCACAAATCGCGCACGGCCGAGCAGGAGACCTCAGCGAAGTCGTCGATGGAGGAGGGCTGGTGCTCGGCCAAATAGGCGATGCCCAAGCCGCCGCCCAGGTCGAGCTCGGTAATCTCGTGGCCGTAGGTGTCGCGGATGCGGGCCATGAACTCCACCATGACCGCCGCCGCCTCGCGGAAGGAGTGCAGTGCGAAAATCTGCGACCCGATGTGGCAGTGCAGGCCCACCAGGCGCACGTTTTCGGCGGCCAGCACGTCGGCGACGCACTTGAAGGCGAAGTCCTCGCGCATGGTGAAGCCGAACTTCGAATCTTCGCAGCCGGTGCGGATGTACTCGTGGGTGTCGGCCTCCACGCCGGGGGTGATGCGCATGTACACATCCTGCACCACGCCGAGGCGCCCGGCAATCTCGTTCACGCGCGCCAGCTCGATACGGGAATCCAGCACGATGCGGCCCACGCCGGCGGAGATGGCCTCCTCCAGCTCGCGGGGCGTTTTGTTGTTGCCGTGCACGAACACGCGCTCCATGGGGAAGTCAACCGCGCGTGCGCAGGCCAGCTCGCCGCCGCCGGACACGTCCAGGCACAGCCCCTCGGCCTCGGCGATGCGCAGCACTTCCTTGTTCAAAAAGGCTTTCGACGCGTAGATGATGTCGGAGTTCTCGTAGCGGCTGCGGAAGGACTCGCGGTAGGCCTCCATGCGGTGGCGCAGGTCGGCCTCGTCGAACACGTAGAGCGCAGTGCCTTGCTCGCGGGCCAGCTCCACCATATCGACGCCGCCGATGAACAGGTGGTCGTCGCGCACCTCGGCGGTCTCGGGCAGCACGGCGCCCAGCTCCATGGTGGTGCGCATGTCGGGCTTTTTGGTCAAGTCGGAGGCAGGCAGGGACATTTCCGCTTCCTTTCTCGTATCTCAAGAGGCGCTTTGGCGCCGACGGGTCGTCAATGAGTGGGCCTATGATAGCAGCAACGCGACGTGCGAAATATGTCTGACCCGTTAAATCGGCTTAAGAGAAATGGGGGCGGGCGGCGGGGTGAATTTGGAAAAGCGGAATGTGGCGAAGCGATCGAGGGAGTCGTGCTATTATTCTCAACGTAAGATAAATGGGCGCTCGCCGGCCGGTGCGCAGGCGGCGCGCGGGAGAAAGGCTAACCTATGGCAAAGACCGAACCTTCTGTCGATCAGTGGCTGCATGAGGCCAAGGCGGATCCTGCGGCGGCCCAGTGCGGCATGTTCCTTACCCATAACGGCGTCGTGCGCATCACGCCGAAAGCCCAGGTGCGCGAGGGCGTGGAAGGCCTCGGCGATGTGGTGGCCGTGGAGTTTTCCTACGATGCCGAGGGTCTGGCTGCGGCCGAGGCCGAGGCGCTCACCTGGCCGGGCGTCTATTACGTGCGCACGTGGCTGAACGAGGGTCGTTGCGAGGTGGGCGATTCGCTCATGTACGTGCTCATCGGCGCCGACATCCGCCCCAACTGCATTGACGCGTTGCAGAAACTTGTCGGCCACATCAAGAACGAGCTGGTGGTGGAGAAGGAGCTCTTCGCCTAGCCAGCTTCCAGCACAGGAGGGGGGCAGCTCTTATCCCGTTGTGCGCTTCCCCTTCCGAGAGCGGTAAAAGAAAGAGCGAGGATGGCACACGCATGTCGGCGCTATCCTCGCGCGCTGCTGGCCGTCCAAGCCCGTACCGTCTTCTGGTCGTCACCTCGGGCGTCGTCCTCGTGCGCCATCCTCGGGCGTTGCCAGTTGTCCAGGCCCGTATTGTCTTCTGGTTGTCGCCTCGGGCGTTGTTTTCGTGCACTGCCGGTTGTCCAAACCGCATATTTTTGGCAGCCTCTGGGAAAAACGTGGCAAATATGCGGGGTTTGGACAAAATACGCTCTTTTGCTTGAGAGCCTGATACTTGCGACCTGGGAAAACGCTGGTGAAAAGCCGGAGAGGGTCGCTGGTCGCTGTCCATATCGGTCATATTTGTCCTGTTTGAGTTTCCGCGTGGCAAATTTGAGGGATTTGGACTATTTGCGACGAGGCGGCGTGGGAAACGGCTGCGCGTTCTGCCTGGAGCAGCCAGCCCTGCGCCCAAAGAGATCGTGCCCCAGCGTCAGGACGACCCGCCCAGCTCCAGATGGCCGCCCAGCGCCAGATGGCGGCCCCTGCGCCAGGACGACCGCGTCCCAGCTTCAGATGCCGCCCCCGCGCCGGGGCGACCGCGCTTCCGCTGCGGATGGCCGGTCCAGCGCCAGGAGAATGCCCCCGAAGTGTTGGCTCTCCAATTGCGTCTGCCGCACTCTGCGCTTCGATGGCTCCCCGTTTGCGGCTGCGGGTTCCGCGAACTGGCTGGTTCGCGCCCTTCCCCATGGGGGCGCAGCAAAAAGGACGCCGTTGCCTTTATAATCGTCCAATCTTAAAGACGTTTCGCGAATCCCGAGAGGACGTACTATGGCAGTGAAGATCGGCTTGGTGGGCACCGGCACTGTTGGCGGCGGCTGCATCGATATCATCCAGAAGCATAAGGACGACTTCCTTCGCCACTTCGGCATCGACATCGAGCTGGCGCGCGTGTGCTCGCTGACGCCGGCCGAGGCCGAGGCCCACGGCGTGGGGCATCTGTTCACCGACAACTTCAACAACATCATCAATGATCCCGAGATCGACATCGTGGTGGAGCTCATCGGCGGCACCACCATCGCCCGCACCGTGGTGCTGAACGCGCTGGCCGCGGGCAAGAACGTGGTCACGGCTAACAAGGCGCTCATGGCCACCTATGGCAAGGAGGTCATGGACGCCGCCGAGGCCGCCGGCAAGGAGCTGGCCTTCGAAGCCAGCGTGGGCGGCGGCATTCCCATCATCGACCCGCTGAAGCACTCGCTCATCGCCAACGAGATTACCTCGGTCATGGGCATCGTGAACGGTACCACCAACTACATGCTCACGCGCATGGCCGACAACGGCCTGTCCTACGAGGACGCGCTGGCCGAGGCCCAGGCCAAGGGCTTCGCTGAGGCCGACCCCACCGCTGATGTGGGCGGGTTCGATGCGGCTGCGAAGATCGCCATTCTGGCCTCCATCGCCTTCAACTCGCGCGTGACCTTGGATGACGTGTACACCGACGGCATCACGAACATCTCGCCGGTGGATATCGAGGCGGCCCGCGACATGGGCTACGTCATCAAGCTTCTGGCCATCGCCCATCGTCGCGAGGGCGGGGTGGACGTGCGCGTGCACCCCACCATGATTCCGACCGACCACCAGCTGGCCACAGTGAACGGCGTGTTCAACGCCATCTACGTGGTGGGCGATTTCGTGGGCGAGACCATGTTCTTCGGCGAGGGTGCCGGCGCCGGTGCCGCGGCCAGCGCTGTCATGGGCGACGTGCTGGAGGTGGCCCGCCACATTCAGCAGGGCGTGGCTCCCATTGTGGGCTGCACCTGCACTGACGAGCTGCCCATCCTGCCCATGGACGAGCTGGTCATGCGCTACTATCTGCGCTTCTCGGTGACCGACCGTCCCGGCGTTTTGGAAACCATGGCGGGCGTGTTCGCGCGTCACAACATCTCGGTGAAGTCCATCGTGCAGCGCGGCCGTTCGGGCGCCGAGCGTGTGGACCAGGTGGTGGTCACCCACCGCTGCCGCGAGCGCGACATCCGCGAGGCGCTGGAAGAGGCCCTCGCGCTGGACAACGTGGTGCTGGACACCCCCTCGGTCATCCGCGTCGAGGAGTAGGGGAGCGCGGGAAAGCCGCTTGTTGGAAATTGCTAGGGCGGGGGCTGACCCCGCCCGTTTTGTTGGAAGGAGCAGGTTGTGGCAGATAATATCGGTGTTATCTTCGATTGCGATGGGACGCTCGTGGATTCCATGGGCGCGTGGCATGACGTGGACCGCACGCTGGCGGCTGAGGCGGGCATCGAAATCACCGAGGCCGACGCCGATGCCATTACCACCATGTCGCTGCCCGAGGCCAGCGCGTACCTGCATGAGCAGTGCGGCTTGGGGAACAGCAGCGAGGAAGTGCTGGGCATGATCTTCGAGCGCATGCGCGCCTTCTATGCCAACGAAGTGGAGGCACGTCCCGGCGCCCTGGAATTCGTGCGGGCGCTGCACGAGCAAGGTGTGCCCATGGCGGTGGCTTCCTCCACGCCGGCCGATATGCTGGCTATATGCGTGGAGCGCTGCGGGTTCGCGCCGTATATGAAGGCCGTCGTGTCGGTGGATGACCTGCAGACGAGCAAGCGCGAGCCGGCCATTTACGACCATGCTCGCAGCTTCCTCGGCACTGACCGGGCTCACACCTGGGGCTTTGAAGACGCCGCCTACGCGCTGGATACCCTGCGCGGTGCCGGCTACCGTGCCGGTGCCATCTACGACAACGACATCTCCGGCACTCGCGAAGAGCTCATCGAGCGTGCGGACTTCCTGCTTTCCAGCTGGGAAGACCTCGATTCGGACGAGTTTCTCGCCAAAGCCGACGCCTAAACGAGTAGCGGACGCCCGCCGCGGGCGCGAAAGACTGCTCTGGCTGCCCTGGGCCTAAGCGACAAAACTGTAAGATGCGTGCAACGGCGACGTAAGTCGCGCCTGCCATCATAGACTCATCGAATTGAAGGGATGCGAAATCCCTCAGGGAAAGGAGCCCATGATGATTACCGCACTTTGCGCCGCCGCTCTCCTTGCTATCGCCGTGTTCGCCCTCGCTGGCTGCATCGCCTCAGCGGCCCTGTAGACAAGGAGTCCTCCCCAAGCGCCCGTCTTCCCGGCGGGCGCTTGCCTATAAAACGTGTTCCTCGTTCGGAACACTTTTGCATCTGAAGCGACGTTAGGCCTGCTCAGTGTCTCTCTGTTAAACATCGTTGCTTGTGCTGTTTTGGGCTTGCTGTTAGGGTGAAGTGGGAAGTGCGACTTTGCGGAAGGCTGGCGGCATGCTTAAGGACAACATCAAGAAGCTGCGGATGGAAAACGGTCTCAGCCAAGACGATTTGGCCGAGCGCGTGCACGTCGTGCGCCAGACCGTCTCGAAGTGGGAGCGTGGCACTTCGATACCCGACGCGGAAGCTCTTGTCGCATTGGCGGATGCTTTCGGTGTTACCCCCAACGAGCTCTTGGGGCTGGGTTCTGCGGAGGCCGCTCAACTTCCAGAAGACCTATCTTGGAAAGCATCGCTTTTGGATGAGCGAGTCACCCACGAGACGCAGCGGACTGACCGAATCACGAGTGCGCTTCGCTGGATGCTCATAGGCGCCGCTGTCGTCTGCGTGCTCGTCCTCGTGACATGGCTGCCATCTCAGCATTTCGCGCCGGGAGCCTTGGGCGGCCCGACCGATAATCCGAATTACAATCGCATCGTATACACGTTGAATGGCGAGGAGAAGCAGTTGCGTCTTTTTCTGGACAGCGAGCACCACGATCGCGTCATTGCGCTTGCCGGGGATCACGATTTGATTGCACAGCTTGGCGCCGACAGCATATTCAACCAACCGGGTAGCTGCGATACGCTTTCTGCCCGAGCGAATGAGGAAATCGAAGAAGCCGGAGGCACCGTGCTGCGCCATGAGCTGTGGATCGAAAACGGCAACCTCAACGACGGCGACCCTTTAAACGACGATATGCCGTACGCCATCGACTTCTACGCTAGTCCCGATATCCAGGATATGCCTTGGTGGTAAATCTGCGCTTCTCATTCGTTCATGTTCCGAGGTCGCCTCTTTCAAAAAGACGGGCACCAGAAAGGCTCGACGAGTGCTATGCTAAAAGCTATGGCATTGAAGACGCAAGCAAAATGAACGATTCTCGAATTCAAAAAGGTTGATTATTGCTATCTGACTGGTTGGGCAAGATTGCGGGACGCGAATCGCAAAAGCGACGCTTTCCCACGATGTTCGGGGAGGCGACGGTGTATGCGATGCCGGCGGAGGACGGGTCGTATGTGCGCATGCTGAATGTGGGCGGGGTGCTGCAGTCGGCGACGTACTTGGACGAGCGCTGGGCGACGTGCCCTTTTGCGTACCTGCGTTCCTTCGACCATATGTTTGAGGCCGATTTGTTGGCCGTCGGGCACGTGCTCATGATTGGCGGCGCGGGCTTCGCCTATCCCAAGCAGCTGCTTGTGAACCACCCGGGCGTTAAGCTCGATGTCGTGGAAATTGACCCGGCTATGGTGGAGCTGGCGCACGGGCATTTCTTCCTCGACCGTCTAGAGGCGCAGCTTGCCGAAGAGGGAAGAGCTGGCGATTTGCGCATCTTTGTGGAAGACGGCGAGTGCTTTCTTGCCGGCGAAGTGGACGGCGGCTCGGCCTCGCATTCGGAGGTTTCCCGCCAGAAGGCCGGCTGTGGTACCTGCTACGACGCCATCATCATCGATGCCTTCGTCGGGCGCAATGCCGTCCCGTTCTTCGCGAGCGACGAAGGCATAGCCGCCGCCAAACGCCGCCTCGCGTCGGGCGGGCTGCTCATGGCCAACTGCGTCGCGGAGTACGCGGGGGATGCCATGTATCGTCTCTTCGCCCAGGTGGAACGTTTGCGCGAGCGCTTTGCCAACGTGTACGTTATCGACGCCTCCGACGAGGAATTCGGCGGCGCCGACAACTATCTTCTCATCGCCACCGACGGCTCCTATCCCTTCACGGGGGTTATTCCCTATGGCGACTAGCCGCTCGCTCCGAGGCGGCAGGTGAGGTCGGCGCGGCGGTTGATGCCGAGCTTCCGGTAGAGGTTGCGCACGTGGGTCTTCACGGTGTTGGGCGAGACGACGAGTTCCTCGGCGATTTGCGGTGCCGTGCGGCCTTCGATGAGCAGGCGCAGTACGTCCTCTTCGCGACGGGTGAGGTCGTAGGTGCGGGCAGCCTTGGCGCACAGCGCCTCGTAGTCCGGCTCGGTTGAGGCGGGGTCCGCCAGCTCGCTGTTCGCGGTTCGGTGCAGGCGCGCAGCCTCGCGCTGCATGGCGTTCTCGCGCCATCGCCGGCCGAGGAAGAAGCTGCCGCAAAAGGCGGCAAGAAGCGTTGCCGCCGACGCGACGGCGGCAACCGGCGAGGCTTGAAAGCTGTCCAGCGACGGAAGGGCGATGACGAGCGTCGCGCAAGCAGCCGCCCAGAAAAGGGCGATGCGCATGCTGACACTGTCGTTTTGCCGGCTGAAGCACGCCTCGCCAATGGCAAGGCAAGCTGCCCCTAAGCTCGCAAGGGCGCATAGGACGACGATGAAACTGCCGAGAGGAATCACGGGGGACATCCTTTCCAAAGAGAGTGGCTTTACTTTATCGCATCAGGCTGACAAGCCCCAGGGTGAAAAACATCACCATTGCCCGCAAGCGTGGGGCCGTGTTAGCGTTGGGCTCGCAAACCACGTTCGGCAGCAAGGTAAGGGGTGCGCTATGGAAGAGTTCGAAACTGTCGCAGAGGCAACGAGTCGGGTGCCGAACCGCTTTGCGCGCACGGCGGCCGGCATCGCGGCAATCGCGGTGCTCATACTCGCTTTCTGCTGGATGATTCCGCATTTCATCGCGCAACCGGAGAGCGCTTCGCTGAAAACCCCGACGCCGAGGGGCATGGCGTCGGGCTTCGCCCCGCACGTTGCCATCGAGCAAGTCGAAGAGGTGCCCTACGGTGATACGGCCGTGCTTGACGACCTTACGGCGGGCGCGAAATACGACTTTGACACCAGTCCCAGCTTGCAAGAGCAGTGGGAGGCAATGAGCGAAGACGCGAAACGCGCGTATACCGAAGACGAGGGCTGGGATTATGAGATAGCGCCCTTTTCGGCTCGCGTCGTTGGGTGCAGCATGGTGTCCGAGGAGGCGTTCACGGAGTGGTACCCTCTCTATTTCCAAACGAATCAATCAGAGGAGCTTTATGCCGAAGAGGACGTGCGCGTGGTGGTGATTGATGTCGAGCTCGCCAATCTGAGCACGGAGCCTTTGGTGCCCCCGGTGCCCGTGTTGCGCGGCAGCGCCTTTGCGAGCCCGCAGGATATGCTGGACGGCGGCATGCTGCCCGACCCTTACGCGCAGGCAGCCCTCTATCCATCAGATGCCGGCGACGGAGCGATTGCTCTCCAGGGAGAGTATGCGTCGCTGATGCCCGGCGAGGCGCGCATCGTTCGCTACCCGTTCCTCGTTTACCGTAACAGCTTTTCTGCAGAAGACGGCATCGATACCGCTGACCTTTCGGATATGGAGATCGCCTATCTTGACTACGATCCGTTCAGGGTGGTTGCCCTGAAGCTCGCCAATGCCCACGATGCCGCGCAAGTGGGCGTGCGCAATGCCTACGTCGATGCGATTGTTTCGGGTGAGCTGTCGGAAGACGTGCCGGTTTCGTGAAATCGCGGCCGCGCGCGCAACAAAACCGGGCGCTGAAACGTCTAACAGGTAGAGAGTTCGCTTGGCGCGAGGAGAGTACCGTGAACAAAATCAGCGACATCATGGCCGTCATGGGGTTGGCTATCGTTTTCGTGGCCATCGCCATGCTCATTGCCTGCTGGGGATAGGGGCTGCGCGGCTTCTGGCGGCGGGGGTTCTGCGGCTGCCGATGCCGGGGCTGCGCGGCTTCTGGCGGCGGGCATTCAACCGCTGCATAACAGGGGATTATCGGGTTGGCAGACGTTGCGTCAAATGGTCAGGAATAGCCCTGCCGCCTTTCTATACTGAATGCTGGAATCAAGGCATTTTGTGAGAAAGGAGGCCGGTCATGGGCGAGGAGAAACACTACGAGCGCGCCAAAACGCCAAAGCCGGCTGAAGCGGAGCGCCACGACGATGGCCACGGCCGCGACGATGGCCGCCTGCGCGATATTGAGCACCGTGTTGGGGACGACCTTAAAAAAGCCGTGGAATACGAGAGGGCCGATATCGCCGAGACGGGCCGCGAGTGGCGCGATCAGTTGCACAACGACGGTGCCGAGCTTGCGGCCGACCTTGAGCGCGACAAGGAGAAACTCCGCCAGGCGGCCGATGATGCGCGCCATCCCGAGCGCGTTGCCGAAGCGGCCGAAGAAAAGCTCGCGCACGTGGCCGACGAGACGCTCGAGGTCGCCCATGCGGTGGAGCACCCCAGCGTCATCGTGGCCGATGCCAAACAGGTTGTGGCCGAGAAAAAGCACGCCCTCGATGCCACCGCAGCCACCATTGCCGCTGAGTTCACAAGCCCCGCTGACGAGAAGCGCCTGCCAGTGGTGCTGCGCGCGTTCGGCGTGCTGCTCATCGTGGGCTCGGGGGCTGCGCTTCCGGGCATTGCCAAATCTATCTATCACGCCGTCGCGCTGTTCGGCTCCGGCGGCATGACCGGCGAGGGCACCTCCACGATTGTGGTGAACTTCCTGCATTTGGCGGTGCTGGTCGCCTTGGCCATCACCTTTATCGTGTTCGGTGTGCGCCTCATTCGCAACCAGCGGCGCTGGGCGGCGCTTATGTCCTATGCGCTGTACGTGCTCATCGTTGCGGGAGGCCTGTGCTCCATCATGCTCGACGGAATCAGCTACGACCTCGTCTTCTACCTGGTGGTGCTTATCATCACCATTGCGTTGCAGAGCTATCTGGACCCCACGCTTCTGGAAGAGCGCCGCGCCCACCGCAAGGCGCGCGAGGCCGAGGAGCGCAAGGAAGGCGAGGCGGGCACGCTCGGCCGCGACCCGTCGGGCAAAGGCTACATCACGCTGAACTTCTTCAACCTGTTCTGGATTTTCGTGGTGGCCAGCATCCTTGGCCTGTTCATGGAAGAGATTGTGCATTTCCTGTTCGTGGTGCCGGGTCAGTGGCAAGACCGCGCAGGACTTTTGTTCGGGCCGTTCTCGCCCATCTACGGTTGCGGCGCCGTGCTCATGACGCTGTTTTTGAACCGCTTCCATAAGAGCAACTGGCTCATCATCTTCTTGGTGGCGGCGGTTATCGGCGGCGCCTTCGAAGCCTTGACCAGCCTGTTCATGCAATACGCGTTCGGCGCGGTGGCTTGGGACTACTCCAACATGCCCGGCTCGCTGTTCGGCGGGCGCACGAGTTTGCCGTTCATGGGTTGCTGGGGCCTGCTCGGCGTGGTGTGGATCAAGCTGCTTTTGCCCTTCATGCTGCGCGTGGTGAACTTCATCCCTTGGAACTGGCGCTACGTGCTCACCACCGTGGCGGCGTGCTTCATTTTGGTGGATGCCGTTATGACGCTGCAGTCCCTCGATTGCTGGTACGAGCGCCTCTCGGGCGATCCGGTGGATACCCCCATCCAGCAGTTCTACGACCACGAGTTCAACGACACCTACATGGCCGACCGTTTCCAGTCCATGACGATCCATCCGTCGGACGCCGTGCGTGGAAAGTAGGGCTCGCGCCGATTCGTTAAATCTGCCTGGGGTTTCGCGCTCGACGATGGCGGTGGGGCAGAAGTTCCTATGGCGCATGGCCGATGCGAGGGCTTGGCGCGACGGAGGGGTTCTTATAATGAGCAGGCCATAAAACAAGGTTAAGAACAGCAAAGGAGCCCTCATGAGCGAGCGTATTGGAACCACCTGCGTACAGGGCGGCTGGCGGCCCGGCGATGGCGAGCCGCGCCAAGTGCCGATTTATCAGAACACCACCTGGAAATACGACACGAGCGAGCACATGGGCCGTCTGTTCGACCTGGAAGAGTCGGGCTACTTCTACACGCGCCTGGCGAACCCTACCAACGATGCGGTGGCCGCGAAGATCGCCGAGCTGGAAGGCGGCACGGCTGCCATGCTCACCTCGTCGGGCCAGGCGGCGAACTTCTTCGCCGTGTTCAACATCGCCGGCGCGGGCGATCACGTGGTGGCGTCGTCGGCCATCTACGGCGGCACCTACAACCTGCTCGCCCACACGATGCGCCGCATGGGGCTGGAGTGCACCTTCGTGGACCCGCACTGCACCGACGAGGAGCTGGCGGCGGCCTTCCGCCCGAATACGAAGTGCGTCTTCGGCGAGACCATCGCGAACCCGGCCCTTGCGGTGCTCGACATCGAGCGCTTCGCGGCGGCGGCTCACGCCCACGGCGTGCCGCTCATCGTGGACAACACGTTCCCCACGCCGGTACTCTGCCGACCCATCGAGTGGGGCGCCGATATTGTGACCCACTCCACTACCAAGTACATGGACGGCCACGGCGCCTCCGTGGGCGGCGTCATCGTGGATTCCGGGCGCTTCGACTGGACGGCGCACGCTGACAAGTTCCCGGGCCTCACCGAGCCCGACGAGAGCTATCACGGCGTCGTGTACACCGAGCGCTTCGGCCTGCAAGGCGCCTACATCACCAAGGCGACGGCCCAGCTCATGCGCGATCTGGGCTCTATTCAGTCGCCGCAGAACGCGTTCCTCATCAACCTGGGGCTGGAAAGCCTGCATCTGCGCATGGCGCGCCACGCCGAAAACGGCCGTGCTATCGCTGAGCATCTGGCGGCCCATCCGAAGGTGGCCTGGGTGCGCCATCCCTCGCTTGCGGGTGACGCCGAGTTCGAGCTGGCGGCAAAGTACCTGCCCGACGGCTCCTGCGGCGTGGTGAGCTTCGGCGTGGCGGGCGGTCGCGCGGCGGCCGAGACGTTCATGAAGAACCTGCGCCTGGCCCAGATTGCCACCCACGTGGCCGACGCTCGCACCTGCGTGCTGCATCCGGCCAACGCCACCCACCGCCAGATGAACGATGCGGAGCTTGAGGCGGCAGGCATTAGCGCCGACCTCATCCGCCTCTCCTGCGGTATTGAGGACGCCGCCGACCTCATTGCCGACATCGACCAAGCCCTAGCTGCTGTCGAATAGCCGCGGCGTTGCTGAAAGGAACGATTCATGCCCATTCGGATTCCCGATGCGCTGCCGGCCACGGCGGCGCTTGAGAGCGAGAACATCTTCGTCATGACGGAGCATCGCGCCATGCACCAGGACATTCGTCCTCTGCGCGTGTTGCTGCTGAACCTCATGCCCACGAAAATCACCACTGAGACGCAGATTCTGCGCAAGCTCTCCAACACGCCCATTCAGGTGGAAGTGGAGCTGCTGCAAACGGCGAGCCACGATTCGAAGAACACCGCGGCCGAGCACCTCGAGGCTTTCTACACTACCTTCGATGAGGTGCGCGACCAGCATTTCGACGGCCTTATCATCACCGGTGCGCCGGTGGAACGGCTCGAATTCGAGGATGTGGACTACTGGCCGGAGCTGTGCGAGATTATGGAATGGTCGAAGACCCACGTGCATTCCACGCTGCATATCTGCTGGGGCGCCCAGGCGGGCATCTACTACCATTACGGCGTGCCCAAGTACGAGCTGCCGGCGAAGATGTTCGGCGTGTTCCCGCATGAGGTGGTCAAGCGCACCTCGCCGCTCGTGCGCGGGTTCGATGATGAGTTCTTCGCGCCGCACTCGCGTTTCACCGAGGTGCGGGCCGCCGACATCGAGGCCCATCCCGACCTTGAGATTATCGCGGTGTCCGATGAGGCGGGCGTCTATGTGGCGAAATCGACCGACTCGCAGAACTTCTTCGTGTTCGGGCACCCCGAGTACGACCGCGAGACGCTTGCGGTCGAGTACGACCGCGATATCGCCAAGGGCATGGACATGGCCGTGCCGGCCCATTACTTCCCCGACGATGATCCGACGCGCGAGCCGGTGAGCAGCTGGTTCTCTCACGCCCAGCTGCTCTATACCAACTGGCTGAACTACTACGTGTACCAGACAACCCCCTACGACATCACCCGCGCCGGCGACAGGGAGGGGGAGTAGCCGTGGGTCTCGATCCGAAAAGCGATCCGAACGCCCGCATTGTGGTGAAGCTGCTGCCGAGTCAGCTCAAAAAGCAGCAGGAAGAGCGGCGGGCCTCCAAGCCCGCCAACGACCCGTTCATCCGTGCGGAAAACGAAGACGACGACGGCTACGACCCCTACTCCGACCGCCCCGCCGAACGCGAGCCGTTGTTCTCGGAAGACCCCTGGAACTAACAGAAGGGGCCCCGGTTGCAACACCAGGGCCCCTTCTGCGTGGGTGCGGGGCCGAACGGACGTTAGCTCGCGTACATGGCCGCATGGGGGCGGCTGGAGGCGGGGCGCAAAGCGACAAACTCATCGACGCTCGCCTGCTCGTGGGGCTCAGTGCCGAAGCAGCCGTCGCGTACGATGAGCTCGCCGCCGCGAAGTAGCGTCAGGTGTCCGGCGGGTTCTTGATGGCGGCCATCGGCTCGGTGAGGATGCGCTCCTATTTCTCGCTCATGAAGTAGGTGCCTGGATAGGCCTCGGTTTCCCGCTGGGCCACCTCTGTCTCGTGCATGATGCGGAAGGCGTACAGGTCTGCGTGCTCCGGGTAGATGCCGTAGGCCGCGAAGTCGCTGCCCAAGCCGTTGGACCGGTCGTACATGAGCGCGATGGAGCGCAGGATGTCGCTCCCGTTGTGGCGCGCGCCGCTTTTGTCCATGATGGCCGCGATGGCGCACCCGGCCAGAATGCGCACGTCGCCCTCGCGGGGCGCGTTTCGCGGTCGGTCGAAGTCGTACATGGCGTTTTCCTTGTGCATTGTGCGGAATGCCCCGCCCATCCGAGTCGCTGCGCGTTGCGACTCCCTAGAGAGGATGGGCTGCCGCGGCGCTGCGGGCGACTCGTCTAGGCGAGCAACCTTAGAATAGGAGAGCAATGTTTCGCGAAACCGACCCCGGTGTTTCGCCTTTACTAAGCCTTGGGGTGAGGGTTATGAAGCGGAAGCGTTAGTTGTCAGCTTCGTCTTCTAAATTGATCACGAAGACGCCCTTCTCGGGATGTTCGGCCTCTTCGTCGGTGATGCGAATGAGGATGTCTCCAGGGGCGCAGTCCAAGCGATCGCAGATAGCAAACAGGGTGGAGAACCGCACCGAGCGGATCTTCCCCTGTCGCAAGCGCGAAATATTGGCCGGAGTGTGCCCGGTAAGCTCAACGAGATCGGTGCCGCGCACACCGCGTTCCTTCATGAGCTTACCGAGCTGGATTGCGTATTTCATGGCCGTGATTTTACACTAGATCGTCGGTTTCCTGCTCAAGGGTGGCGCCATAGCTAAAAATAAATGAGAGCGCGAAGCACACTATAGAGATCATGAAGCTTGTTGCGTCAACGTGAATCGAATCGCTTGCAGACGCGTCGCTTTCGATGAGCATATGGGCATCCCCATTGACGGCGCCAACATCTGCACCGGGGGTAATGAAGAAGCCGCAAATCGCTGTAGCTAAAAAGAGGAAACCTAACGCTCTGATTTGCCGAACGCGTAATGGCGTGAAAGGGGAGGCGTTGCACCCGATTTCACGGAAAATGCGCCAGAGCAAGAAAACGGTGAAACCGCCTGATATAGAGGGAATAATGAAAGGCGAGATACCCGCAAGCGTCGAAGGACCGAGATAAGAAAATCCGTCGGGCAATAGAGCCGTATAAAGAAAAACCGCGACATGAGCAGCGCAGTACAGAATGAAAATAGTCAAGAAGATGGTGGCGAGTCCACGACTTGTTGAGACGAGCTTGCCTCGCGTTGTCTTGATTGCGGCTAATTGCTTATCCACTGTTGGGCTCTATCTCCTGTCTTGCGGCTATTGTTCGGGGGAGTCATCTGGAGCCGGGGCGACGATTCCGATCTGAACGCAATGACCTGTGGGGCCTATGCCTAGGCAAGTGGCGGCGAATACGTTGTCGCTAAAGAACAGCATGAGGACTCCTCTCGTGAAATTATTGTTCGATAATAAACATAGTAGACTATGAACCAATGATGGTCTAGGGGAATTCTAAAACAATGTTAGCGCCAGGCAAGAATGGCCCCCTAAAGTCAGACCAATTTAGCCAAATCCAAGTCAAGAAAAAACAGCCACTGCGCCGCCGTCGGCCCTACACT
>NZ_JAYMFI010000034.1:0-369 GCF_035830635.1 Adlercreutzia shanghongiae | reverse complement strand
GCGCCAGGCAAGAATGGCCCCCTAAAGTCAGACCAATTTAGCCAAATCCAAGTCAAGAAAAAACAGCCACTGCGCCGCCGTCGGCCCTACACTGGTGTACGCCAATACGCCAGAAGATTAGGAGGACCATGAATGACAACGAGCGCAATGGCCTGCAAGAGATTATAGACAAGGCCATCTCGGATATCGCCCGGGCAGAGGGCGATTCCTTCGAACTCGACAAGATGAACTTGGCCGAGTTCTCGAGAAGGACAGGGCTCTCGAGATCGAGGGCCCGCACATTGAAGGCAAGAGGGTTCACCGTCGCTCCCCATGGGCGCTGCGGCATGCGCGCCGCCACAACGGTGATCAGCGGCTTCGAGGGTATCG
>NZ_JAYMFI010000033.1:0-740 GCF_035830635.1 Adlercreutzia shanghongiae | reverse complement strand
CTAGCCGGCCCTCCCCCATAGAAAAGCGCAGGGCTCGTGGGTCCTGCGCCAGCATTGCCTTCTTGGTGAAAATCAATCGAGGAAATCAGTTGACAAAACTATAGGAACACCCCCCCTCATCCAAGCGCTCACCCTCGCCGAGGACTTATCCATACAAAAGTGCAACCATCTTCCGCTCAGGCTGGCGTTGGGGCCACTTTTGCATGGATTGCCCGACGCAAAGCATACTTTTGCATGGTTTGTGGACGGGGCGGGCACTTACGTAGCGGAGTGCGCGGCTGCGCGGTTCACGGAGAGGCGGCGGCCGCCCGGGCCTTGCGGAATGCTGCGTCGTTGAAGTATTTGTGCGAAACAGGGCTCGGTGTGGGGGTTTGTGTTACCATTGCCCGCGCACTTAAACGCGCGCGGAAAGACCCGGGCGCAACGCCTTAAAGGCGCCAGTCAGCAGGCAAGGAAGCTCCTTGCCCGACCCAATGGGAGGAATTGCATGAAGATTCTGGGCATGGGAGTTCCCGAGCTCCTCATCATCCTGGTCGTCATTCTGCTCATCTTTGGCCCGAAGAACCTGCCCAAACTCGGCAGCGCGCTCGGCAAGACCGTGAAGAACCTGCGCGAGGGCATGGGCGCCGGCGAGAAGGACGTCGAGGAGGCTGCCGACGAGGAAGTCGTCGAGGAGGTCATCGAGGTTGAGGACGACGAGCCCGCTGCCCCGAAGAAGACGGTGAAGAAGGTCGTCAAGA
>NZ_JAYMFI010000032.1:0-57841 GCF_035830635.1 Adlercreutzia shanghongiae | reverse complement strand
ATGGGCGCCGGCGAGAAGGACGTCGAGGAGGCTGCCGACGAGGAAGTCGTCGAGGAGGTCATCGAGGTTGAGGACGACGAGCCCGCTGCCCCGAAGAAGACGGTGAAGAAGGTCGTCAAGAAGAAGGCCGAGTAACCGGTTTCCTTCCACAACATGAGGCAAGAACGGTGGTGCGCCCGCTGCGTTGTGCGGGCGCACCACCGATGTATAAGAGAGAAAATAGGAAGATCCATGGCTAACGAAAACTATGTTCTGACCGAAGAGGGAAAGAAGAAGCTCGAAGAAGAGCTGCACTACCTGGAGAACGAGAAGCGCGCCGAGATTGGCGAGCGCATCAAGGTTGCCCGCGAGTTCGGCGACATCTCCGAGAACTCCGAGTACGACGACGCCAAAAACGAGCAGGGCATGATGGAGGCGCGCATTGCCGAGATCAGCCGCATCCTGTCCGAGGCCACCGTCGTGAACACCCCGAAGCGCTCCAGCAAGGTGAACATCGGCTCCATCGTCACCGTGGACATGAACGGCCGCGAGCGCGTGTTCACCATTGTGGGCGGCGCCGAGAGCGATGCCCACGAGGGCAAGATCTCCAACGAGTCGCCGGTGGGCCAGGCGCTTTTGGGTTGCAAGAAGGGCGACGAGGTGACCACGACCGGCCCCACCGGCCGCGACATCAAGCTGACCGTTCTGAAGATTGAGCACTAATCATGGCTGAGGAAACCATCGAAATCATCGAAGACGACCCCGTTGAGGTGCGCAAGGCCAAGCGTGAGGCGCTGATCGCTGCGGGCGTCGATCCTTACGGCCACTCGGTCAAGCGCAGCCACACCGTGGGCGAGCTGAACGAGAAGTACTCCCATTTGGAAGACGGCGAGTCCACTGAGGACGAGGTGCTCATTGCCGGCCGCATCATGGCCAAGCGCGTGCAGGGCAAGATCGCCTTTCTGGAGCTGCGCGAGTCTGGCTGTGACATCCAGCTGTTCTGCCGTATCAACGCGCTCGGCGAGGAGGCTTTTGCGGCCCTGTGCGATTTAGACGTGGGCGACTGGATCGCCGTTTCCGGCACCATGATGCGCACGAAGCGCGGCCAGCTGTCCGTGGCCGTGGATTCCTTCGAGCTCATGAGCAAGTCGCTGCGCCCTCTGCCCGAGAAGTTCCACGGGCTCACGGACAAGGAGACCCGCTACCGCCAGCGCTATGTGGACCTGGTCATGAACCCCGAGGTGCGCACCACCTTCGAGCGCCGCTTCAAGATCGTGTCGGCCATCCGCCGCTACATGGAGGACACCGGCTTCTACGAGGTGGAGACGCCGTTTCTGCACGCCATCATCGGCGGTGCGAACGCCAAGCCTTTCATCACGCACTTCAATGCGCTCGATCGCGACTACTACCTGCGCATTGCCACGGAGCTGCCGCTGAAGCGTCTGCTCGTGGGCGGTTTCGAGAAGGTGTTCGAAATCGGTCGCCAGTTCCGCAACGAGGGCATGGATCCGTACCACAACCCCGAGTTCACCACTATGGAGGCCTATGAGGCCTTCGGCGACCTCGATTCCATGATGGACCTCACTGAGGGCTGCATCAAGGCCGCGGCCCAGGCAGCTTGCGGCACGCTTGAAATCGAGTACCAGGGCGTGCCGGTGAACCTGTCCGGCGACTGGCGTCGCGCTTCCATGATCGAGCTTGCCAGCGAGCACGCCGGCGAAGAGGTTTCCTTCGAGCGCACCCGCGAAGAGCTCGTGGCCATTCTGGAGAAGAACGGCGGCCACGCGGAGGCGGCCTGGGGCAAGGGCAAGCTCATCTCCGAGATTTTCGAGGCCGTGGCGGAAGAGAAGCTCATCCAGCCCACCTTCGTCATCGATCATCCGCTGGAAATCTCGCCGCTGGCGAAGAAGCACCCCGATAACCCTGAGCTTACTCAGCGCTTCGAGCTGTTCATCCTGGGTCACGAGTACGCCAACGCCTTCACCGAGCTGAACGACCCGGTGGATCAGGCCGAGCGCTTCCGCGCCCAGGTGGCCGCCAAGGACATGGGCGACGACGAGGCCATGGGCTACGATGCCGACTACATCCGCGCGCTGGAATACGGCATGCCGCCGGCGGGTGGCGTGGGCATCGGCATCGACCGCTTGGTCATGCTGCTGGCCGATGCGCCCTCCATTCGCGATGTGCTGCTGTTCCCCCACATGAAGGACGAGGCCCCCGTGGTCGGGAAGGGCGCCGGGGCGGCTGCCCCCGCTGCTGCGCCGACTGCTACCGCGTCTGAGACCGAGCCCCCCGCGGCTCCCATCGACTTCTCCAACGTCGTTATCGAGCCGCTGTTCGAGGACGAGGTGGACTTCGACACCTTCAGCAAATCGGACTTCCGTGCCGTGAAGGTGAAGGAGTGCATCGCGGTGCCGAAGTCGAAGAAGCTGCTGCAGTTCACGCTGGATGACGGCACCGACGAGGACCGCACCATCCTTTCTGGCATTCACGCCTACTACGAGCCCGAGGAGCTGGTGGGCAAGACGCTCATCGCCATCACCAACCTGCCCCCGCGCAAGATGATGGGCGTCGCCTCCGAGGGCATGCTCATGTCGGCCATCCACGAGGTGCCCGGCGACGACGGCGAACCCGAGGAGCGTCTGAACCTTCTCATGGTAGACGACCGTATCCCTGCCGGCGCCAAGCTGTACTAGGCCGCGCTGCTATTGCAGGGGCCGCAGCCGATGCATTGCACATTGGCTGCGGCCCCTTTTTATTGAAGTGTTTCCTGTCGCTTTTCGGGAGAGTTGATTCGCTCGATTAGCTCTTGCTTTGAACGAACTCCCATTTTCCTATAGATGCACTTTGTGTGATTCTGGACTGTGTAAGGCGAAATGAACAGCTTCTCGCCGATCCTCTTTGCGCTATAGCCCTGCGCTAGGTATTCCAAAATGTCTTGCTCGCGAGCTGTGAGTGCAAATTGCACTGCTGCCGCCTTTAGGGCCTCGTTGAATCGTGTGTCGCTGGATTCGGATATTGCCGAGGAGTTTTCCGTATCAAAAAGCGTGCGGAATGAATTGCTGTGGATAAAAGAGCTGGCAAGCATTGTCGAAGCGGCTATAAAACAAAACGCGATAATCCCCGTAAGCCCTTCTTGCAGCAGAGCCAACATGTTCGGATCTGCAATTGGAATGCTGGGTACGTTGAGAAACGCGAGGCGACTAAGGCAGACTGGGGCAACCAAGAATAGTCCGAAAACGGTCACAACGGACAGAGATGATTCGTAGGCCAGGAGAAACAGCGCAATGAAAAAAGCGGCGCGCAGCAATGCTCTTGTCGTTTCGATAAAGTCAATAAATACAACGGTAACGGAGGAGCCAGTGAATATGCCCAAAAGCTCCCCAACGGCGAGCCCGAATGCGACGCCCAGGAGCAAGCAAAAACACTCTTTCTTGCCGATTGATGAGGGGTGCTTAAAATGAATGATTGTTGCTATGGCTGCCGAGGCAAGCACCGACAAGACAACGATCTCACGTAAATTCGAGACCCCAAGCATTTGATCTATCGACCCAGACGAAAACAGCATCTGAAAAACTCGACCGAGGGTTTCAAGCAGGAAATAAATAAGAATAGCAGGCGCGTATTTGCGAAGCGTCGCGGATGCGGTTAGATTCGAATCTCTCACAAAGCTATCTTCCGGTGTCCAGCATATCAATAAGAGAACTGCGGAAGCTGGAAGGCAGAACATGCGCAGGCCCTCAACGAATTGGGAGGGCGCAAACAAGGGAGAAGCTACTGCGCGTGCAATAAGAAGAGCGAACAATATTACCGTCGCGGCGGTAGGGAGGCCCCTCTCGAATGCAAGGAGCAGAGTCCGGCGAGTCCAATCGAATAAAACGGTGGGAAGCAAAGTGGCTTGCATTGCAATCGCGAAGATTGCGCAAAGGGCTTTGACGGTGTTGTCGGATGAGACGATTTGGGCAACTAACGCAATTGCGCCCGCAAGTGATAGGACGACGCAAGCGATAATCGCTCTACGTTGATAGATTCGTGCCTCGAGCGTATTTCTCAAAAGAATGAGTGCTGCGTCTTCTTGGGACGAAGAATATGACGTTATTGTCGTGGGTGGTGGCTTGGCCGGCACAACAGCGGCGGTGACCGTGGCGGCAGAGGGCAATGGCGCGACCTGTCTCCTTCTTGAGAAGGGCGACAATGAATACGGTGGAGGCAACAGCCAGTATTCGGCGGGAATGATATCCGCTACGAACGACTACGAAAATGCGCTGACCTACTTCAAGGCATTACGAGGTGAAAACGACACGGTTTCTGATGAAATCTGTGAAGCTCACATTACGGCGCTTACCGAACACGCCGATTGGCTAAGGTCTTTGGGAGCCGGAGACGATCTTGTGGTGTCGTGGGAAACAGAAGACAACGACGGCTATGTGCCGGAGTATCCCGAACTCTGTCCGACCCAGTATTTTGGAAGAATTAGGTTTAACGGCGAGGAGACGGGCGGATTTACGCATGTTCAGCAATTCATGGTCAGTAAGGTGAAGGAAAACTCGGACACTGTCACGCATTTGCTTGGCGCTCGTGCATTGCATTTGTTCCAGGACTCCGACACAAACGAGATTCTCGGATTGACCTATGAAGTTGACGGGAAGACGGTGAATGCAAAGGCCAATCACGGCGTCATTATGTGCTGCGGCGGTTTCGAGAACAACAGCGAGATGCTTCAAAATTATCACAAGTCTTACGGAGCCCACCCTCTTGCAGGCCTCTGCAATGAAGGTGACGGCATCACGATGTGCGCAGAAGTGAAGGCGCATATGTGGCATATGAACGGTATTGCCGGCTTCAACAACAACTTCTCCACGCTTGACGGCAGCGGTTTCGCATCAAATGATGGTGGAGCGGCAATTGTGCATGATCTGGGCATCATTGTGGGAACTCACGGTCGACGCTACTATATGGAAGTGGGCGGCTACAACAACAAGAAGCTTACAGACGATGATCTTCGAGTGCATGTTGGCCATCGTCACGGTGATCAGAACCTGGGCGGCATGTGGATGCACCAGCAGCTTCCCCCGCTATCGTGGTACGTGTTCGACCAAGCTGCCATGGACCAAGGGGCTACCAAAAAGCTTGGCGACATTGATCCTGTAGCGGAAGCCTGGGGATACAAAGACGAGACAATTGAGGGTCTCGCAAGCCAGATGGACGTACCGGCAGAGGAGCTCTCCAAGACCATCGCACACTGGAATTCACTTTGCGAAGCCGGAGAGGATCTGGCCTTTTATCGCCCCAGCGATACGCTGTTCCCCATTTTGCAGCCTCCGTTCTACGCTATGAAGATGATTCCTAACTTCTTGAACACGAACGGCGGACCAGAGCGTTCTGCTAAGGGCGAGATTTTGGACTTGGACCGCAATCCTATCCCTCACCTCTACGGCGCCGGTGAGTTTGGCTCAATCTGGTCCGATATGTACAACGGCGGCGGCAACCTGACGGAGTGCCTCGCCTGGGGCCGTATTTCGGTTCGCAATTGCCTCGGCATTGCTTAGCGCTCTTGTTTAAAACGCCCTCCCTATTTGCGGCTCTCGGTCTTATTGAGATCGAGAGCCGTGCTTTTGCCGGGGTATTGGCGATGAGAGAAGACGATGTACGTTACGACGGCAAGCGTCGGCTGCGTGATAGAATGAGGGCTAGCTTGCGCTCAAACAGACAAGCGGGGGCTTCGCGCAGATAGGGGAACCAATGAAAGACACTCCCTCCGATATCCGAAAGGCAGTCGAGCAGAGCTTTAAACAGCTGATTGCGCAGAAAGGGTACCGCTCGATTTCCGTGACCGATATTGCGGAGCTTGCGCGCATATCCCGCCATACCTTTTACGAGTACTTCGCCAACAAAGAAGCGGTGGTGGCGTCTTTGTTCTATCAGGACGCCATAAAGCCGCTCGAAGACGCCCATGCCCTCTTCTCGCTTAAAGAGCGCATGGATATTCCCCAGATAACCGAGCGTCTCTTAGGGAAAATGTATCAAGGCGTCTACGACAATCGTGAGTTTTATGCGCGCCTCGTCACGTCGCTCACGGGTAGTAACGATGTGTTTGTGCAGGTAGTGACAAATGCTATTTGTATTTTCAACGTCGATCTGATGGGGAGCCTCGGTTATGCTGGCACGGCCAAAGAGATTGACTATGCTGCCTTTATTTTCGGCTCGTCTCAGGCCATGCTTATGCAGCGGTGGATATCATCGGGATTCGATATGAGTGTAGAGGAGATAACGGCGCTCTATAGTCAGGTCATGACGCCGTTTTGGCTTAATCGCATGCCCTAATTCGCATTCCGACAAAAGACAAATCTGTAAGACGCATACTTACAGATGCGTTATATGTTTGACGGTTTTGAACAACGTTGCCTCCTGTGATGAAAATGATGACTGAGCAGAAATACTGCCAGTTGAATGCTGCCTTCGCGACCCCGCATAGTAATGGTCAGGGGAAGGGGGCGGCGTCTGCCTGATGTCGAACCTCCTTCTACGCCAAATCGCGAAAGCGAGAGAGAGGAGAAGGCAGATGGGCAATGGCATGCCGACAATCGTCGAGGCCTACAAGGGCACTGACGAGACGACCATCCAAAGCATTGGCTGCGGCGGCATGGGCGGTGAGATGACCGCCGTCGACGCACGAGATGGCAAGATCGTTCGTATTCGCCCGTACCGCATGGACGAGCGCTACACGGCCGAGGAGCTCGCCCCGTCCATGTGGGAGCTGGAGAAGGACGGGAAGACGTTCAGGCCCGCTATGAAGGGCGCGCCGAACTACTTCTCGCTGGCGTACAAGAACCGCGTCTACTCGAAGAACCGCGTGCAGTTTCCGCTGAAGCGCGTCGACTGGAACCCCGACGGCGAGCGCAATACTCAGAACCGCGGCATCTCGAAGTTCGAGCGCATCTCGTGGGACGAGGCCATCGACATCATCGAGGCCGAGCTGTCCCGCGTGATCGAGTCCTACGGACCCTTCAGCGTGCTGTGCGTGGGCGAGGACGGCCATCGCGAGTCGAAGGACCTCCACGCCGGCGGCGGCATGCACGCGAACCTCATGAGCAAGCTGGGCGGCTACACTCGCGAGACCCGCACCCCCGACTCGGTGGAGGGCTGGTATTGGGGCGCCAAGCACGTGTGGGGCTCCGGCTCCAACAAGGGCCTCGGCATGTGCGCGCCTGTCCAGACCGGCTACAACTCCTGGAACGTCATCAAGGACATCACCGAGTACTCCGACCTCGTCTGCTTCGACGCCGGCGACTGGGAGCTCACCCAGAACTACGGCAGCCAGTTCCTCTCCCGTCTTCTCAAGTACTGGGAGGAGCTGGGCAAGGAGTTCGTCGTCGTGGACCCCTTCTGCAACTACACCGCGGCCTGCCACGAGACGATGAAGTGGATCCCCATCCTGCCGGCCACGGACTCCGCCTTCGACTTCGGCGTCATGTACGTCTGGATTACCGAGGGGCTCTACGACAAGGAGTACGTCGAGACCCATACGGTGTACTTCGACAAGCTCAGGGCGTACGTGCTGGGCGAGGATGAAGAGGGCGTCGCCAAGACTCCCCAGTGGGCCGCCGAGCGCTGCGGCGTGCCGGCCCACACCATCAAGGCCTACGCGCGCAACGTGGGCAGGAAAACCGCCTCGCACTGCCATTTCAGCTCGGGTGCGGTGAAGGTGCCCTATTCCCACGAGGCGGGACGCACCGGCGCCTACAAGCTGGCCATGCAGGGCCTGGGCAAGCCGGGCGTCCAGCAGCTCCACCTGAACGCCATGGTCGTGGCCAAGGAGAAGATCGCCCGCTCGACGACGGCGCCCTTCAGCTCCATCAACCAGTGCCGCATGTTCTACCCGACGGTCCAGTCCCTTCCGCGCACCGAGGTCGCCAACGCCATCAACAACGGAAAGGTGAAATGGTGGGGCAGCCCCTGTATCGTCTACGTGGAGACCTCCGAGCAGTTCCAGGAGTTCAACTACCCGGCCCCGGCCGACAAGGGCGGCGCGAAGATCCACCTGCTGTGGTCGGAGAAGCCCTGCAACATGAACTGCTGGAACGGCGGCTTCACGTTCCAGGACGCCATCCGCTCCCCCGAGGTCGAGTGCTTCATCACCAACCACCAGTGGCTGGAGAACGACTCCCTGTTCGCCGACTTGGTCCTGCCGGTCACCACCTGCCTGGAGGACAACGACTCCATGGGCGCCGGCATGTCCGTGGCCCTGCGCCGCAGCGGCCTGACGCCCCCGGCCTGCGAGCGCGTGGGCGAGTCCTACTCCGACTTCGAGATCGCCTGCAAGGTCGGCGAGCGCTTCGGCGTGCGCGACCAGATCGATCTGGGCATGACCCAGGACGAGTGGCTGAAGTTCGGCTTCGACCAGTCCGAGCTCGGCTCGGAGATCTCCTGGGAGGACTTCAAGGACAAGGGCTACTACTTCCCGCAGATCGACCCCGCCTGGAAGGACCTGCCCGCCGGCATGCGCCCCTTCTACGACGACCCGGTGGCCAACCCGCTCGACACGCCGACGGGCAAGCTCGAGTTCTGGTCCGACGCGCTCGCCGAGCACTTCCCGGACGACAAGGAGCGCACGCCCATGGCGAAGTGGCTCGTCGGCGGGCCGGCGAGCGAGGGGTGGACCCACGACGAGAGCCTCTGGGGCGAGCGCTGCAAGGAGTACCCGCTGCTGGTGACCGCCAGCCCCGCCCGCTTCCGCGTCCATGTCCAGGGCGACGACATCAAGTGGTTCCGCGAGATCGAGACCTGCAAGGTGCGCGGCAAGGACGGCTACCAGTACGAGCCGCTCTGGATCGCCCCCGAGGACGCCGAGGCGCGCGGGATCGCGGACGGCGACATCGTCAAGATCTTCAACGACCGCGGCACGGTGCTCCTGGGCGCCCGCGTCTCCGAGCGCGTCATGCCCGGCTCGGTCATGGTCCACAAGGGGAGCCGCGTCGACCCCATCGCGCCGCACCTCGACCGCGGCGGCGCCATCAACCTCATCGCGCCCCAGGCGACGGTGTCGCAGCACTGCAAGGGCTTCGTCGTGACGGGCTACCTCACCGAGGTCGCCAAGGTGACCGACGAGGAGTACGAGGGCTGGAAGAAGGCCTATCCGGACTGCTTCGACCGCGATTACGACCCGGCCATCGGCATTAACTACAAGTCCTGGGTCGTCGAGTAGACCGTCCCCAGCGAGAGAGGATAACGATGAAGGCATTTCTCATCAACGTCAAGAACTGCGTGGGCTGCCACGATTGCCAGATCGGCTGCAAGGACGAGCACTGCGGGAACGATTGGGGCGAGTACGCCGCCCCGCAGCCGGAGGTCGGGCAGTTCTGGTGCAAGGTGAACCAGTACGAGCGCGGGCACAAGCCCCATGTGAAGGTGAGCTACGTCCCCACCATGTGCAACCACTGCGGAAACGCCCCCTGCATGGCCGTCGCCAAGGACGGCGCCGTGTACCGCCGCGAGGACGGCCTGGTGCTGATCGACCCCGCGAAGGCCAAGGGCCAGCGCCAGATCGTGGACGCCTGCCCCTACCACGCCGTGTACTGGAACGAGGAGCTCAACATCCCCCAGAAGTGCACCGGGTGCGCCCATCTCCTGGACGGCGACGAGCCCATCAAGGTTCCCCGCTGCGTCGACAACTGCCACGTCGACGTCATCCTGTTCGGCGAGGAGGAAGAGCTCGGCCTCGACGGCACCGAGGAGGTCCTCCACCCGGAGTACGGCACGAAGCCGCGCGTGTTCTACCGCGGCCTCCCCAAGAAGTTCATCGCCGGCACGGTCTTCGATCCCGCGGAGGACGAGATCGTCGAGGGCGCGACCGTCACGGCGGCCGGCGAGGCGGGGACGTACTTTGCGACGACGGACAGCTGGGGCGACTTCTGGCTCCGCGACCTTCCCGATGCCGACTGGACGGTGACCATCGAGGCCGGCGGCAAGAAGAAGACGATCCAGACGAGCACGGTTTCCGAGGACAAGGGCCTGGGGGATATAGCCCTCGTCTAGCCAGGATCGCGCCGGGCCGGGCTCGAGCACGACCGGCCGGCCCGGCGCAAGGCGCTTAAATGCGCTGTTGCACATCAACTAAATTCCGAGGTTTGCCAGGAGAAAGGCAGCCTCAAGGAGGGGAAGGACGAGTACTATGAAAAAGACGGTAGATCGCCGCGAGTTTCTTGCCGTTGGGACGACCGCTGCCCTCATGGGCGCGGCAGCGCTGACGGGATGCGCGGCCCCCGCGGCTTCCGATGAGGCGCCGAGCGGCGAGGACTTGGCCGCGACGGGAACGGAGAAGCCCGGCGCTGAGATGCGCGAGGTGACTGTTACGGCCGCAGGCGATGTGGTGAACACAAACGCAGCCGACCGTCTGCAAAGCACCTACGAGGGAGACCTTAAGGATTACTTCAAGGGCCGCGACTTCGTCCATCAGATCGGCTTCTACGCGCCCGATTGGAAGGCCTTCGCGCAGAACCACCACGACCTGTTCGGCTCCGGTCCCTTCTACCATACCACCAATACCTTCGGAAGGCTGATTTACCGGGGCGAGGAGGTGGATTGCTCCGACCTCAAGTTCGAGGCCTGCTACGGCGGATGGGGCTCTCATACGATCGAGGTGGTGCAGCAGGTCGGCGACGCGCCCACGATGTTCACCGAGTACAACGACATGGAGGCCATGGGGCTCAACCACGTCCATGTGTTCGTGGAGGATATGGAGCAGGCGCTCGAGGCCTGCGAAGTCCTCGACATTCCCGTGATTACCATCGGATACTCGGATTTGGAGAAATCGCTCGAGAAGGCCCGCGCCGCCGGCGCGGACGAAGAGGAGGTGCGCGCCCGCGCGAGCAAGCCTGCCTTCGTGGTCATCGACATGCGCGAGCAGTTCGGCGCCATGGTGCAGCTCGTTACCGAGGGCGCGACGGCGTTCCACGATTTGGTGATTGGGTCGATGGTCGACTGGGATGGAGAGACCGACCTCTTTAGGGAGATCGGCGCCTAATAAGGCCTTGGCCCGCTGGAACTTAGAATGCCTCAAAGGCGCGCCTAAGGGGCACTTTACGGCGCGCCTTTGGACCGAGAGAGAAGGAGAAGAAAGCATGTGCTTCAGACCTGCTGAAATTCAGATGAAAACCTGTCCGTCCTGCGGCGCCCAGGCGCGGCCGATTGACACGGTTTGTCCCCAGTGCGGCACGGAGCTGGAAGAGCAGAAGGTTGATTTCGACGCCGATCAGGCGAAGCTCGACTCTGCCATAAAGGCTCCCGCAGCTCCCGCAGCTCCCGCAGCTCCCGCGGCTCCGGGCGCGCCGAAGCCCCCGGCAGCACCGAGCGCTCCCAAGCCGCCTCGCGCCTAACGCAAAGGAAAGGTGAGAACAATGACAAGCGCCAAAGAGCTCTTCGACCGCCATGGCGTCAAGCAGCTGGGCTACTACGTGGAAAGCATCGAGGAATCGGCCGAGCTGATGCACGAGGCCATGGGCGTCGGCCCCTTCCTGGACAGCGGAGTCACCCATTTCGATGCCTGCGATGTGCGCGGCGAGAAGGTCCCGCTCGATATTCGCACCGCTTTGGGCCATATGGACGACATCCAGATCGAGCTCATCGAGATCTCCACGCCGGGCCCCGACCCCTATCACGAGATGGGCCGTTTCGGGCTGCACCATTTCTGCGTGTATGTCGACGATGTCGATGTGGCAGTCGCCGATTTGGTTGATGCCGGTATGTCGGTGGCTATGCTTCTGCAAAGCGGCAGCGGTCAGAACATTGCCTATGTCGATGCCCGCAAGGAGCTCGGCCAGTACATCGAGCTCTGCACTCCCAACGATCGTTTGTGGGAAACGGTCAAGGGGCTGCACGACCAGGCCGACCCTGCCGGCCCGGCGCTCATTCCCATCAGCGCCCTCATGGGAAAGTGAGCCGGCGAGATTCAGGCGGGAAGCGCGTGGCTCAACCGGCTCCTACCGGAGGCCCCCGCTCTTTAAAAGCGTTGCCGATTGCGTCTATCGATTGGAGCAGTCTTACGCTCACCGCTCAAGACGGAACGACTCTTCGCTCCTATGGGTCTGACGGAACCTGGGTTCCGGAGGGCCCTTTGTCCGAGGGAGTGGTGCGCTATTTGGGCAGTGCGACCCATGGCGGCCACATCGAATTGAAGGCGCTCTTCCGGCTCGAGCAGGGACGGTGGAGAAATCTCTTGACAGGAGCCATCTCGTCTACACGAGAGGTAAAACCCCCGAACGCAAGTGAGGCGAACAATGATTGATGCAGGATGCAGAGTGCGGGTGCAGTACGTGGGGCGGCTCGATGACGGTACGGTGTTCGATAGCTCGGAGGCGCACGGGGGCACTCCGCTCGAGTTCGTCATTGGCTCGGGAACCGTAATCAGCGGTCTTGAGAAAGCGGTGTGCGAGCTTAATCCGCACGAACGTCGCACGGTGCGCATTCCCGCAGCAGAAGCCTACGGAAACTACGATGAATCGCTGATTGAGAACGTGCCGCGAGCGGGGTTTCCGTCCGCCGAGCAACTTCCCGTAGGCGAGTACATCGTACTCGATATCGACGGAGAGCGGAAAAGAGCGAGGGTTCTTTCTGTGGATGAGGACGAGATAGCGTTTGATTTCAACCATGAGTTTGCTGGAAGAGACCTCGAGTTCGACCTTGAAGTTGTTGACGTTGCGGGAGTCACGGGCAGCTTGATAGAAAACGAGGAGCATGCTGCCGGCTGCACCTGTGGGTGTCATAAGCTCCAAAAGCAATTGCTGGACAATTGACAAGATGCCGATTTCGCATCAACAGTTACCAGCTTACTTACAGTTGGCCCGTGCCTGCCGGCGCGGGCCTTCTGCTTTTTAGAATCAGGGGTATGTGGAATGCAAGAATGCGGAGCGCGGGAAGGGGGAGTCATGAGAGAGAGCGAGCGGAGCGACGACAAGAGCGAGCGGGACGAGGAGCGCGAGCGGCATCGTGAGCGCGTGGATCGCTTCCGCCGCCGCCTCAAGGTGTCCCGCGCCCCTGAGCTCAAACGCCAGACCTTCTACGCGTTGGAGAACTTGCGCAAGGCGAATTGGCCGGCGAAGATTGTGGGCGGCGCGCTGTTCACGCTCATTCTGCTGAACGCGGTGGTGGTGTTCGTCTCCACCCAGCCGGGGCTCGACCCGGTGGCCGCCAGCGTCATCCAGGGCTTCTATCGCTTTTCCACGGTGTGCTTCTGCTTGGAGTACCTCGCGCGCATCTGGATTGCCGACTTGGCCTACGGCGATTGCTCGTCGGCGCAAGCGCGGGTGCGCTACATCTTCTCGCCTTGGGGCATCATCGATCTTCTGTCGTTCGGGCCCAACGTGGTGGCGTGGTTTTTCCCCATCACGCCGCAGCTGCAAGACGTTATCAGCGTGCTGCGCCTCGTGCGCCTCGTGAAGATATCGCGCTATATGCGCGGCCTGCGCACCATCGGACGCGTCGTATCGAAGCACTACCATGAGATTGTCGCGGCGTTTTTGGCCATTGCCATGCTCGTGGTGGTGTCCAGTGTGGTCATGTACGAAATCGAGCATCCGGCTCAGCCCGACAAATTCAATAATCTACTGTCGGGAGTGTACTGGGCCGTGACCACCATCACCGGCACCGGCTACGGCGACTTGGTGCCTATCACGCCGGCCGGGCGCATCGTGGGATCGGTCATCATGTTCCTGTCGGTGGCGCTCGTGGCCATTCCCGGCGGCATTTTCTCAGCCGGCTTCGTGGCCGAGTTCCAGAACGCGAACTTGCGCAAGATCGAGCGCGACGTGCGCCGCGAGGACGCCCGCCAAGACGGCCGCGACGAGTACGAGCGGGCCGCCGCCGAGGAGACCGGGAAAGAGGCGCCCGTGCATAAGGACGGCGCCGCCTCGGACGGTGGCGGGTCCGCGCAGGGCTCCTCCCCTCACAACGTGCCCACAAAATAGGGGCTCTGGGGCTCTGGGTTTAGCAATTCGGCGAGGTGAGTGCTAAACTGCTCGGGAACTATATTCCGTGCCCGGCATACCCGAAATCGCGAGAGAGTACCTGCAGACGGGCACCAACCAAGGAACGAGGCAAACCATGTCATTCGAGAAATTCACGGACAAGGCCCGCAAGGTGCTTGTCCTGGCTCAGGATGAGGCGCGCTCGCTTCACCAGCCCTACGTGGGCACCGAGCACATTCTGCTCGGCCTCATCCAGGAGAAAGAGGGCCTTGCCGCCCAGGCGCTCGAGCGCTTGAACGTCACCTACGACGGTGTCGTGCAGGCCATTCGTCAGGTGGTCACCATCGACGAGGAAACCGACGTTTCCGGGCACCTCTCCTTCACCCCGCGCGTCAAGCGCGTGCTGGAGAACTCGCTGCGCGAGGCCATGCAGATGGGCCAGTCCTACATCTCCACGGAGCATTTGCTGCTCGGCATTGTGCGCGAGGGCGAGGGGACGGCTCTGGAAGTGCTGGGGCGCTTGGGCGTTTCCGGCGATGATGTGCGCGGCGCCCTGAACGATCTGGTGGGCCAGTCGGCGGTCTATGCCGGGCGCGCCGGCTTCGACGGGCCGTCCGGATCGTCGGATTCCATGCTCACCGAGTTCGGCACCGACCTCACCAAGAAAGCCCGCGAGGGCAAGCTTGACCCGGTTATCGGCCGCGCCTCGGAAATCGAGCGCGTCATGCAGATCCTCTCGCGCCGCCAGAAGAACAACCCGCTCATCTTAGGTGAGCCCGGCGTGGGCAAGACGGCCATCGCCGAGGGGCTCGCGCAGCTCATCGTGGCCAATCAGGTGCCGGACATTCTGCGCGACAAGCGCCTCATCACGCTGGACGTGTCCGCGCTCGTGGCCGGCTCGAAGTACCGCGGCGAGTTCGAGGAGCGCCTGAAGAAGGTCATCAAGGAGGTCATGGACGCCGGCGACGTGCTGCTGTTCATCGACGAGATTCACACCATCATCGGCGCTGGTTCCGCCGAGGGTTCCATCGACGCGGCCGCCATCCTGAAGCCCCCGCTGTCCCGCGGCGAGATTCAGATCATCGGCGCCACCACCCTGGAGGAGTTCCGCAAGCATCTGGAGAAGGACTCCGCCCTGGAGCGCCGCTTCCAGCCGCTCACTATCAACGAGCCCAACGAGGAGCAGGCTGTGCGCATCATGGAGGGCCTGCGCGACAAGTACGAGGCGCACCATGGCGTGCACTTCACCGACGAGGCGCTGACCGCCGCCGTGCAGCTGGCGAACCGCTACATCCAGGACCGCTACCTGCCCGACAAGGCCATCGACGTGATGGACGAGGCCGGCGCCCGCATGCGCATCCGCAACATGACCCTGCCCAAGGAGCTGCGCGATTTGGACGAGAAGCTGCGGAAGGTGCGCGCCGACAAGGACCGCGCCATCGGCGAGCAGGACTTCGAGCGCGCCGCGGTCTGCCGCGACGAGGAAACGAAGCTGAAGGCCGAGCGCGAAGAGGCCGAGAAGCAGTGGGAAGAGGACACCTCCAAGACGGTGCAGAATGTCACGGTGGAAGACATCGCCGATGTCGTGTCCATGTCCACAGGGGTGCCCGTGTCCAGCCTCACCGAGGCCGAGACGGAGAAGCTTCTGCGCATGGAAGGTGTGCTTCACGAGCGCATCATCGGCCAGGAGGAGGCGGTCACGGCCCTGTCCAAGGCCATCCGCCGCTCCCGTTCCGGCCTGAAGGACCCGAAACGCCCGGCTGGCTCGTTTATCTTCTTGGGGCCGTCAGGCGTGGGCAAGACGGAGCTTTCCAAGGCACTCGCCGAATTCCTCTTCAACTCCGAGGACGCGCTTTTGTCCTTCGACATGTCCGAGTATATGGAGAAGCACACGGTGTCCCGTCTGGTGGGTTCGCCTCCGGGCTACGTGGGCTTCGACGAGGGCGGCCAGCTCACCAAGGCCGTGCGTCAGCGCCCCTATTCCGTGGTGCTCTTCGACGAGATTGAGAAGGCGCACCCCGACGTGTTCAACATCCTCCTGCAGATTTTGGAGGAGGGACGCCTCACTGACGCCCAGGGCCGTACCGTGGACTTCCGCAACACGGTCATCATCATGACGTCGAACGTGGGTGCCCGCGACATTACCACCACGACCACGCTGGGCTTCTCTAACTCGGGCCAGAACGGGCTTTCCGACAAGGAGATCAAGAGCCGCGTGATGCACGAGCTGAAGAACGCGTTCCGTCCCGAGTTCTTGAACCGTATCGACGAGATCATCGTGTTCAAGAGCCTCACCGAGGACGAGATCGTGCAGATCGTCGACCTCATGGTGGCCGAGCTGCGCGAGCGCATGATCGCCCAGAACATGACCATCAACCTGGACGATGCCGCCAAGCGCCTTGTGGCCCGCGAGGGCACCGATACCGCCTTCGGCGCGCGTCCTTTGCGCCGCGCCATCCAGCGCCTTTTGGAGGACCCGCTCTCCGAGCAGATTCTCGAGGGCCGTTGGACGAGCGGCTCGGTGGTGGACGTCACCGTGGACGAGTCGGGCGAGGAGCTGGTGTTCTCCGAGGGCACGGGCTCTATCCCCGCGCCCCGCAAGCGCGACTCCATCGCGCGCGAGGCCGAGCAGCTGCTCACCAACTACGACTTGGGTCACGCCGGTGTTGGCAGCGGCCGCGGCGCCGGCACCCCCGCCGGCTCGATTGCCGGCGGCGCCGCGTAACGGCAGCGAATCGCTGAATTTTCTGAAGGGACGAGGGCTTTCCTCGTCCCTTCTTTTGTCCGTTTCGCCTTGGCGGGACATGTGGTTGGCGTCGTTGGCTTATACTAAGGGCCAACATTCGCTTAAGCCCCAGGGGGAATTTATGCCGAACATCGTCGATCCCGTTACCGAGCCCTCGGTTCTTCGCGAGCCATCCTTTCTCATGGACGACCTCGATTTCGATGCGCTCTCGTCGCCGCTTCTGCAGCTGCAGGGCAAGGTGGACAAGAACCCCCAGACGGCGGCCATCATTCTGGCCGGCGGCACGGGGGAGCGCTTCGGCAAGGAGGGCGGCAAACAGCTGGTGGAAATCGCTGGCAAGCCCATTCTCACCTGGTCCGCCGAGGCTTTCGATGCCGTGGGCGATGTGGGCCTTATCGTCATCGTCTGCCCTGAGGAGCGCATGCGCGAGTATTTGTCTCGCGCCATTGACCCGTTCCCGTTCGTGACGCCGGTGGTGCTGGCGCCGTCGGGCTCCATTCGCCAGGAGTCGGCCTTCTCGGGTTTGGAAATGGTGGGCAACGAGTACGAGTACGTGGTGCTGCACGATGGCGCCCGCCCGCTCGTCTCGCCCGACCTCATCGAGCACACCATCAACACGGTGAAGGGCAACTTCGACGCCGACGGCGCCATTGTGGCGCACCCGGCCGTGGACACGCTGAAGGTTGTGGAAGACGGTGTTGTGGTGGGCACGCCGGATCGCTCGGTGTTCTGGAACGCGCAGACGCCCCAGGTGTTCCGCACGGGCATTTACCGTCGCGCCCACGCCTCGGCGCTTTCCGACGGCTTCGTGGGCACCGACGACTCGTCGCTCATCGAGCGTCTCGGCGGTAAGGTGATGATCGTGGAAGGCAAGCGCGACAACATCAAGCTCACGGTGCCCGAGGACTACGTTCTGCTCGCCAGCGCCGTGCGCACCATGCTTTTGAATTCCGAGCATCGATAGGGGGCAGGAATGGATATTCGCAACCTGCGCACGGGCCTCGGCATGGACGTGCACGCTTTCGCCGAGGGCCGCAAACTCATTTTGGGCGGCGTGGATATCCCCCATCATCAGGGGCTCGATGGTCATTCCGACGCCGACGTGCTGGCCCACGCCATATCCGACGCGCTGCTGGGCGCCGTGCGCGGGGGCGACATCGGCAAGCTCTTTCCCGACACCGACCCGGCCTACAAGGGCGCCGACTCGCTGAAGCTGCTGGCCGAAGTGGCCCGTTACGTGCGCGAGCGGGGTTTCGAAATCATCGACGTCGATAGCGTTATCGCCGCCCAGGCACCGAAGCTCTCGCCTCATCGCGACGCCATGCGTGAGAACCTCGCTCGTGCCATGGGCGTGCCCGTGGAAAACGTCGGCGTGAAGGCCACCACCACCGAGCACTTGGGCCACGAGGGCCGCGAGGAGGGCATCACCGCCTACGCCACCTGCCTCGTGTGCCGCGAGAGGTAAGAGCGCTACGGTTCCCGTATCCACTGAGTACTGTATGCTTTCATGGAGCCTCTTAGGTGCGTGCAGCCCCACGTCCGATACCGAAAAGGTGCATCTGGGGGCGCTTGAGCAGGCACAGAGGGGATTCGACGGGGTGACGAATGCGAAGTTGATGCGTCTACGCTGCGACTCGGGGGAGGCATCAGATGCGGCTTCCCGGCGACAAAAGTGCGGTTTTGGAATGCTAGGGTGGGCTCCCAACGTACAAAAGACGAAAAGGAGCCTGGCATGGAGAGAAGGGAGCTCTCGTTCTCTGACCGGTGGATGTTCAATAGGGTGATGTGCAGGGAGGACGTGTGCCGCCGGGTGCTGCGCGCCGCCCTGGGAATCGACGTGGGCCGCATCGAGTACCTCAATGCCGAGCAGGCCGTAGAACCGGCGGCAGCGAGTCGAGGTATCCGCATGGATGTGTTCGCGCGAGAGGGCGGCCGAGGTGCGGCCCGATTTGCGTGACGTGCTACACTACGTCCAAACGGGAGAGGCCGACGGGGAGCTGTCCCGGGACATCGATTCCCTCGCCGCCTCGTACAATCAGGACCGTGAGTGGGTGAATCGCGTGCTTACCTATGAGCAGGATACCGAAATCCGCTGCCGTCGTGCCAGGGCAGAGGGCGTCGAGCAAGGCATCGAGCAGGGTGAGGCGCGCCTCTTCGCCCTGATGGAGAGACTGTCTGCCGCCGATCGGCTGGAGGACGTTCTCCGGGCGTCGGGCGATGCGACTTATCGTGACGCCCTGTTCGAAGAGTTCGGACTGTAGGTTTTGAGCCAAGGGGGTCGGTTGGCGACCACGACATTGCCCGGACCCTGTGAGCGATGGCGGCGCGAACGCGATGGCCGTGCTGGTGCGGCAGCTCGGCGGTTGAATAGTGCAAACAGTATAAAGTTGGTGTAAGTGGTGCAACGTGAGGAGATGCCATGACTGCCAACCCCTTCAAGCCGACAGCGGGTAAGATGCCCTCGATTCCCATTGGTCGGCCGAGATGGTCTACCGCCTAGCCTGCGCCCTGCACTGCTCTATGGAGGGGCTGTTGCAGTTCTGAGGTGCATCAAAATATTTCTCGGCCACCGCACATTCTCGCTTTCTCAAACGTATTACCCTTGAAAGGCCTTTCACGGAAGGCATCGGCGCGGCGGGTTGCTAGCACCCGCCGCGTTGATGCCTTCTGCATTCGGACAAGAGGGAAGCACGTGGACAACCGGGAGTATCGCAAAGCCGTCGACGACTATGGGGACATGGTCTATCGCATCGCGCTTGCGCAAACGCGCTCGGCGGCCGATGCCGACGACGTGACCCAGGCGGTGTTTCTGAAGCTCTACGAGAAGCCGCCGGCCGACACGGCGCCCGAGCGCCTCAAACCCTGGCTCATTCGCGTCACGGTGAACGAGTGCCGAAGCCTATGGCGAACGCTCTGGCGCCGGCGCGTGGAGCTGCGCGAGGTGCGGGATGCCGACATGGCGCCGCCGGCGTTCGACGAGCCCGACCACGAGGCGCTGTACGCGGCGCTCGGCGAGCTGCCCGAGAAGTGCCGCATCGTCGTGCACCTGTTCTACTTCGAGGACTACAGCACCCGCGAAATCGCCGTTATTCTGGGCGTCAAAGAGCCCACGGTGCGCACCCGTCTTGCCCGAGCCAGGAAATTGTTGAGACAGCAACTGAAGGAGGCGTGGAACGATGAGCAACCAGAGCCAGTACAAAGCCATGATGGAAGGCATCCATGCTCCTGCTGAATTGCTGGGAAAGGTGAAGGGCATTCCCATGGAGAAAACGAAGAAGCGCGCCATCGCACTCAAGTGCGCGACGGCTGCCTGCGCGGGCCTGCTCGGCGTGTTCGTGGTGACCAACGGCGTGTGCTATGCCGCCACGGGCGAGACATGGGTGGAGAAGGCCACCGTGTGGGTGAACGGCGAGCCGATGGAGATGGACGTGCAGATGACCCAGAACGGCGATGCCGTCATCGGCACGATCGAGTACGTCGCAGAAGACGCCGATGGCGCCGGCGGCGATGTCGCGATCACCATGTCGGCAGAAGACGGCGATTTCAGCGGTACCACCTATGAGATCAGGGACTCTGCCGCCGAAGGTGCCAGCGCATCGGGCGCGGCGGGTGCCATGGTGCTGGAATCCGATGACGGCCATGTGCTGCTCGCCCCGGGCGACGGCGCCGAAGTCGAGCCCATCGACATCACCGAACAACTGGCCGCCAAGGGCGTCGCGACAGGCACCTACGAGGCGAACGGCTCCACCTACGTCTACCAGGTGTCCGGCGAGCCGGGCAACTGGAACGTCAGCGTAGAATCGGAATCGAACTCGGCTGCAGAGCGATAAGCAGTCTTGCTGAGCTAGCCAGATGCTCTTTCTCGAAAGGCCCGTTACCGTTGGGTGGCGGGCCTTTTCTTTGCGATACAATGGCCCTATGCGTGACTCGATTTGATTTGAGATGCTATACTTGCGGCCAAGACAGCTGCGCGATTGGAGCAAGCATGCCCGAAATCTCTCGCTTCTACGGTATTGTCATCAAGATGTTCTTCAAGCCAAAAGAGCATGAGCCGAGTCATATACATGCCCTGTATGGCGAGTATGTTGGTGAATTTAATATTCAAACCTTCGAAATGATCGAAGGTGATTTACCCGTCAAAGCGCAGAAGATGGTGCAGGAGTGGCTGGCCCTTTATGCCGACCAGCTTCAGGCGATGTGGGACTCGCAAGTTATTGAAAAGCTCCCGCCTCTTGAATAGGGAGCGACCTGATGATTCCACGAATCAAGCGTCTTGAGACGTTGCCAAACCTTAGGTTGAAGGTGGAATTCGACGATGGGCGAATCGTTCTCTACGATGTGGAGGAGGATGTTCGAGAGATTCCGTCTTATGCGCCGCTTGCGAATTTGAGGGGGCTGTTTTCCAGCGTGCAGCTTGACCAAAGTAGAACTTGCGTGTTCTGGAATGACGAAATCGACCTCCCAAGCGATACGATTTACGAATATGGGCGCGAGCTCGTGCCGGCCAGCCTGGCAACTACCATGTGAGCACAGAGGCAGATTCGAGCCCGGCTGCAGAGCGGTGGTGCGCTTCTGGGGCAAGCTAAAACGACGGCGGACCCATCGTCCGCCGTCGTCTAGGGAAGGGCTATTACCGTGCGGGGCTTATTGCTGTGCGAGCATGCGCCCCGTTACGTAGCCGGCTGTGCAGGAGCGTCCGAGCGCGGTTCCGCCGACGCAGGCCGATCCCGTGGAGCCGCCTGCGAGCCAGTTGTCGCCGCCCGAGCTCCCCGAGCCCACGACGCCGATGGCATACAGGCCCTTGATTGGCTCACCCTCGGTGTTCAGGCATTGAAGGTTTCCGTCGACCTCCAAGCCGCCATCCAGGCAGCTAAGGCGCACATGGCGGTGAATACCGTAGAACGGTGGAGTCTTAATCGGGATCATCATGGCCGCGGGCTTTCCGAAGTCGTCATCGGAGCCCTTCTCGCAGAGCTCGTTGTAGCGATCGACGCTGGCCTTGAAGGTGATGGGGTCTAGGCCCAGCTTCTCGGCGAGCTCCTCGATGGTGTCTGCCGCATAGGTTCCGATGAGGTCGGGGAAGACACCAGCGCGCTCAACGTCTTCTTCGGGCATGTAGGGAAGCAGCCCCTCGGGAGGAACCAGGCCGGGGAAGGTGTCGGCATGGGCGATGTAATCGGCATCGAAGACCTGCGTGTAGTAGCCGCAGCCTTCCTCATCGCTCACGTAGTTGTTGGTGACGTACATGCCGATGCTTTCGGGGGCGAAGCGCTCACCCTTCTCGTTCAGGTTCAGGAAGAACGGCTGATCCATCATGGCCACAGGGCCAGCGTCCATGTCGTGCACCATCTTCGAGTAGGTGCTTGAGAGGGCCGCTCCCGCCCAGTAGCCCATTTTGTGACCGTCGCCCGTGCGGTTCATGCACTTGCGGTCGATGTGCTTAAGCTCTGGAACGAAGTAATCACACATCTCCTCATCATTTTGGAAGTCTCCGCAGGCCAGAACCACACCCTTCGTTGCGTTAAAGAGAATGTGGCCGTCGGGGCCGTCGCCAACCACGGCCGTAACGGCGCCCGCCTCATCGGTGACAAGCTGTACGCCAGGAGTGCTGTAGAAGAAATCGACGCCCTTTTGTTCGGCCAGGCCGGCAAGAGCGATCATGCCGTCGCCATACGTATAGGGCTTGGGGCCGAAGAACGCCGTGACGTAATTGAGCTTGTAGCCGTTCACGTTTGTGACAGCCATTTGCGCGTCGTTCCCCACATCCATCACCTGGGCCCCGGCTTCAAGTGCGCGATCGATGAGCCACGTGACCGCCTCGCCAGAGTTCTTCGCCCAAATGTCGACAATCTCGCGACGGGAGCTGTGGTGATTGGAGAACATATATGCCGAGGTGACGGCTTCGACACCTGCTAGATCGCTGCTGTCGAGCAAGATGCCACTGCAGAAGTTGCCTTGAGAAATAGCTGTTAGCTCTTTCTGCAAAACGGCTACCTTGGCGCCGTTCTCTACGGCCGATAGCGCGCAGGCAACGCCAGCGGCACCCGCGCCAACTACGACGATGTCGTATTCTTTGGTGTCGACGAACTCGGTAATAGGTTCGGGCTTTTTCATGAAATTAAGCGTTGCGTTTCCGCTCGCCGGTTTGGCGTATTCGGTTGCGTCGCCAGTTGTCGAAAGCTCTTGCCCTGTGGTCGGCGCGCAGCCGCTGACAACAGTGGTGCCCAAAGCCGCAGCGCCAACGATGGTGCCGGCCTTAAAAAGATTCCTGCGGGTCAGATTCTTGTTTGAGGAGCTCTTCACGGGTTCTCCCTTCGTCTCTCCTTCAGCCGCTGATGTGGCTGCTTCGAGCACGATTATGCGAAGAAGGGGGCATAACCTTCCAGAGGAAACCGCTTTAGCAAGGGATGGTTTTCCTTAACCCTGGGAAATAACCTCGCTATAACCCTGTCAATGTTTCGCCAGGAAAAGAGGATGTTTCTATGCTGAAGGATCTATGTTGCGAGAGGGGTTGGCAACCTTGCTCAAAAGCTCCTGTTTCGAATGTACGCCGACTTTCTTGTAGATATGTTGGATGTGCGATTTCGCCGTTCCGTTTGCGATGAACAGCTTTTTCTCGATACCCGCGACGTCTTCGCCTTCCACAAGGAGCAAGAAGACTTCCTGCTCCCTTGAGGATAGCTTATACTCGCGGGCGATCTGGTTGCAGCAGCTCACAAGGCGCGCTTGATCGAGCTCGCCGGCCCCATCATCGAGTGGAACCGACCAGTCTCTTAGCAAGTTGCGGTCGGTGAAAAGCAGCGTCGTGGAGCAGAGAATCAGTGCGATGGCGGCTATACCCAGAATTGTTTGCGTGGGTATTCCAAGCACGTCATGGGAATCGAGTAACGAGAGGGCATTGGCGCCAAGGGCGTAGGTCACGAATCTGATAAAACGCTCAATGCCAAACAGCCAAAGAGGATTGACGCTGAGCCGGTAGGTAAGATCGCACATGATGGCCATGATCATGATAAGGAATGCGGCGTAGCTCGCCGAAATGAAGAAACTGACGAGCTCGCTCGATTGCTGAACGAGCAGCGAAGCAAGCAGAAGACCCACGGCCATAAGGGGCATCGAAATCCTGAAGAGGCTTTCGATGCGAATTCTATCGGTAAACAGGGCCGCCGCAACAAATACAATCAACGCCATGGCGAGCATGCCCGCAGAGGAAAGAGGCCCTCCAAGTGCCGAGGGACTGCTTTCAAAAAGGGAGAAAGCGAACGTGAAGGCTGCCATGACGAAGACGATTTTCCAGGGAAAAGTTCTATTTGTCTGAACGCCCGTGTCAGCGGATGAAGGTGCGATGGCGGTAAAGCTTTTATAGGCGCAGGCTGCCGAGAGAAAAGGCAACGTAGAGGCAAGAATGTCGATTTGCGGAGAAGCAAGAGCCCCGAGAAAGAAAACGAGAATCCAGCCAACGGCCAAAGATGCCGAGAAATACAAGATAACGCGGTAGGGGCTAAGGCAGCTGAAGAGCTCGCACCAAAGCAAGATTATGATGGCAGCACCAAAGGTTGAGAGAGCCGTGGCGGGGATAGAGAAGACTTGCGTAAGGCTGGGGTCGTGCGCCGACCAGAACTTCAGGGCTGTTGCGAGGGCCATGGCCAAGGCGCATGTCCAAACGAATAGACGTTTTTTATGAAGGGGATAGAGGCGCTTCGAGAGAAGCGCAGCAGCGAGTAGAACGATGGCAAGTAGCACATCGGGAACATTGGCTCCAAAACAGGAGTTAATCGGGAGAGGGAAGGGAGGGTTCGTATAGGTGAGCTCGATCCAGGCCCGGTACACGCCCATGCCCAGGAAGCAGAGGGGGACATGAAACGAGTTTTTTGCCCGCTGTCCCACCGCCGATATCTCTTGCTTCACTTCGTGCCTCTCCTTTTGAGTCTGCTTAGCCTATTTTAAGCATAACACGGAAGATGCTGCGGGCAGCTAGGGCGGGGCGCTCTGCCGCGCTTGGAGAAAAGCTGCGAATGGCGCAAGTCGGTACAGCAAATAAAAGGAGATGGGCGCAGCTGCCAGCGTGGAGGCCCAGTAAAGTTCCCGCGCGCTTCTATCGGTTCGGCTATAATCTCCCGCACCCGGAACTGCTCCGGGTGCGGGAGATTTTTTTGCGGGAAGGAAGCGAGCGTGGCGAAGCAGGTGGAGCAGATGTTCAACCAGGCGGTGGTACGTCTGCGCGAGGGGCAGAGCGCGCTCGACACGCTCCACGAGCATCGCGAGGAGTTGGCGAACCAGATGCTCGCGCGGCTTGCCGGCAGCGACGACTTCGCCGCCATGCTCGAGCGCAACTTCGCGCCCTACCGTCGCCTCATGACCTACTACGAGTGCGCCATGATGGAGGTGGAAACCAAGTTCCGCGTGCTGGACGCCGAGTTCGGCCTGCAGCACGATCGCAACCCCATCGAGTCCATCAAGTCGCGCCTGAAGAGCACCGACTCTTTGGCGAAGAAGCTCGTGCGCAAGGGCTTCCCCATGTCGGTGGATTCCATCGAGGAGAACATCTTCGACGTGGCCGGCGTGCGCGTGGTGTGCACCTTTCCCGAGGACATGTTCTCGTTGGCTGAGTCGCTGCTCGCCCAAGACGACGTGCGGCTCATCGAGCGCCGCGACTACGTGGCCGCCCCGAAGCCGAGCGGGTATCGCAGCCTGCACCTCATCATCGAGGTGCCCATCTTCCTGGAGCATGAGAAGCGCCACGTGAGGGTAGAGGTGCAGCTGCGCACCATATCCATGAACTTCTGGGCATCGCTTGAGCACCAGCTGCGTTACAAGAAGAGCCTCGCCGACGACGACGCCGCCACGGTGGCCGCCGAGCTGGCCGACCTGGCCGATGCCGCCGCCGACCTGGACGCCCGCATGCAGGCCTTGCGCAACTTTCTGGACGACGGCGAGGAATAAGGCGGTATCGGTCGAGTCGGCTTCGGATTGCGCTACAATGGCTCTCATTCTGAATGAGCACCCGAAGGAGCCTCCCATGATCAAGCTGTACGACACGCGCCTGCGTCAGAAAGTCGATTTCGAGCCGGTGGAGCCGGGGAAGGTGTTCATGTACGTGTGCGGCCCCACGGTGTACAACCGCATTCATATCGGCAACGCCCGCACGTTCATCTCCTTCGACATGATCCGTCGCTACCTGGCCTGGCGCGGCTTCGACGTCACCTTCGTGCAGAACGTGACCGACGTCGACGACAAGATCATCAAGCGCGCCGGCGAGGAGGGCCGCACCGCCGCCGAGGTGGCCGAGGAGTACACGCGCCTGTTCATCGAGGACATGCGCGCGGCCGGGGTGCAGGACCCGGACATCCGCCCGAAGGCCACCGAGGAGATCGACACCATGATCGCGCTCATCGAACGGCTCATCGAGCGCGGGCATGCCTACGCCTCCGATGGCGACGTGTACTTCGACGTGCGCTCTTACCCGGGCTATGGGCAGCTCTCGGGGCGCGACGTGGACGAGGCCGAGAGCGGCCACCGCGAGCTGCGCGCCGACGGCCAGGGCCTGGAGGAGCGCAAGCGCGACGAGCTGGACTTCGCCCTGTGGAAGGCCGCCAAGCCCGGTGAACCGGCGTGGGAATCGCCCTGGGGCGAGGGGCGTCCCGGTTGGCACATCGAGTGCTCGGCCATGTCCGAGAAGTACCTGGGGCTGCCCTTCGACATCCACGGCGGCGGGGCCGACCTGGTGTTCCCGCACCACGAGAACGAACGCGCCCAGTCCGAGTGCGCCTGCGACTCCACCTTTGCCAACTACTGGATGCATTCCGGCATGCTGCAGATTGTGAGCGCCGAGACCGGCGAGACCGAGAAGATGTCGAAGTCGCTGAACAACTTCCTGCTTTTGCACGAGGTGCTGGAGCAGGTGCGCCCGGCGGCCCTGCGCATGCTCATGCTGCAGAGCCACTACCGCAGCCCGCTCGTGTTCGGCGAGCAGCGCGTGAACGAGGCCGATGCGGCGCTCACGCGTATCGAGAACGCTGTGAAGGCGCTTGACTGGCTGCTGGAGACGAGCACGCCCCGCGGGGCGGAGGCCCTCTCGCCCGAGAATCCCGCGGCCGAGCTTGCTGCCACGCTGGACGCTGCTGCTCTCACCGACCTCATCGCCGCCCTGCGCGACAACTTCGCCGCGGCCATGGACGACGACTTCAACGCGCCGGCGGCTCTCGGCGAGATCTTCTCCTTCGTGAGCGATGTGAACGCGCTTGTGGCCGACGTGGAAACCCTCACGGCTGAGGAAGCTGCGGCGGGGCGTGCGGCCCGCGATGTCATCGTGGAGCTGATGGACGTGCTCGGCATCGACGTGACGGCCGCCGAGGCGGGGGAGGCCTATCCGGTCGAGGTGGTGGCGCTCGCCGCCGATTTGGCCGGCTATGACGGCGACGACCTCCAGATCGCCGTGGCGCACCTGCTGGAGGCCCGCGCCACTGCCCGCAAGGAGAAGAACTGGGCCGTGGCCGACGGCGTGCGCGACGGCCTGGCCGGCCTGGGCTTCACCATCGAGGACACCCCCCAGGGCGCCCGCGTCACCTACGAGGGCTAGGCGAGACACCCCGCCCCATTCCAACCAACCAAGAAACGCCCCGGCGCAGGGAGGGAAGGCGCCGGGGCGTTTTAGATGAGTCGGCGCTTGCGAGGGCGCCGTCGGAGTAGGCGGTAAGGCTAGGCCATCTGCTTCACGACGTGCAGGGCCTCGGTCATGGTGCGGCCGCAGGCGAAGCCGTGGAGCTGGTCGGGGTAGCAGCCGGAGAACACCGAGCCGGAGCAGTCGCCCGCCGCGTACAGACCCTCGATGGGGTTGCCGTCGGCATCGAGCGCCTGGCAGTCCTTGTTGATGCGGATGCCGTCGATGGTGGTCAGCAGCGTTCCGCCCAAGGTCGCGCCGTAGAACGGGGGCGTGCGCAGCTCGGAGAGGCGGTAGGCCTCCTTGCCGAAGTCCGGATCCTCCTGGGCGTCGAACAGCTCGTTGTAGCGCTCGCACTCGGCGAGGAAGTTCTCCTTGGCCTGACCGGTAAAGCCGAGTTTGTCGGCCAGCTCGTCAAGCGTATCGGCCTTCTGCAGACGGCCGTCCTCAAGCTCGGCCTCGAAGAACTTGTCCAGGTCGTAGGAGCCGTCTTCTCCGCGGAACGCCAGGATCATGTTGCGCGTCATGGCCGAGCAGCCGAGGGTGTGGAAGCGCTGCACGTCGTCGCCGAAGTTGCCGTCCCACACCGACACGTACACGCCGCCGGGCTGCTGGGCCGCCGCATGGGGCAGGTAGTCGTAGTCGGCGGACTCGTTGGCGAATCGCTCGCCGTTCATGTTCACCTTCAGGAAGGGCTGGGTTCCCGGTCCGAATTGCCCGTTGCCGGGGAACTGGGGCATGCCCGCCTCGATGGATTCCTCGGTGTAGCCGGCCTTCGTGCCGGGGGCCACCAGGCCGCGGTCGAAGATCATGGTGGCGGAGGTGAGGTCCTTGGCAGCGCCGGCCCACAGGGCGGCCTTGATGCCGTCACCGGTGTTGTTCTGGTTGTAGCCGAGGGCCGTGACGGAATGGGTGGTCACCGGAGACAGCGCCGTGAGCATGTCAGGGTTGGCGGAATAGCCGCCCGTGGTGAGCAGGACACCCTTGGCGGCGTTGACCTGCACATAGCCGTCGGAGGTGTTGAAGATGGCGCCGGTCACGCGGCCGCCCTCTTCGCGGACGAGCTTGGCGAGCTCGTGGCCGTAGGCGACTTCGCGGCCGGCCTTCTTCACGCGCTCCTCCATAAGCTGGTTGCGCTCCGGGCCTGAGAAGCTCATCTGGCCGTCGGCGCCGACGTAGTGGTGCTCGCAGGGGGAGACGTAGTAGGGGGTGCCGCCCATGCCGCCGGGCATGTCGAACTCGTCGGCCACCGCCTGCATGCCCGCCTCGGTCATGATGCTGTCGACGAACTCGAACATGTCGTTGGATTCGTCCATCCACATGCGGATGAGGCGCTGGTCGCAGTTGCCCTGGGAGTAGCGGACGATCTCGCCCATGAGGCGCTGGCGGTCCACCTCCACGCCCTGCTCCTTGAAGGGACGGGTGCCCAGAGCGGCGAACCAGTGGCGAGTGGCGCCCACGGTCTCGCCCTTCTCGCAGATGATGAAGTCGACGCCCTGGTCGGCAGCGTAGGCGGCCGCGGCCATGCCGCCGTTGCCCGCGCCTACGATCAGAAGATCGCAGTCGCGGGTCTCGACAATGTCGCTCTCGGTGATCTCGGGCGCGCTGCCCAGCCAGTCGGCGCCGACCTGGGCGCCCTCGGTCGCCTCGCCGGTCTCGGCCATGGGCTCGGCCTCGACTGCCGCCTTCGGGGCGCAGCCCGCAAGGCCCAGGGCTGCCAGGGCGCCCGCGCCTGCCACGCTGCCGATAAAGCCGCGACGTGAGATGTCCATAGATTTGCTCATGTAATACCCTCCTTGATTTCGCACCGTTTGGTGCAAGCCTTGCAGCGCCGGCGAGGGCAGCTTCGCTACCTCGCCTTCGGGCGCTGCCCTATGCTCTGTATCCTAACGGGCGGCTTGGGAGTGAATCACCACCCTCGACGGGTGTTTCAAGGGACGGCGATCTGCTCCCCCCGTCGGGGTGATTTGCTGAAGTTTCACCAGGTGAAAACCTGCAAAGATATTTTTTTCGCAATAAGAGCACCGCGAATGCCCTACAATGGGCGAAATTATTCGGAAGGGGGTTGGGACGCGTGATGAGCGAGTCTGGTCGCGCAACGTTGAGTGTGCTCAGACAGGGTTCAACCCTGCGCTGCATCGTGCCCTTCATCCTGTTTGCCGTCGCTGGGTTCATGTTGAATGCCAGCGTGTACTCCCATGTGTCGTCCTATTGCGGCATCGCGCGCGAGATCGCCACCTTTGTCAGCGCCGCGGTGTTCTTCGCTCTTTTCGGCGCGTCGATGGTCAAGCCCTCGCTCATCGACAGGCGTCTCCTGACAACGGTGGCCGTAGGATGCCTGCTCACTGCGGCTGTGGCGTTGGAGTTCGGCCTTATGCTGCAAGTTCCCTGGGCGACCATTGTGGGCCTCGTCTGCCTATCGGTAGCTTCCGCCTGGGCTGCGACGCTCGTTGCCTGTGCGTTGGTGTCGCTCCCGACGGCTGGCGCAGCGCTCGCCAGTATTGCCGCCGGTGTGGCCTTGGGGGAAGTCGCCGTGGTCATCCATCCGGCCCTCCCGTACAACATCGGCGCGATTGAGGTGCTCCTATGCAACCTGCTGGTCGTGGTGCTGATGCACCCGTGCGCCGGCACGCTGCTCGGCGAGATCTCCTCCAGCGAGGCGCCCGCGAGCCTCGAGCTCTCCAATCCGGAGTCGTTTCTGCATCCCTCTCATGGGCTGTTCGCCTGCGTGCTGCTCTTCAGCGTGGCCACCGGTTACGGGCTTACCTTGGGGGAGGTGGACAATGCGCCGGCCTCGTTCGGCATCAGCGCACCGATGGTCGTGCTGGCGGTTTTGTGGATGATTATCTCGGGGAGCCGTGACCGGGAGGACACCTTGTTCTCGTTTTGCGTGCTCCTCGTGACGGGCGGTCTCGTTATCGCACCCTTTATGTTTTACAGCGATCTTTCCTCGGCCAATGTGCTCATTCGCATTGGCGTGCGCTGCTTCGAGATGCTCGTGTGGTTGGTGGTCGTCGCCGTGGGCCGTCGCAATCCGCTTGCGCTTCTGCCTACGTTCGGGCTCGTCCGCTCGCTGGCTGCGTTGGGCACCGACATCGGCGCTGTGGCGGGGCACACGACGAACAACCTCGTGGGCACCAACGCCGATGTCGCTGCCATGGTTGCCGAGTGCGTGCTGTTTTTGTTCGTGGCGCTTATGTGGGTGGGTTTTCGGAAGTTCAGCTTCAGCGCTGCCATTTGCGGCATTGTGAGCATGGGCGGTGTGGGGTACAACGAAGCCAGCGGGGAAAAGGGCGCGATGAACAGGGTGATTTCTGCTGGTGAGGGGTTGTATGGGCCGGTTTCGAGGGAGGTGCCGGTTGCAGGAGAGGGGGCGGCGTCGGTCGCCGCCGAAGATGAGCCGTCCCAGGCCACCATCGAAGAGCGTTGTCGTGTCATCGGTCAGGCTCATGGGCTCACCGAGCGCGAGATCGAGGTCTTCGCGTTTCTGGCCCGCGGCCGCAACGGCCAGTTCCTCATGGATCACTACGTCGTGTCGCGCAACACGGTGAAAAGCCACATCAAGCATATTTACGCCAAGCTCGGCGTCCATTCCCAGCAAGAGCTCATCGACCGCGTGGAACACGGGGAATAGAGCCGGCCGCGGCGCTCTCGCCGGCACGACGGAAGGCTGGGTGCACGGGAGGGGGCCTATCGCGTAGAATGGCTGCATGACAAATTCTGCGGACATACCGATGGAGCTCCTCGCGCCGGCGGGTGGCATGGAGCAGCTGCGGGCCGCGGTGCTGTTCGGGGCCGATGCGGTGTATTTGGCGGCCGATAAGTTCGGCATGCGGGCCCGGGCGGCGAATTTCGCTATGGAAGAGATTCCCGCAGCCGTGGCCTTTGCCCACGACCACGGCGTAAAAGTGCATGTCACCTGCAATATTCTCATGCACCCCGACGACGTCGACGGACTGCCGGAGTACTTTCGAGCGCTCGATGCGGCGGGGGTGGACGCTCTCATCATCGGCGATATGGGCGCCTTCGCCGTGGCCGGTGAGGTTGCGCCGCGCATCGAGCGCCATGTGAGCACCCAGGCCTCGGTGGCCAACGCCGCGGCGGCGCGGGTGTGGCATTCCCTGGGCGCCAAGCGCGTGGTGTGCGCCCGCGAGATGTCGCTTGTCGACATTGCCCGACTGCGTCAGGACGCGCCGCCCGACTTGGAGATCGAGGCCTTCGCCCATGGCGCCATGTGCATGGCCGTCTCGGGCCGCTGCCTTATCAGCAGCTACCTCACGGGCCGCTCGGGCAACAAGGGCCACTGCACCCAGCCCTGCCGCTGGAGCTACCAACTGGGTACCGCGGGTCCTGAAGCAGCATGGCTGGACGAACCCGTAGGGGGCGACCTCGGTCCCCCCTCGCCCGCAAGCGTGGTTGAGCTGCCTCAAAGCGGAAACGCCGTCGGCACCCCGGGCGGACTGAAGTCCGCCCCTACGGGGTTTGCGGCGGAAGAGCGTCCCATGGAGTTCCTGCTGGAAGAAGAGAAGCGCCCGGGCGAGTTCTTTCCCATCGAGGAGGACGATCGCGGCACCTTCATCATGAACGCGAAGGATCTGAACATGCTCGCCCATCTGCGTGAGCTGGCCTGTGCGGGAGTGGATTCCATCAAGATCGAGGGCCGCAACAAGAAGGCCTTCTACGTGGCGAGCGTCGTGGGCGCCTATCGCCGCGTGCTCGACGGCGAGCCGGTCGAGGCAGTGGCCGACGAGCTTCTGGCTGTGTCGCACCGCCCCTACGGCACCGGCTTTTACTTTTCCGAGGCCGAGCAGGCGCCTGCCTACGACGGCTACGAGCAGGAAGCCATGCACATGGCCGATATCGTCGCTTGCGCGAGCGGCTATCTGTACCTCCTGTGCCGCAACCGTTTCGCGGAAGACGACGAGCTGGAAATCCTCGCGCCTCACGAGCCGGCCCGCGCGATCACCGTGCGCGACCTGCACTGGCTCAACACCTTCGGGCCCGACGTCCACGACGAGGACGCGCCGGCCACGGCGGAAGAGGCCCTCGCCCGCGCCACCGCGGCCGACTGGGAGGCCGCCGCCGCGGCCAACCGCTCCTGCAACCTCTACCGTATGCGCGCGGATGCCCCCGTGGTTCCGGGCTCCTTCCTGCGTAAGCGCACCTTCCGCCGCTCCGCCCGCCATGGCAGTTAGGGGAACACCATGATCACCGTCGGCGATGTTATGAACATGAGGGCCTTCGACAGCATCTGGCTCGCAGCTCCCTGCGAAGGAGCGGCGGCGCGCGAGGTCACGGGCGTGGGCACCCTCGACCACGAGCCCTTCACGGGCCACTACGATTTGTTCTCCGCCGGCGAGTTCATCTTCACCACGCTCGGCTTCGCCGCTATGCACCCCGATCTGGCCGAGCAGGCGCTCCTCGAGCTCATCGAGCGCGACGTGGCGGCCATCGCCGTGAAGCCGGTGGTGCTGAAGGCCGTTGGCGAGCGCGTGGCCGCGGCCTCGGCGGCCCGGGGCGTGCCGGTGCTCTTCTACGAGGGCCGCTACATGGAGCGCGTCATCGCCGACCTCATGAACGCCTTGGACGACGACGCTGCGGAATGGGAGCGCACGAGCCTTATCGACTCCATCCTCGCCTCCTCCGACGAGCAGGCGGTGCGCGCCACGTTCTTCACCATCGCCGGCGTGACCGGCGCCACCATCCAGTGCATGGCCGTGCGCGCCGTGACCGACGACGATGCGTCGCTGCGGGCGCTGCAGCGGGTGCTGGAGGGGGTGCTGACGAGCTACGGCGAACGCTGGGACGATGTGGAACGCACCTTCGTGTGCCGCTATCGCGGGACGCTGCTGGGGTTTGTGTCCTTCAAGAGGCCCCCGCTGAAGGCCATCGCCATCTCTGATGCCGATTTGGAGAAGTGCGTCGCCACGGCCGGCCCGCTCGTGTGCGGCATCAGTCAGGAGGTGAGTCTGGGGGAGGGCGACCTTGCCGTGCGCCAGGCCATGGCCGCTTTGACGACGGCCCTGAAAGAGGGGCGCGAAACGGTGCGCTGGACCACGCTGCGTTTCGACGCCTTCCGCGCCGCCGCGCGCAGCGACCGCCTCTATGCGCGCTCGGCCGACCTGCTGCGCTCGCTTCTGTTCGACTACGATGCGGAAAACGACGCCGAGCTGGCCCGAACCGCCGAGGCCTTCGCCGCCAACTACGGCGAGGTGCGCGCCACGGCCGATGTCCTGTTCCAGCACCCCAACACCGTGCGCTATCGCCTGAAGAAGATCAAGGACGTCCTTGCCATGGAAAGCGCCTCCGATCGCGAGCTGGCGGCGCTGCTCACGCTAGTGTATCTGCCCTAAATCGGCGGCAGCTCCATGCTCCAGGCGGCTGTCTGCGGGCATGCGGCGCCTGCGCAAGCTGGCTTTCGCCTTTCGAGGCGGCTCCAGCATCGTTTGTGCAATTGCACAAACGAATGCGCTCGGTTTCAGAGCAGCGACCAAAACCCTGACGAATTTGCCCCTCTAAACTGCACGGTGTCGAAAGCGAACAACGCACAATCGTGCTGAGAGGAGCCATCATGAAACTGTTCAAAGAGAGTGCCACCGCCGCTATCTCCACGCTCGATTCCGCCGATGCCGCCTACTGCGCCAAGCTTGAGCAGCGCTTCGCGAACATGGGCATCAGCGCGAAGACGGCCTCCAGCGCCGTGACCTCCCTTATCGAGGCCGACGCCGTGCCCCAGCCCGGCGTGTGGGCCGCCCTTCCCTCTGCGTTCAAGGGCCTCTTCCCGAAGAAAACCGAGGCGAAGCCCGTCGCCTCTGAAGCGTTCGAAGCTCCCCTGTCCGAAGCTCTTGCCTAAGCGCGCGAAAGCAGTTTAGGAGCCTTGCCGGCTGCCCCATTTCCCATCTAGGACAGACCTCGGTTTTCCCCGAACGCAAAGCGACCCCGCTCAATTCTGCGGGGTCGCTTTATAAGACGAGCCGATGGGACGAAAGGCCGGCAGGACGGCTGCGCTAGTCCTCGACCTCGACGAGCTCGATGTCGAAGTTCAGGTCCTTGCCCGCCAACTCGTGGTTCATGTCGAAGGTGACGATGCCGTCCTCGATGGACTCCACGAACACGGGGAAGGGCTGGCCGCCCGGGCCCATCATGTACACGGTCTGGCCGACGGGCAGCTGGTCGCCGTTGGGAATCTGGTCCACGGGCACCTTCTGCACCATCTCGTCGCTGCGCTCGCCATAGGCCTCGGCGGCGGGGATGTGCACGGTCTTCTTCTCGCCCACGGCCATGTCCTCCACGGCGGCGTCGAAGCCGGGGATCATCTGGCCGGCCATGCAGACGAACTCGATGGGCTCACCGCGATCCACGGACGAATCGAACTTGGTGCCGTCGTCCAGCGTGCCGGTGTAGTGCACCTTGACCTTCTTGCCTTTGTTGCTCATTGCGAGCTCCTTTCCAAAAGATGTGCGTTTCAGTCTAACGGAAGGGCGCCGAAGAACAGGGAAGGGGAGCCAAGCTGCTCCAAGTTGTCACAAACAGGGTAAGGGGTGCTGGGACGAGCGACGAGGTGAACGGCGAGATGGACTCGGCCAAGGGCTGCGCGACACCTTTTGATGCTCGGGATGGCAATTTCTTTCGTTTCGGGGCGCAGGGGGAGTGCGGAAAGGCTGCGAGAAATGGCCAATTTCGCGGTTTGCCCCCGCGCGGGGGCACCAAAAACGTCATCGTCTTGCCGGGAGTGCGCCTCGAAACGAAAAAAATTGCCAAAAAGAGCGCGATTTGTTGCGCGAGCGCGCTGCACCTATTTCCAAAGGGGGTATGATGGAAGGCGCACAGAGATGATGTCTTTGTGCAAGTGCTCAACGAAAGCGCGCGGCTGCGGAGTCGAGCGCGACGCAAGGCCGAACGTGGCCTGCGTTCGAAGAGAAACGGGGTTGACTATGACCTACCGCGCAGGAGTTGTGGGAGCAGCCGGATTCGCCGGCATCGAGCTGGTTCGCCTGCTTTCGCGCCATCCCAAGTTCGATTTGGCAGCGGCTACGTCTGACGCCCTTGCGGGAACGCCCATCGCTAAGGCCTATCCGGCTTTCACGGGGGTGACCGACCTCGCTTTCTCCACTCACGAGGATACCGATTTCGCCGCCTTCGACGTAGTGTTTCTGGCGGTGCCCCACAAGGCGGCCATGGGGCTGGCTCCCGCGCTCATCGAGGCGGGCGTCACCGTGATTGACCTCTCCGCCGATTTCCGCCTGAAAGATCCGGCCGTTTACGAGCAGTGGTACGCGCCCCATACCGCCACCGATCTTCTGGCTCAGGCCGCCTTCGGGCTGCCCGAGCTCACCGGCGACGAGCTGGCTGCCGCGGCCGCCCGCCGCGCGGCGGGCGAGGCCGTGCTCGTGGGCTGCGCGGGCTGCTATCCGACGGCCACCTCCCTCGCTGCTGCACCTGCTATCCGCGCGGGGCTCGTGGATGCCGCCGCTCCTGTGGTGGCCGACGCCATCTCCGGCGTGACCGGCGCGGGCAAGAAGGCCACGGAGCGCACCCATTACTGCTTCGCCAACGAGAACCTCGAGGCCTATGGCGTGGGCACCCACCGTCACACTCCCGAAATCGAGCAGATCTTGGGGCTTGAGGGCCGCCTCGTGTTCACGCCCCACCTGGCTCCCTTGAACCGCGGCCTGCTCTCCACGGTGACGCTGCCCCCGGCGCCGGGCGTGAAAGCCCCCACCACCGAGGAGCTCGTGGAAATCTATCGTGATTTCTACGCGGAAAGCCCGCTCGTGTCCGTTATGGACGCCGGCGTGCAGCCTCGTACCGCCTCGGTGGCCGGCACCGTGCGCGCCCAGGTGGGCGTGGCGGCGCACCCCACGGGCATGATCGTGGCCACCGGCGCCATCGACAACCTCGGCAAGGGCGCCGCCGGTCAGGCCGTGCAGTGCGCCAACATCGTCTTCGGCATGCCCGAGACGACCGGCTTGGAAGAAATCGCCGATCCGGTGTAGCGATATAGGTCATCGCGGCGGCGGACAAGGGCACCAAGGAGCCAGCCTGCCGCCCGTTTGAGTCCCTAGGCGCGATTTCAGAAAGAGAGGAACCATGAGCGACACCGCGACCCTCGCCTTCGACGAGATGGGCAGCCCGGCCTCGGCCCTCGGCTTTTCCGCCATCGGTGTGCATGCGGGCTTTCGGCCCGACCCCGAGCGCCTCGATATGGCGCTGGTAGTGGCCGACGAGCCTGCGGCGGCTGCAGCCACTTTCACCACCAATGTGTTCTGCGCGGCTCCGGTGCGCGTGTCCCGCGAGCACCTCGCCGAGAGCGGCACGGGAGCCCCGGCCTACGGGTGTGCCCGAGCCGTGGTCATCAACTCCGGCATCGCCAACGCTGCCACCGGCGAGGTGGGTTTGGAAAACGCCCGCAAGACCGCTGAGCTCGTCGGCGAGGCTGTGGGCTGCCCGGCTGACGAGGTGCTCGTGGCCTCTACGGGCGTCATCGGCCAGCATTTGCGCCTCGAGCCCTTTGCCGCAGGCGTGCCCGCGGCTCTGGCGGCCATGGCCACCGCCGACTCTTCTCAGGAGCGCGCCGATCAGGGCGTCTCGGCGGCACGGGCCATCATGACTACGGATACGCGCCCCAAGCACGGCGCGGTGAGCTTTGCCGGCGACGACATCGGCTATCCGGGTGCCACCTTCACCGTGAGCGGCATGGCCAAGGGCGCCGGCATGATCATGCCGAACATGGCCACCATGATCGCCGTCATCACCACCGACGCGCCGCTTTTGGCCCCCGACCTTTCCGCGGCGCTGGTGGCTGCGGTGAACAGGAGCTTCAACAAGGTGACGGTGGATTCAGACACCTCCACCAACGACACTTGCTTCGCTTTGGCGTCGGGCGCTGCGGCTCCTGACGGCCCCGCCTTCGCGCCGGGCACGCCGGCTTACGAGCGCTTCTGCGAGGCTCTCGATTGCCTGTGCACCACGCTGGCCCGCGCCATGGCCGCCGACGGGGAAGGGGCCACGCGCCTCATCACCGTCACGGTGCGCGGGGCTGCCACGGCCGAAGACGCCGATGCCGCGGCCCGCACCGTGGCCAACTCGCCGCTCGTGAAGACGGCGGTCTACGGCCACGACGCCAATTGGGGTCGCGTCGCTGCCGCCCTCGGACGCTCTGGCGCCCGCTTCAATCAGGAAGACGTCGATATCGATATACTGGGCCTGCCTGTGTGCCGTGCCGGGCTCGTGGTCGATTTCGACGAAGAGGAGGCGCTGCGTCGCTTCGAGGCGCCGGAAGTGGCCATCGAGGCCGACCTGCACGCGGGCGAGGAGTCGGCCACCATGTGGACCTGCGACTTCTCCCACGACTACGTTACGATCAACGGAGACTACCGCTCATGAAATACGCATCCCAGACCCGCGCCGAGGGCGTCGAGGTACGCACGGGCGAGATCCTCTACGAGGCCATGCCCTGGCTCAAGCAGGTCACCGGCAAGACCATCGTCATCAAGTACGGCGGTTCGGCCATGGAGAACCAGGAGCTGGCCGCCGAGGTCATGGCCGACATCGTGCTCTTGAAGATTCTCGGCGTGAACCCGGTGCTCGTGCACGGCGGCGGCAAGGCCATTAACCGTGCTTTCGAGAAGTTCGATATCCCGGTGGAGTTCGTCGACGGCCAGCGCGTCACCACCGATGAGGCCATGAACATCGTGCGCATGGTGCTCACCGGCGAGGTGAACCAGCAGCTGGTAGAAGCCATGAACGCCCACGGCAACATGGGCGTGGGCGTCTCCGGAACCGACGCCGGCATCATCGTGGCCGAGCAGGCCGATGCGCGCCTGGGTCGGGTAGGCAAGATCACCCGCATCAACACCCCGCTCATCGAGGACCTCGTGGCCGACGACTACATCCCCATCATCGCCTCCATCGCCATCGGCGAGGACGGCGGCTGCTACAACGTGAACGCCGACATCGCTGCGGGGCACATCGCCGCTGCCATCGGCGCTCACAAAATTATCTTCCTCACCGATGTGGACGGCCTCTACGAGAACTATCCCGACCCCGAGTCGCTCATCGCCGAGATGTCGTTAGGCGAGGCCGAGGCCATGGTGCGCGGCGACAAGCTCTCCTCGGGCATGATTCCCAAGCTGGCGAGCTGCGTGCGTGCCCTTGACGCCGGCGTCAACGGCGCCCACATCATCAACGGCACGGTGCCCCACGCGCTGCTGCTCGAGATGCTCACCGATTCCGGTATGGGAACCATGGTCGGCGGTCTGGCCTCTGCCCAGTTCCTGAACTTGTCGCCCGTCAGCAAGTTCGCCTCAAAGCTCATCGAGAACCACTAGTTGGAAAGGAAGCGCCATGACACTCGCTCGTGAGACCGCCCTTGAATCCGAATACGTAATGGGCACATTCGCCCGCAAGCCCGTGGAGTTCGTCGAAGGCAAGGGCATGGTGCTCATCGACGATACCGGCAAGGAGTACCTCGACTTCCTCTCGGGCATTGGTGTGTGCAGCCTCGGCCACTGCCACCCCTCGGTGGTGCAGGCCGTAAGCGAGCAGGCCGCCAAGCTCATCCACGTGAGCAACTACTACTATATCGAGCATCGTGGCGAAGTGGCCCAGCTGCTGTCGAACATGCTGAATGCCTATGCCGACGAGCCGAGTCCCGAAACGTGGAAGACCTTCTTTGCGAACTCCGGCGCCGAGGCCAACGAGTGCGCCATCAAGCTGGCCCGCCTCTACGCGCGTCGCCGCGCCGAGGCCGCCGGCATAGATGGCGAGCTGGCTCCGCGCCTTATCGTCACGCTGGCCAAGAGCTTCCACGGTCGCACTTTGGCCACCTTGGCCGCCACGGCCCAGCCGGCCAAGCAGGAGGCCTTCCAGCCGCTGCCCGCCGGCTTTACCTCCACGCCCATCAACGACGTCGACGCCCTCGAGCGCCTCTTCGAAACCCAGGGCAGCCGCATCTGCGCGGTCATGATCGAGTGCATCCAGGGCGAGAGCGGCGTGCATCCCTGCACCGAGGAGTTCATTGCGGCTATCCGTCGTCTCACCGAGGAGCACGGTGCGCTCATGATCTGCGACGAGGTGCAAAGTGGCATTTTCCGCACGGGCCTGCCCTTTGGCTTCCAGAATTTCGGCGTGCTGCCCGATATCGTCACCATGGCCAAGGGCATTGCCTCTGGCGTGGTGGCTGGCGCCTGCGCGGCCAAGACCTCCATCGCGACGGCCTTCGCCCCGGGCGACCACGGCACCACGTTCGGCGGTTCGAACATCGCCATGGCCGCGGCCCATGTGACGCTGTCCACCCTGCTCGCTCCGGGCGTGGGGGCGCAGATTGAGTCGGTGGGCGCTTACATGCGCGAGCGCCTCGCCCGCCTGCCCCATGTGCAGGAGGTGCGCGGTTTCGGCCTCATGAACGGCATCGATCTAACCCACGAGGCGCCCTCGGCGCCCGACATTGTGGCTGCGGGCCTGGAAGAGGGCCTGGTTCTGAACGCGACGGGGCCGCATACGCTGCGCTTCTTGCCGCCGCTCATCTGCACCGAGGCCGATGTGGACGTGCTTGTGCAGAAGTTGGAACGACTGCTCTAGCGACTCGCACACCACCTTGTTTTCCGAAAGGGCGCTGCACAATTTAGCAGCGCTCTTTTTTGTCATGGTCTCAGCAAATACCAGGTAGAAAGCCTGATATTTTGTGCAGCTGCACAGCACATTGCACAATTAAATTTCGCCACTTCCGAAAAATTTTCCGAATTCTCCCTTGACGGATGGTGGCTTCGTGCATAATGCCGTCAACCGCACAGCCGGGGGCCGAGGCGAAAAGCGCCTCAAGAGCGGCTCCATAACTCGGACGGCTGGGCGCTTTCGAAAGGAACGGACAGAATGCAGGCAGCAGCTCTCATAGCTTGTGCGCACAGCGAAATCGCTGCTGCTGCCCTGTGCCCGCAGTTCCTCGCTTCCACGGCCAACGTCGATCGACGCCGACGTAGCTGCTCTCTGCGACGCCGACGCGCGTAGCAGAATCTCGCGCGCTTTTTTGCGCATCTTGAGCGGCCCTGCCCGGGTCCGCTAAAGGCCGTGGTATCTTCGCATCTTCCATGCTCATCCGCGAACCGGCGCCTCCGCAGTCTGTCTGCGCTGCTGCGCCAAATGTGCACCACTGCCTTTTCATCGCGCAAGCGAGCCGGGCGCACCCCCAGGCAAACCCGAAACGAAAGGCGCATCTCCCATGACGACCCCCATCAACGACCTGCACGCTGCCCCGCAACTCTCCGCCGCTCCCGCCCCGGGCGAGAAGGAGCGCGTCGTTCTCGCGTACTCCGGCGGCCTTGATACCTCTGTCTGCATTAAGTGGCTCCAGGAGGAATACAACCTCGATGTCATCGCCGTGGTGGGCGACTTGGGCCAGGAGCACGACGGTCTGGCCAACGTGAAGGCCAAGGCCCTTGCCACGGGCGCCATCGGCTGCCAGGTGGTGGACATGCGCGAGACCTTCGCCGAGCAGTACCTCACCTGCGCCCTTGCGGCCAACGCCCTGTACGAGAACAAGTACCCCCTTGTGAGTGCTCTGTCGCGCCCGCTTATCGCTAAGCATCTGGTGGCCGTGGCCCACGCCTATGGCGCCAAGTACATCGCCCACGGCTGCACGGGCAAGGGCAACGACCAGGTGCGCTTCGAATCCTCGGTGCTCATGCTGGACCCGTCGCTTCAGATCCTCTCTCCGGTGCGGGATTGGGATCTGGGGTGCCGCTCCGATGAGATAGCCTGGGCCGCCGCCCACGATGTGCCCGTGAAGGCGACGGCCGAGGCGCCCTATTCCATCGACGACAACCTGTGGGGCCGGGCCATCGAGTGCGGCGTGCTGGAAGATCCCTGGTGCGAGCCGCCGGCGGACATCTACACCATGACCGTGGACCCCGCCGAGGCCCCCGATGCGCCCTCCTACGTGACCATCGATTTCGAAGGCGGCGTGCCCTGCGCTCTGAACGGCGAGAAGCTGTCCTTCCTTGAAATCGTCTACGCTCTGAATGACATCGCCGGCGGCAACGGCTTCGGCCGCATCGACATGGTGGAGAACCGGCTCGTGGGCGTGAAGAGCCGCGAGTGCTACGAGGCTCCAGCGGCGCTTACCCTCATTCAGGCCCACAAGGCCCTAGAGGATCTGTGCCTCGAGCGCAGCGTACTGCACTACAAGCTCACCATCGAGCAGGCCTGGGCCGACCAGGTGTACAACGGCCTGTGGTTCTCGCCGCTGAAGGAGGCCTTCGACGCCTTCCTCTCCAACACCCAGCAGTGCGTGACCGGCACGGTGAAGCTGAAGCTGTACAAGGGCAGCTGCACCGTGGTGGGCCGCAAGAGCGCCTTCTCCCTCTACGATTTCGGCCTGGCCACCTACGACGCCGACGATGCGTTCGACCATCAGGCGGCCAAGGGCTTCATCGACATCCACAGCCTCTCCTGCAAAGTGTGGGCGGAAAACCGGCTTGCCAACGATGCTCGCATGCCCTCCTTCGCCGACGTCGATGCCACCAACGCCGCCTACAAGGCCGTGGTGGAAGAGGCCGAGGGCATTATCGATGCCGCCGAGTCCGTTACCGCTTAGCACGGGCCATGATTACCAGCAAGGAGCACCTATGGCACTCTGGTCAGGAAGATTCACCGAAGGCGCCGATGCCTTCACCCAAAGGTTCGGGGCGTCGCTGCCCGTTGATCAGCGGCTCTACGCCGAGGATATCGCCGGCTCTACGGCCCATGCGACCATGCTCGCCGACCAGGGCGTTATCTCCCGGGATGACGCCGCGGCCATCGTCGAGGGTTTGACCGGCATCAAGGCCGATATCGAATCGGGGGCCCTCATCTTCGACGTGCAGCAAAGCGAGGACATCCACATGGCCATCGAGTCTGAGCTGACGGCGCGCATCGGGGACGCGGGTGCGCGGCTGCACACCGGCCGCTCGCGCAACGACCAGGTGGCGACGGACACGCGCCTGTACGCCAAGCGGCGCGCCAGCGAGCTTATGGAGGCCAACGTGGCGTTGCGCGAGGCGCTTATCGCCCAGGCCGAGGCGAATTTCGAGGTGATCTTGCCCGGCTACACCCATCTGCAGCACGCCCAGCCGGTGCTCTTCTCGCACCATATGCTCGCCTACGTGCAGATGCTCGCCCGAGACCACGACCGGCTCGCCGCGGCCCGAGACGCCGCTGATGCGTGCCCTCTGGGCGCGGCAGCCCTGGCTGGCACCACCTATCCGCTCGACCGCTTTGCCACCGCTTCCGCCCTTGGGTTCGACCACCCCATCCCGAATTCGCTCGATGCCGTATCCGACCGCGATTTCTTGCTCGACCTCATCTACGCCTGCAGCGTGTCGTGCCTGCATCTGTCGCGTCTGTGCGAGGAAATCGTGCTGTGGTCCTCGGCGGAGTTCGGCTTCATCACGCTTTCGGACGCCTATTCCACGGGCTCTTCCATCATGCCCCAGAAGAAAAACCCCGATTTCGCCGAGCTCATTCGCGGCAAGTCGGGCCGGGTCGTGGGAGATTTGGTCGCCCTCATGATGACGCTGAAGTCGCTGCCCTTGGCCTACAACAAGGATCTGCAGGAAGATAAGGAAGGCGCCATGGACGCCGCCGATACCCTGGAGGACTGCTACGTGTGCGCCGCGGGCATGATCGCCACCATGACGGTGAACGCCGATGCCATGGCGGCCCAGGCCAAGAAGGGCTACCTGGCCGCAACCGATGTAGCCGACTACCTGGCCAAGAAGGGCCTGCCCTTCCGCCGGGCGCATGAGGTGGTGGGGCATTTGGTGCTCACCTGCGAGCAGCAGGGCTGCGATCTGGAAGACCTCACCCTCGCCGATTTCCAAGCGGAAAGCGACCTGTTCGAGTCCGACATCGTGGAGTGCCTGAACCTGCCCGCCATCGTGGCCGCCCGCGCCACCTACGGCGGCACCGGCCACGACGCCGTGCGCGCCCAGCTCGAGGCCGCGAAAGCCCTCACCGCCCAGCACCAGCTCCGCTAACCCCTGGGCGGAAGCGCCGCCGTTCCCGCCCGGACAATCGGGCGGTATGCCGGTCTGGGCGGAAGCGCCCCCGTTCCCGCCCACGTGAGCGAAGCGCCGCCTGCCGCGGGCGGAAGCGCCCCCGTTCCCGCCCAGGCAAGCGAGCTGTGGCACATCGCGGGCGGAAGCGCCGACGCTCCCGCCCAGGCAATCGGGCGGGATGCCGGATTGGGCGGGAATGGCCCCGCTCCCGCCCGGGCAAGCGAGCCGCGGCCCATCGCGAGCGGGAATGGCCCCGTTCCCGCCCAATGCGGCCTCTGTGCTTTTCCTGATGCCGAGCCCCTCGGGCATTCCCACTGCAACTCACTGGTAAAATAACAAAACCTATAACTGATGGAGGTTGTTCGTGGGTTCTCGCGCAATGAAGGGCCGTAAGGGCACGAAAGTTAAGAATAAGAAGGCCGTCGTTCTGTCTGTGCTGGGCGTGATGGTGGCCTGCATCGCCGCGGCGGTGTTCGGCGTCGTGACGCTTTGCAATTCGTGGTTGGAAGATTTGCCGGATTACCAGAACGCTGACGCGTACAACTCCGCGCAGCCGACTATGGTCTACGCGTCTGACGGCACAACCCTGCTCGCCGAGTTCCAGCTGGAAAACCGCGAGCCGGTGGCCCTCGATCAGATCAGCGAGTATGTGCTCAAGGGCACTGTCGCCACTGAGGACGAGCGCTTCTACACCCATGCCGGCGTCGACTACCTCGGCGTGGCCCGCGCGTTGGTGAACAACCTCATGGGCGGCGAGCTGGAGGGCGCTTCTACTATCACCCAGCAGTTCGTGCGCAACACCATCCTGTCGGATGAGATGCGCGACATTTCCTTCAAGCGCAAGATTCGCGAGATGTACATTTCTCAGAAATTGGAAGAGCAGTACACCAAAGACGAAATCCTGCTCATGTATCTGAACACGATCAACTACGGTTCGGGCGCCTACGGCATTGAGGCCGCCTCCGAGCGTTACTTCTCCAAAGACGCTCTGGACCTTACGCTGAACGAGGCGGCAACGCTTGTGGGCATTCCTCAGTCGCCCACCTACAACAATCCCATCGATTACCCCGAGAACTGCCTGAAGCGCCGCAATACCGTGCTCGACCGCATGGTGTCCAACGGGGTGATCACCGCCGAAGAGGCCGAGGCCACCAAGGCCGAGCCCATCGAGCTGAACCCGTCCGAGCCCTCTATGACGGGCATCTTGGCATACCCCTACTTCACGAGCTACGTGCGCAACCAGCTGACCAATCCCGAAGGCAAGTACGCCTACTCCACCTCTGAGCTGTTCAAGGGCGGCCTGAAGGTTGTTACGACTCTCGATTTGGAGGCCCAGGCCGCCGCTGAGGAGGCTGCTGCTGAAAAAGAGGAAGAAGCGGGCGATCCCTTCGAGGTGTCCATGGCGGTCGTGAACCCTGAGAACGGCTACATCGACGCTATGGTGGGCGGCCACGATTATGAGAGCTCTCAGGTGAACATGGCCACGGGCGAGGGCGGCTCGGGCCGTCAGGCCGGATCGTCCTTCAAGCTGTTCACGCTGCTTGCGGCGCTGAACGAGGGCATCGATCCGGAGACGCTCATCGACGCTGGCTACAAGGTGGAGCTTGAGGGCGGCGAGCCGGTTTACAACAACGACAAGGCCGACTACGGCACCCGCACCATCAAGAGCGCCTTCGGCGTGTCGTCGAACACGGCGTTCATTCGACTGCTTCTGTCGGTGGGCGTCGATAAGGTCATCGAGATGGCCCACGCTATGGGCATTACCTCCGATTTGCCCTCGGTGGCCGGCCTTACCCTGGGTATCGGCTCGGTCACTCCGCTGGAGATGGCCGACGCCTACGCCACCGTGGCCAACGGCGGCGTGCACTACGATCCCGAGTGCATCATCACCATCGAGGACAAGAACGGCAACGTCATCGTAGACAACACCGACCCCACTGGCGAGCGAGTGTTCTCAAGGGAGGTGGCCCGCGCTGCGCTGGATTGCATGGAAGTGGTTATCGAGAACGGCACCGGCAAGGCGGCCCGCCCCGACAATGGCCAGGAGGCTGGCGGCAAGACCGGCACCACCGACGACAAGAAGGACAGCTGGTTCTGCGGCGTTACCCCGCAATACGCCGTGGCTATCTGGCTGGGCGACCGCAGCGACTACTCGAAGGCCAGGGCAACGACGACTACGGCCGCCAGCGTGTTCGCCGATTTCATCGACACGATGATTTCCCCGACCCAAACGGTGAAGTTCTTCGAGGCCGAAAAGCCCGAGTACAAGAAAGACTACCGCGATGAGGACAACCATATCGGAGGCTACTACTCTTCCAAGAAAAAGAAGAAGGACGATACCGAGGTGACGGAAAAGACGGACGAGAACAACAACGAGGGCCAAGGCAACGAGGGAGGCGAGGGCCAGGGCAACGAGGGCGGCGGAACCACCGAGCCGACCCCCGAGCCCACACCGACTCCCGAGCCTGAGCCGACCCCCGAGCCCGAGCCCACGCCGACCCCCGAGCCCGAGCCCACGCCGACTCCCGACCCCGGGCCGGAAGGCGGCGGCGAAGGCGCTTAAAGAAGCGCGTCTGCGACGCATTTGTTGCGATACCGTGACGGTGGCACCGGGGATGTCCCCGGTGCTGCTATCATAGCCAGCAAGAACCAACGGCTCCGTTTCGCGGAGCCTTCCTGCGAAAACGACGGCGCCCGTACGGCGTCCAAAGACGGGAGACACCATGAAGAAGCATACGATTGCGTGCCTGCTTGCCGTGGCCCTCGGCGCGGCTCTTGTAGCCGGCGCTCTTGCGGGCTGTGAATCGCCGGCCACGGGAGCCACCGATCAGCAGCAGGCCAACCGCACTTATATGACCAAGGTGAATCAGGCGGTAGATGAGCTGAACAGCCGCCTCGGCGAGTTCGACGAGGCCGTGGCCCAGGAGAGCATCGTCAACATGCGCAATAAGGCCAACAGCGCCTTCGAGGCCATCGACGCTCTTGCGGCCATCGATACGCCCGAGGCCATGAAGGGCTTGCAGACGAACTACGTCGATGGATGCACCAAGCTCAAGGATGCGCTGAATGGCTACGTTGATCTGTATACCGAGATCAGCAGCGCCACCGAAGAGGCTCCTTTCGACTACGGCACCTACGACGACCGCATCAAGGAGATTCAGGACGCTTACAACGAAGGTGTCGATAAGCTGAAAGCGGCTGACGAAGAGGCCCTGAAGCTCAACGAGGACTAATCGGTTTCGAACGTTCTGGCGGATGTTTGAACGTGTCGATGCTGCGCGGCTCTGCCGCATTTCGCCTGACCCCCTTGTTTGGGCACGGCGCGACTGAAGGTCGCCTGGCCCAAAGACGGGGCCACCCGAAATGCGGCAGAGCCGCTCGCTGACTTCCTTGGGCGAACCTATGAGGAGTATTACGTGAGAAATGTTGAATTATTGGCTCCCGCTGGCAGCGAGGCGGCGCTTCATGCTGCGGTGGCGGCGGGCGCCGATGCGGTGTATCTGGGCCTCGAGTCGTTCAATGCGCGACGAGGCGCCGACAACTTCACCGTGGAGACGCTGCGCGGGGCCTGCGAGTACGCCCATACGCGCGGCGTTTCGGTGTATGTGACGATGAACACCGTCATTTTGCCCGATGAGGTAGGGGAGGCCTTGGAATGCGTACGCCAGGCCTATCGCGCCGGGGCCGATGGGTTCATCGTGCAGGACATCGGGCTCGCGGCGGAAATCACCCGCACCCTGCCCGAGGCGTCGCTGCATCTTTCCACGCAGATGAATACGCACAGTCTGGCCGGCGTGCGCGCCGCGGCCCGTCTGGGCGCCGAGCGCATCACGCTGGCCCGCGAGGTGTCCCTCGCCGAGATCGCTCTCATCTCCGCCGCTGCGCAAGAGGAGGGAATGGAGGTGGAGGTCTTCGCTCATGGCGCGCTCTGCGTGTGCTATTCGGGCCAGTGCTTCATGTCTTCTATGATCGGTGGCCGCTCGGCTAATCGCGGCATGTGCGCCCAGGCTTGCCGGCTTCCCTATGAGCTGCAAAACAAGGCTCTGCAGAAGAGCCTGCCCTCGCCGGGCGATCATTTGCTCTCGCCGCAGGACCTCTGTGCTGTCGATCGCGTGGGCGACCTGGTGCGCGCCGGCGTGGCCTCGCTGAAGATCGAGGGCCGCATGAAGTCCCCCGAGTACGTCTTTGCCGTCACCGCTGTCTACCGCAAGGCGCTGGACGCCGCTCTTGCTAACGACTCATGTCATCCTGAGCAAAGCGCCGCAGACGAGGAGCCGAAGGGTCTTGCGTTTGCCGTTACCGACACCGATCGCGACCGCCTCACCGATGCGTTCTCTCGCGGCTTCACCACAGCGTATTTGGATGGGAAGCGCGGCAACGACATCATGAGCTATAAGCGCCCCAACAATCGAGGCTTGTTCCTTGGCCGGGTGGACGAGGTGCGCGACAACGCCGCCTTCCTTGCAAGCGATCACGTTCTGGCCGAGGGCGATGTGCTCGAGTTTTGGACACGCAAGGGCAACGGTACGCTCACGCTGGGGCCCGTTCGCACCGACAAAAAAGGCCGCTACCACCTGCCGCTCGAGGGCAAGACGCGCACGGTGAAGCCCGGCGACCGCGTTTTCCGCGTTCGCAGCGCCGAGGCCTCTTTTGCGGATGACGCCCGCGAGCCCCGCGTGCCCATCGTCGGCACTGCCACGCTGCACATCGGTGCGCCGCTCGCCATCGAGTTCCGTGTTGCCACGGAGGCCGAGGTGCTCGAGATGCTCCCCGACAAGCTCGATGACGCGTCCCGCACGTCCCTCGCCGTCGCCCGTCGCCTGGCCGCCGCTTTTCCCGAGGGCGGTCCCCTTGGCAGCGCGGAGGGTCCCGAGGTGGAAGCGGCCCGCACCCGCGCCGTCTCCTTCGACGACGTGGCCGCTCACATCGATCGCCTCGGCAATACGCCCTACCGGCTGGTGAACCTTACCATCGACATGGACGACAACGTGGGCATCGGCTTCTCCCAGCTTCACCATGTGCGCGCCGAAGCTCTCGATTGCCTGCAGCTCCTCATTCTCGCGGGAACCATCGAACGCCCGCTGCCCCGTGTTGCTCCGCGCGAGCCCGTGCCGGCGGCGCACCCCTCGGGCTGCCGCGTTGCCGTCACGGTTACCAATCCCGCTTGCGCCCGCGCCGCCAAGCGCGCCGGCGCCCACCTCATCTACGTTCCCGTCCTGAACTACCGCCGCGGCGAGGCCGTCATTGCCGGCCAGAAAAACGCCGCCGCCGAGCAGGCGGGCTATCCCAAGGGCTGTATTCCCATCATGCCCGTGGCCGATCACGAGGCTGTTGAAAACACCCGTGAGGCCGCGGTTGATACCGATGTGTGGAAGTACGCCGCCGAGGGTAAGCCGCTCATGGCCGAGAGCCTTGCTGCCATGCAGCGTGCCTCCGAGGAAGGCGCGCTCATCGATGTGGGCCCCCATGTGCCCGTCACCAACGAGCTCTCCCTGGCCGCGGCCGTCGCGTTCGGTGCTAAGCGCGTCTGGCTCTCGCCGGAGCTCACGCTGCGCCAAATTGAGGAAGTCGCCAAGGACGCCCCGATGGAACTTGGCGTGTTGCTCATCGGTGCCCAGGAGCTCATGGTCACCGAGCACTGCATGCTCATGAGCCAGGGCCCCTGCGATGAGAACTGCGCCGTGTGCCCTCGCCGCAAGAGCCCCCATGTGCTGAAGGACCGCAAGGGTTACGAGTTTCCCGTCATCACCGACGCCATGGGCCGCAGCCACCTCTACAATGCCGTGGAACTGGATATCGCTCCGGCCATGCCCGACCTTCTGGCTGCCGGCATCTCGGCTTACATGGTGGATGCCACCCTCATGAACGCCGAAGAAACGGCCCATGCCGTGGGTCGCGCCATCCGCGCGCTCCATGTGGCCCAAAACGACGGCAATGCCATTGCGAAAATGCCCAATACCACCTCCGGCCACCTCTATCGAGGCGTGGCGTAGGACGCGTCTGCTCTTGCAATGGAGCAGCCGCTATTCTTCGATTTTTTGCTGCAGCTCGTGGCGGGAATGAACACCGAATTTGCTGTAGATGCGGCTCACGTGGGCACGTACGGTAGAGGGTGCGATGAAGAGATCATTGGCGATGTCGGTCACGCTCTTGTCCTCGATGAGCAGCTGGTAGACGGAGGTCTCGCGCTCGCTGAGGCCGTTAGTCTGGGCGAGTTTCAAGGTGCGGTCGCGAACTGATTCCGGGGAGAGGGCGCTGCGGACGTCCACGGCCCGGGTATCTCCAGCTTTACTGATCAGCAGCCCGTAAGTGAGCACAACGCCAAGGACCAACGCAACGATCGCGACGCTTTCCGCCGTGCTGCCGGCGAACGCGGGCTCCATGGTTTTCCCAGCAACGGTGAGAGCCATCATGAGAAGACTGAGCGCCGCATAGGCGAAAAGGGGATCGCGCTTGAGTTCCTGACCCCTCACCCGCACCACCAGGTAGGCCACGAAGTGGGCGCCCGACAACGCGGTGGTGACGAGGATCTTGACGAGCATGGCGTTCACGTCGAGGAAGAACGTGCTCAGAAGCCCCAAGATCATGAAGGGACAACTGATCCAATACACGCTAGACAGACTGAAGGACCGATAGGACGCAAGAAGTCCCACGAGGATGATGATAGCAGGCAGCGCGAAGCCGATCTTAAGTCCGACGGTCGATACGCCCACGCCGATACTGCCGGTGCAGAAGCCGTAGGCGAGTGAGATGACGGTGCAGAAGGCCGCAAGGCGCAGAGGGGGCCAGTAAGGACGGGCCGTCTCCTCCAGGAAGAGGGGACTCTGGGCTGAGTTGATCAGTCTGTGATGCACGAGTGCGTAAATTAAGAGACTTGTCGCCGCTGTCATAATGGCGTAGAAGCACCCGACCTCTCGCGAGACATCGGTGATGACGGGGTAGTCGATGAGGTTTGCGAGGTATCCGACGGCCAGAATGATGAGCATCTTCTTGGGCGAGAAGCGCGATACCAGGGCAAGCCAGAAGGAGAAGACGGCGGCGTATCCTGCGCCCAAGGCCAAATCTCCGGCCCAGGCCGCAAGGGCGGTGGAGCTCTGCGACGCGAGGGTGATGACGATGCTCCCAAGACCCAAGAGGGCAAAGAGGATCGCGGCAGTGCGGCCGCTCGGCAGTTGCCCTCGTTTCAGCCCCCACGCGATGGCGACACCGTAGCCAGCGACCTCCCCTATGTCGATAACGAGATTGGCGTTGAGAGGCCCTGTGAAGCCGCTTTGCCCGACCGTTGCATGAAGGCACCAGTTGAAAGGAAAAAGGGCAAGCAGATAGCCGAGGGCGGCAAGTGCGACAAGCTGGTTGGCGACGAGGGCCCGTGAAGCGGACTCGATGAGCCCGACCGAAGGGCGCGAAGTGTCTTTGGCCATGGATTCTCCCTCCCGTACGGAAACCATTGTAGCCGTATCGAGTCGTTAAGCGCGCTTAATCTGGCTGCCTAGCGCGCTACTCCCTCATTGAATGACAAGCGAAATGCCTGATAGAAGCCAGGTAATAACCATCTGGCAAAAAATGGCGATGCCCGATTGAAGGCGCATCCGATTAAGCGTCGGCTGGCTCTGATTAAGCGGAAAGACCATAGCCGCGACAGGGCCCGGCGGTCTAGATTGGTTGCCACGGCGAGAGAGCCGGAGCTATACGGGGCGAGGCGAACCTCCCCCAACTATTCGAAGGAGGAGAAAGTAACATGGAACAAGTAACGCGACGCAACTTCCTGAAGGGCGCGAGCATCGTGGCGGCCGGTGCCGCCGTTGCTGGCCTTGCGGGTTGCGGCAGCAATGAGGCGCCCACGGCTGGCCAAGAACCAGGCGCGATGCCCGGAACCGGCAGCGTTGATTGGGTCGGCGAAGCCGACTTCATCATTGTGGGTTCGGGCGCGGCTGGCTTGGCTGCCGCCATCACTTGCTACGATGAGGGTCTCGGCGACGCCATCGTTCTCGAGGTTGCTCCCGAAGAGGAAATGGGCGGCAACTCCCGCTGCTGCGGTCAAGGCGTTTTCAGCCCTGATTCCGTCGAGGCTGCTATCGAGTACCAGTCCGCGCTGAGCCTTCCTTATGTGGTGGAAGACGACATCATGAACGCTTGGGCCGAGGAAATCTGCAAGAATGTTGACTGGCTCACCGACGTGGTGGGATCGGATCTCACCATGGAGAATCACCCCGAGTTTCCCGAAATGCCCGGTTCCGACCATATTCTATTGGTTAATCCCGAGGAGGGCCGCAATACCGATGGCAGCGGTACCTTGTGGCTCGACATGAAAGACAAGGCCGACGAGCTCGGCGTCCCCTTCGAGTATGAGGCCCGAGCCATCTCCCTCGTGACCAGCGATGGCAACGAGGTGCGCGGCGTAACCACCGAGGACGGACGCAACTTCAAGGCCCGCAAGGGCGTCATCTTAGCCGCCGGCGGCTTCGAATTCAATGAGGAGATGATGCAGACGTACTGCCCGTGCGGCTACAGCGGCACCAAGGGTAAAGGCACCTGGTGGAATCGCGGCGACGGCATTCTCATGGCCCAAGCCGTCGGTGCGAAGCTGTGGCACATGAACAACTTCTCCGGCAACTATCCGGGTTTTCGCACATTGGCCGTCGATAACGACGACGCGCGCACCTGGCCGTCCTTCAAGACCCACGACTATATCTTCCTGGATGCCTACGGTGACCGTTATATGAACGAGGATTGCATGGGCATCGGCGAAGGCCTGCTGCGCCACGGTAAAATCTTCCGCCATGGTTCTTATGCCGATCTCGATTTGCCCACCGGCGGCTGGTGCATCTTTGGTCAGAACGCTTTCGACTCTGGCAACCTCTTCTCTCCTTCGAGCTTCGCGGGCCAGCTGAAGAAGGTTTTCGAGTCCTTCCCCGACAACCAGGCTGCTATGGACGCCGGCGTGGTCATCAAGTGCGAGACTCTGGCCGAAGTGGCCGCTGCCACTGGTTATGACGAGGCCAAGCTCACCGCTGTGATCGATCAGTACAACGGCTTTGTGGACGCCGGCTTCGACGAGCACTTCCATCGCGGATCCGACCTGAGCGCCATGGGCTGGCTCGTGCCGTCCCCCGGCCATGAGAACGACGAAATCTACAAGGCCGCCTTCGACCTCGAGAAGATCGAATCTCCTTACTATGTGACCGAGATCGTGAACACGGTGCTGAACTCCCAGGGTGGTCCGAAGCGCAACGCAAACGGCCAGATCGTTGGCACCATTGACGAAACCCCTATCCCGCGCCTCTACGGTGCCGGCGAGATGGGAGCCCCCTACCCGTATCTGTACAACCAGGGCGGCAACTTCGGCGAGGCCATGTCCTCCGGTCGCATCGCAATCCGCCACGCTGCCACGCTCGATGCCTGGGAGGCGTAAGTCATGAAGTCGACGAAGAAGAGACTGCTCGCAGTCACAGTGCTGGGAGCCATGATTTGCGCATCGATCGTTGCGGGATGTGCTCCGAGAACGGCATCTCCTTCGTCGATGAGTGATACTGGCTCCGACGGCGCCGAGGTCGCGACAGCCTCGGCCTGGTCCGCCGATTTGGACTGCGCCGCCTGCCACGGCGCGGAGGCCGAATCGGCAGCCGCCGCCACTTGTGCTGCGGGCTTCCACATGACCTCGCAGGACTTCCAGTGCACGACCTGCCACGCCGACGAGGCGGGCCTGACGGAGGCCCACGGTGACATGACGGGAAAGGCGCCGAAGAAGCTCAAGAAGACGAGCGTCGATGCGGCCTTGTGCGAGACGTGCCACGATAGCGCTTCTTTGGCCGAGGCCACGGCGAGCTCTACGGTGCTAACAGACGATCAATCCACGACGATCAATCCCCACGACGTTCCCGAGAATGCTGAACATGAGGCGCATACCTGCCTCGATTGCCACAGCGGCCACGGGGAAGACAACGTGGAAGAAACCGCACGCGATTTCTGCGTGGGCTGCCATCACGAGAACGTCTACGAGTGCCATACCTGCCACGAGTAAGCGCATGCGATACAGCGCGTTGGTTCTCTGACGCATCGATCAATCGACATACCGACGGCGTGGCAGTTTCCCCTCCCGCTGCCACGCCCCTTTCCCAGCGCCTGCCGATTTCGGCAGACGCTTCCCGTCGACTCCGCTTTTGTATTGCGTTCATGACTATGCACAGCGACATAATGTTTCGCTGCATAATCCTTAGTTGTCCAATACGGGACGTTCCTCTGAGGGTTTGGCAGCCATTCTTGCCACTCGTTATCTAACACTTTATAGGCCAATCTAAAAATTTTAAGATTGGCCTATAAAGTGTTAGATAAAGAGGTCGAAGGGGTTTTCCCAATCCAAATTCCGGCAGAAATGCATCTTGTTCTGGAATTTGCGCAACCATGAAGGGCAAGGAATTCATGCGCGCCACGACGATCTGGTGTGGGAGTACCGGCGCTTCGCAGCTCGGTGACATAGCGCAGCGTATGGGGAAGAAGAGTGTGAATGGCCTCTCCGTGCTACGCGATCGGTTGATTCGCGATGGCCTCATCTACGCGCCGGAGCGGGGCTACGTTGCTTTCACCGTCCCCGGAATGGGCGATTACATCGAACGAGCGGAGGAGATGTGGCGGCGCCCTTGTGCTAGAATTCCAACACTTGCATAAGTCATCGACTTCATAAGGTATCAACTTATATAACTTTTTGGCGGGCACGACATCTGGAAAGCGAAGGCAACATGCTTACTCCTGAAGAACAACTGCACATCATCAAATCGGGCACGGCCCAGATTGTCCCCGAGGTGGCCCTTCTGGAGAAGCTCAAGCGCGGCGTGCCGCTGAACGTGAAGCTCGGCGTGGACCCCACCGCTCCCGACATCCATTTGGGGCATGCGGTGCCCCTGCGCAAGCTGCGCCAGTTTCAGGATCTGGGCCATCAGGTGACGCTCATCATCGGCGACGGCACGGCGCTTATCGGCGACCCGTCCGGCCGCAACTCCACGCGCCCGCAGCTTTCTCGCGAGAAGATCCAGGAAAACGCCCAGACCTACGTGGACCAGGCCTTCAAGGTGCTCGATCCCGAGAAGACCACCCTGCGCTACAACTCCGAGTGGATCCTCGACCTTGATATGGAGCACCTGCTGAAGCTTCTGGCCAACTTCACCGTCGCCCGCATCCTGGAGCGCGACGACTTCCACAACCGCTACACCTCCGGCCAGTCCATCAGCCTGCACGAGTTCCTCTATCCGGTCATGCAGGCCTACGACTCGGTGGTCATCAAGGCCGACGTGGAGCTGGGTGGCACCGACCAGCTGTTCAACCTGCTGGCCGGCCGCGAGCTCATGGAGAAGATGGGCATGGAGCCCCAGGTCTGCCTCACGCTGCCCTTGCTCGAGGGCACCGATGGCGTGAAGAAGATGTCGAAGAGCTACGGCAACTACATCGGGCTTACCGATGCGCCCTCCGACATGTTCGGCAAGGTCATGTCCATCCCCGACGAACTCATGGTGAAGTACTACCGCCTCGCCTCCACCGAGGATGTGGCGGAAATCGATCGCATCGAGGCCGGCCTTGCCGCCGACGAGCTGCACCCCAACAAGGTGAAGCGCGCCCTGGCCCGCAACATCGTGGCGGCCTACTACGACGCCGTGGCTGCCGAAGAGGCCGAGGCCGACTTCGATCTCAAGTTCAAAGACCACGGCTTCCCGGCCGACGCCCCGGTGTTTGCCCCCGATCTTGCGCCTGACGAGAGCGGGCTGGTCTATGTGGCCAAGGTGCTGGTTGACGCCGGCGTGGCCACTTCCGCCTCCGAGGCGCGCCGCCTTATCGATGGCGGCGGCGTGAAGGTCAACGGCGAGCCTCTTGCCCCGAAGTCCTACAACGTCGCGCCCGAGGTGCTCGCGGGCGCCCAGGTGCAGGTGGGCAAGAAGAAATTCGTGCGTTTCGAATAATTCGAAAATCTTTGCAAGGATTGCGCGGCCTCGATCGTATTACTGCTAGAGAGTCGCTCGGGGGCCGAGTCGCAAGCTCGGCCCTCGTTGTTCCAAGGAGGATTGTTCATGAAGAAGTCGACGTTCGTTATCGTTGTTGCGCTTGTGGTGGCGCTGTGCGTGCCCGCAGTGGCCTTTGCCGCCCTCATGCCGAGCCCTTCGCGGGTGGCCGAGCGCGCCGCCTGTCCCGCCTACGCGGTGCAGCGTGATGCCGTGCAGAGCGAGGAGGCTATCGGGGGCCAGAGCCCGCGCGGCTACCATCATCCCGAGGGGCATCGCGGCGTTTGCGGGGGCTATGTTGATGCTGACAACGACGGCATCTGCGACAACTGCGACGCAACGGCTTCTTCTTGTCCGGGCTTTGTGGACGAGGACGGCGATGGTGTGTGCGACAACTACGGCGAGGGATGCCCCCGTGGCCAGGGCCAGGGCGGGCAGAACGGCGGTCGTGCCCATCATGGCCAGGGCCACGGCTGCTGGCGTTAGGGAATTTGCCCGGTGCGGCCGGCTGCAGACATAGAGAACGCGATGACGCGCCATGGCGATACCGTCTGGCGCGTCTGCCTTGTGGGCCTGAGGCATCGCGATGACGCCGAGGACGCCTTCCAGGATGCTTTCATGCGTTACGCGTTGGCCGACACTGCGGCCTTTGCCAGCGAGGAGCATCGCAAGGCGTGGCTCATCCGTGTGGCGACGAACCGCTGCCGCGATATGCGGAAGGCGGCCCATCGGAAAAACGAGCCCTTGGAAGCTGCGGGCGATTGCCCTGCGCGCTCGTGCGACCCCCACACTCAGCCGGGTTCCCGCGTGCGCGAAGTGCTCGACGCCATGAGCGCCCTTGACGACCCGCCGCGCACGCCGGTGTATCTCGCGCTCTATGAAGGTTATACGGCTCCGGAGATATCCGAGCTTATGGATGCTCCCGTGAACACCGTGTACTCCTGGATCGCCCGCGGCAAGAGACTGCTGAAGGAGGCCCTGCAATGACCGATATCGAACAGCGCCTCCGCGAGGCTTACGATGGCGAGCGGCTGCCCGACGAGGTGCGCTCTTATGCGCTGGCCGCTATTGAAGCGGCGCGAGCGCGTCATGTTTCCGGCGATGCGAGTGCCCTTAACGATGCCGACGCACCTGCGGAGGAGACGTTTCCCGCTGCAGCTTCCTCGGCGGCGCGTCCGTCGCAGCTCCGCCATCTAGGCGCCAAGCGGCGCTCGCGCATGTTCATTCCCCTGGCCGCTTGCCTGATTCTCGCCCTGGCCGCCTTCGGTATCTTCGGGGCGTATCGGACGCCCGCCGCTCTTGTCGGCATCAGCGTGAATCCGTCCATCGAGCTTGCGGTCAACCCCTTCGGCAAGGTCATTGCCGCAAGGGGCCTTAACGAGGACGGCGAAACGGTTCTTGCTGAAGTCGCCCTCGATAACCTTTCCTATGAAGAAGCCATCACCTGTCTCGTGAAAAGCCCCGCTTTCGCGCCGTATCTGACCGCCGACGCTTTGGTGGACGTGAGCATCGAGTCCGACGATCAGCGGCTCGGTGCCGACATCGCCGAGCAGACTGATCGCGCCCTGGCCGATATGCCCTGCGCTCACCGCTGCCACCGAGCTGATGGCAGCCAGTGCGGCGGGGGACGCCACGAATCGGGCATGGGTCATGGCCGGGGGCAAGGGCATCGCGGACAGCATCACGGAACAGGCCAATCGGCCGGCTAAAAAATTTTTAAAATTACCTCTTGCGCTCATTTGAGCATCGTAGTAATCTATACAACCCGCGCTTGAGAAGGCGCGGGCGAAGAGGTCTCCACGAGACAACTTCGCAAGGCTTTCTCTCTTGCCTCTTCTGCAAGAAGCGAAACCAAGGCTGAAAACAAATTTTCAAAAATTTTGAAAAAAGTTGTTGACAGGCCTTGAGCAAAAGAGTAAAGTACTTCCTTGCGCCGCTCACGAGGGCAGCGCGGCGGGAGAGGCTCCCGCGGAACCTTGACAACCGGATACTGAGGATGGAATTCGAGAGATGAATCATCTCGAGGATGTCAGACGGACATCACAGAGAACAAGCTTATTATCCCTGTCAGGGGCGGATAGCCCCGACGGAGAGTTTTAAAACAGAGATCGAGACTCACATCGAACTGTGTCCCCTTAGGGGGATGTTTGAACGGAGAGTTTGATCCTGGCTCAGGATGAACGCTGGCGGCGTGCTTAACACATGCAAGTCGAACGATTAAGACGGCTTCGGCCGTGTATAGAGTGGCGAACGGGTGAGTAACACGTGACCAACCTGCCCCGCGCTCCGGGACAACCGCTGGAAACGGCGGCTAATACCGGATACTCCGGGAGGGCCCCATGGCCCCTCCGGGAAAGCCTTCACGGCGCGGGATGGGGTCGCGGCCCATTAGGTAGACGGCGGGGTAACGGCCCACCGTGCCCGCGATGGGTAGCCGGACTGAGAGGTCGACCGGCCACATTGGGACTGAGATACGG
>NZ_JAYMFI010000031.1:0-1576 GCF_035830635.1 Adlercreutzia shanghongiae | reverse complement strand
CGTTGTTGATCATGCCGACCTGGGGGCCGTTGCCGTGGGAGACGACGACGTTGGTGCCCTCCTCGATCATGTCGACGATGTGCTTGGCGGTGTTCTGCACCAGCTCGAGCTGCTCGGCGGGGGTGTTGCCGAGGGCGTTGCCGCCCAGGGCGATGACGACGGTCTTGCCGTTGCCCTTTTCGTAAGCCATAGATTTCACCTCAATCTTTCGGTGAACCAGCCAATCTCGCTTCTAGGTTGCATGCAAGAGAGACGAGACTGCGGTTCCAAACGGAACAAAACATGCAACGGATGAGATTCTAGATTTCGCAGGCAATGCGCCTTTCGCACAGACTCATTCCGTTGTCAAATCGTAGGGGCGAAGTCGAACGCTTGCCTTCCTACTAAATGAGTGGGGCGGGCAAAACCCGCCCCGATAGTGACTACGCTGAGGTACTGAGAATTAGCCGCAGAGGGTGGCGTACATGACGGCCTTGATGGTGTGCATGCGGTTCTCGGCCTCGTCGAAGACCTTGGACTGCTTCGACTCGAACACCACGTCCTCAACCTCCATCTCGGTGACACCGAAGCGCTCGGCGATGTCGGCACCAATGGTGGTATTGGTGTCGTGGAAGGCCGGCAGGCAGTGCAGGAAGATGGCCTCGGGGTCAGCCATGGCCATGACCTCCTTGGTCACGCGGAACTTCTCGAGGTGCTTGATGCGCTCGGCCCAAACCTCGTCGGGCTCGCCCATGGACACCCACACGTCGGTGTAGATGACATGAGCGCCGGTGCAGGCCTCGGCCACGTCGTCGGTGCACTTCACGGTGCAGCCGTTCTCCTTGGCGATGGCGGTGCAGGTCTCGACGAGCTCGGCGTCGGGCATGTTCTCCTTCGGGCCGCAGGCCACGAAGTTCATGCCGAGCTTGGAGCACACGACCATGAGAGAGCGGGCCACGTTGTTGGCGGCGTCGCCCATGAACACGAGGGTCTTGCCCTTGATGTCGTAGTTGAAGTTCTCCTGCACGGTGAGGATGTCGGCGAGCATCTGGGTGGGATGCCACTCGGTGGTGAGTCCGTTCCACACCGGCACGCCGGCGTTGGCAGCCAGATCCTCAACGTCGGTCTGGGCGAAGCCGCGGAACTCGATGCCGTCGTAGAAGCGGCCGAGCACGCGGGCGGTGTCCTCGATGGACTCCTTCTTGCCCATCTGGGAGCTGCCGGGATCGAGGTAGGTCACGCCCATGCCGAGGTCCATGGCGCCGACCTCGAAGGCGCAGCGGGTGCGCGTGGAGGTCTTCTGGAACAGCAGCACGATGTTCTTGCCCTCGAGGTAGCGGTGCGGGGTGCCCGTGCGCTTGAGGTCCTTGAAGTTCTTGGAGAGCTTGAGCAGGTAGTCGATTTCCTCGGTAGAGAAGTCAAGCAGACGGAGGAACGGGCGACCGCTGAGATTGATAGGCATGTTTTGTTTCCTTTCCCTTGAAAGAGACATTTATATCGCGCGGGTCCCCGTTGCCGAGGATCCCGCGCCTCTTTTGCGGCCCAGCGCTGGCTGGCTAGACTGGGCCGGAAAAGACCGAAAGAGGATGCTCGCGAA
>NZ_JAYMFI010000030.1:0-67433 GCF_035830635.1 Adlercreutzia shanghongiae | reverse complement strand
GCGGGTCCCCGTTGCCGAGGATCCCGCGCCTCTTTTGCGGCCCAGCGCTGGCTGGCTAGACTGGGCCGGAAAAGACCGAAAGAGGATGCTCGCGAAGAGCAGATGGGCCTACAGGGCCTCGCGCCAAGCCGGCATGGACATGCAGCGCGGGCCGCCGCGGCCGCGGCTGAGCTCGGCGGACGGCATCTCCAGGCAGTTGATGCCCTCCCTGTACAGCACGTCGTTGGTGACGTTGTTGCGCTGGTACACGACGACCGTGCCGGGGCGCACGCACAGGGTGTTGGAGCCGTCGTTCCACTGCTCGCGCTCGGCCGCGATGCGGTCGCCGCCGCCGCAGGGGATGAGCTTAACGGCCTCGCCGACGTACTCGGAGAGCACCTTCTCCAGATCCTCGTTGCGCTCGCGGATCTTGGTGCCGCCCTTGCCGTCCGGGGTAATCTCGAAGACCGTCAGCGGCCCCATGATGCCGGGATGGATGGTGAACTTGTCGCGATCGATTTGGGTGAACACGGTGTCCAGGTGCATGAAGGCGCGGGAGGACGGAATATTGAAGGCCAAAATCGTGTCGATGGTGCTCGTCTCGTCGTTGAACACGTTGTGGGCGATATGGTCGATGGCATCGGGCTCGGTGCGCTGGGAGATGCCGATGGCCAGCACGTGCTCGTTGATGTTCAGGATGTCGCCGCCCTCGATGTGGAAGGTGTCGTTGCGATCGTAGTAGCGCGGAGTGCCGGCAAAATCGGGGTGATACTTGAAGATGTAGTCGCCGTAGATGGTCTCGCGGTTACGGGTGACCGAGTACATGCGGTTGATGGACACGCCGTTGCCGATGTTCGCGAACGGGTCGCGGGTGAAGTAGAGGTTCGGCATGGGAGCGCACACGAGCTTGCAGCGGTCGGACACCATATCGACCAGAAGGTGCGTATCCTTCTGGGGGAGCTCCTGCAGGTTGATGCCGGCCATGGTCTTCATGACCATGTCCTTGGTGCCCGCGTAGTTGGAGTTCATGTAGTCCTTGATGATCTGCTTGTAGGTCTCAGTGCGAATGCCGGCCTCGAAAATCCACTGATCGAGGAAGGTCTCGCGCAGCTCGGGGTTGGCGTCGATGACCTCAGCCATGAGGTCCTCCAGATAGACCACTTCCACGCCCTCGCCGCGAAGGATGTTCGCGAAGGCGTCGTGCTCTTCCTGGGCAACCGGGAGGAACGGGATGTCGTCGAAGAGGAGCTCCTCCAAAGTGTTGGGGGTGAGGTTCAGCAGCTCGTCGCCGGGGCGGTGAAGGATGACCTTCTTGAGGTTGCCGATTTCGCTCTTGACGTTGATACCTTGCATGTGACTCTCCAATCCGGCGACGCGAGCTCGCCATCATAGTTGAGAAGCTGCGGGCGGTACGCCCCCAGCCCATCGCGGTCGGCGCGATGGATGCACCCAATGTCGCAGAATCCGTATCGAGAGGAAGAGGTAAAGCGGTAGTAGTTGAGGGTTTAACTTGTAATTACAAACCCCCTACAACTCTTATACCCTACGTAAACGCCCCTTGAAACGTTACTGCCGCCCCAGGTCAAGTGCGCGACCCGAAGCTTTCTGCGTCGGATACCTTCCTTGCGCATCGACGGCGCGGCGCCTTTCGACTCCCCTTCAAATGTTGCGGCCGAGGCTGCCTTCCGTCGATGAATCCACGTTAACATCATTTTTGTTCACATGCAATAAAAAAGTTCCAATAGTTTAGTTATTCAATCAAACTTCACGAAAGAACAGGCTTTCTTGGCGCGCCGCAAGGGCTCGCGGAAATGAAAAGACGGCTTCGATTCGAAGTTTTACCAGGCGAGGGCATTCTTTTGAAGGAAATGCCCAAAACAGCATCCATTGTTGACAAAGGGGGCCACCTCCGTCAATACCCTTAGTGCGCACGACACGCCCATCTGCGCAACAGCTTTTATCCTGGCCATAGAGGCAAAATTCGTAGTGCAGATGAACAAATTTATTTCAAGGCGTATACTGCCCCTGAAGACAACGCCCTGCTCGTCCAAGGCCCACCACGGCATTTTGCCGATGCCGCCGAAAGGAGACCTCCATGGCCGACCTCGCCCCCGCCGATCTGATTCTTACGACCGAAGCCCTGTTCACAGGCACTGAAGACCATCCTTCGCCCGGCGCAGTGGCCATTTCGGGCGACCGCATTGCCTGGGCCGGACCCCGCGAGGCGCTACCCGAGGCGCTACGCGGGCCGAACACGGCCGAGACCGACTGGGGCAACGCGCTGGTGATGCCCGGCTTCCACGACGCCCATGTGCACTACTTCCATTCCGCTTTGTACTTGTCGCCTTTGGCCGAGCGCTTCGTGGGGGAAAGCGAGGCCGACGCCGTGGCCCGGCTCGCTCCCCTGGCGGCCCGCCGCCCTGCCGGCTCGTGGCTGCTCGCTCAAGGATGGCGCGACTATCTGTGGAACCCGCCGGCCATGCCTTCGCGAGACTCGCTGGACGCGGCCTACCCCGATCGCCCTGTGGCCATGTACTCGGGCGACGCCCACACTCTGTGGCTCAACAGCTGCGCCCTGGAGCGACTCGGCATCACCGAGGATTCCGTGCCTCCGGCTGGCGGTAGCTACGACAAGGACGCCGAGGGGCGCCTGACGGGCATCGTACGCGAGGCGGCGGCCATGGAGCTAATGCCCCGCATTGTGGACGAGTTCTCTACCGAAGAGCTGCTGGAGGCCTACCGCTCCTTCGCGCGTTACCTGAACGAGCATGGCGTCACCGGGGTGTGCGACGTGTCGCTCATGGCCATGCCCGGGCTCGATTTCGTGCGCGACGATTTGTTTGCCGCCCTCGATGAAGCCGGCGAGCTTACGGTGCGCATCTCCATGTTCCCGACGCTTCTGGCCGACCGCAGCCGCCTCGCGTCGCTGCAAGAGCGCCACACTGGGCCGCTGCTTCAGGCCCGCGGGTTCAAGCAGTTCTTCGACGGCGTCTCAAGCCAGCACACCGCCTGGGTGCACGACCCCTACACCAACGCCCGCTTCGAAGGCGATTGCGGCCGCCCCACCGTGGAGGCCTCGGCCATGGAAGAGCTCGTGGCTCCGGCGGCTGACGAGGGGCGGGCCGTGCGTGTTCACGCCATTGGAGATGAGGCCATCCACCGGTGCCTCGACATCTTCGAGCGGCACCCCGTCGCCGCGCCGGCCCGCCATAGCATCGAGCACTTGGAGAACTTCCAGCCCGACGACATCGAGCGTCTGGCCCACGCCGGAGTCATCGCCTCGGTGCAGCCCCGCCACATCACCTTGGATCCCGGCGGCCCGGAACGCGACCTGGGGCCGGAGCGCGTGCCTTACATGTGGCCCTTCCGCAGCCTCATCGACGCCGGCGCCACCCTCGCCTTCGGCACCGACTCGCCCGTGACCGACATCGATCCGGTGGATGCGGTGTACACCGCCGTTACGCGCCGCGACGCCGACAGCCACGAACCTGCCGACGGATGGCTGCCCGAAGAGCGCATCACCTTGGCCGAGGCCCTGTGCGCCTATACCGCCGGCAGTGCGGCGGCGGCCCAGCGCGCCGACGAGCTCGGCACGCTGGAAGCCGGCAAGTTCGCCGACATCGTCGTTTTAGATCCGAGCCCCTTCGCCCTGAGCGCCGACGATGTTCAGCAGGCGCAGGTGGCGGCCACCTATGTCGGTGGACGCCAGGTATACGCGCGAAAAGCACGCTAGCGCGATACGCGCAAGAGCCACCAAAAAGACGGGGCCTCCCGGCCCCGTCGTGCGCTACCTACCTGTGTGCAGCCCTTACCCCTCGAGCACCTTCGACATCGCCCAAAGCTCCTCAAGTTCGTCGGATGACAGGTCCTCGATGCGCCGGCCCTGGCCCGCAGCAGCCCCTTCCATAAAGGCCCAGCGGGTGCGAAACTTCATGCAGGTGGCGCGCAGGGCCTCTTCGGCCTGCACGCCCATTTTGCGGGCGACGTTCACCAGCGAGAACAGCACGTCGCCAAGCTCCAGCTCCACCGCAGCGGCCGCGCTGGCATCGGCCCCCGCGTCTATCTTGCCGTTGGAAGACTTCGGCGCGGCCGCATAGGCTTCCTTCAGCTCGGCAATCTCCTCATCCACCTTCTGCCACACGTCGTCGACGCTCTCCCATTCAAAGCCGGCCGATGCGGCTTTCCGCGAGATTTTCTGAGCCTGCTTGAGCGCCGGGAAACTGCGCGGCACTCCATCGAGCAGCCCCTGGGGCGCCTCCGATGCGGCATCGGCCTCCTCTTTCTCGGCCATCTTTATCTGGTCCCACACATCAAGCACCTCGTTGGCGTCGCCGGCGGCGACGTCGCCAAATACGTGGGGATGGCGGCGCACGATCTTCGCGTTGATGTCGCGGCACACCTCGTCGATGGTGAACTCGCCCTCGTCGGCGGCAATCTGCGACTGCAGCACCACCTGGAGCAGCACATCGCCCAACTCTTCGCGCATATGGGCCACATCGTCCGCCTCGATGGCGTCCACAGCCTCGTAGGCCTCTTCCACCATGTTGCCGGAAATGCTCTTGTGCGTCTGCTCCTTATCCCACGGGCAGCCATCGGGCGCACGCAAAGCCTCGATAGTGGCCACAAATTCGTCGAACGCCGGATGCTCAGCCACCTGCACCTCGGCTACTAGCTTATCGGTCATGCTCTCGCTTCCTTCCCTTCTGGTTTCTCGGCATTATAGCGCGCAAGCGGCTCGCCGAGTTGCTGCAGCTCCGCCTTTGCCGCCACTTAGCGCCGCTCACGTGGCGTCTTTTCATGATATCGAGGCCGTTTCGTCATTAAATCCCCACTTGGAGGACGCAAAACCGCTCTTTTTTCCGCAAAAACGCACCTTTGTCGAGAAAAGGGGTGCACAACCTGCGCTTTTCTATTATTATCGTCTACGCCAAAAGCGAGGGACGCTGCCATCGGGATCATCTGATGTCAGCGTCCTTCGAGTGAAAGCCCTGATAGCAGGGTACCGTCAAGAGAAAGAGAAAGAATATGCCCGCACCTACCATGACTCCCGAGCAGCGCGCCGCCGCCCTTGAGAAGGCCCGCATCGTCCGTGCCAAGCGCTCCGAGATCACCAACAAGCTCGCCATGGGTCTCACCACCCCGGCTGAGGTTCTCGACCAGATTGACGACCCGGTCATCGGCCGCATGAAGGTTAAGGCTTTCGTGAACGCTCTGCCTGGCTACGGCAAGGTGAAGACCGAAAAGCTCATGGAGGAGCTGGGCATTCCGGCCGAGCGCCGTCTGCAGGGCCTGGGCTCCAATCAGATGCAGTCCCTGAAGGCTGCCCTTTCCTAAGCTTCGACTAAAACAGCTTTCCAAATGCCCGTCTCCCCAAGGCGGGCATTTTTGTTTTGCCGCCCCCAAAGCGTTCTGCCAGTCAATCTGATACGCTTTATGCAGTTTGTGGCTTGGAAATCACGATTCTTTGACCTCTCGCGCACCATCGCAATTTCGCAGCAATACGCGACCTGGGGAAACATCGCCAAAAACGCGCAGTCGAGCCTCAGCAACGCGTCGGAAGGTCAAAGAATCGCACTTTTCAAGCCAGAAAATGCTTTCCGATTTCAGAAAGGCTCCCCTGTGCCCTATATATATGTAGACACCCTCGATGATCCACGGCTCGATGTTTTCGCACGGCTCACCGAGGCGCAGCTCCGCTGCAAGCTTGAGCCGGAACGGGCCGTGTTCATCGCCGAGTCAGGCAAGGTTATCGAGCGGGCCTTCGAAGGCGGCATGGAACCTCTGTCGCTGCTTATGGAAGAAAAGTGGCTGGATTCAATGGAGCCGCTCATCAGCGCGATGGAGAAAGGGCTGGGAGAGCGAGCAACCTCCTCCAACAAGAACCCGGGCGACGCTTCGGCTACAATCGAAAGCACTGGCGGCGAAGGGCTACCGGTATTCATCGCGCCTCACGATGAGCTTGAGCGCCTCACGGGCTTCGAGCTGACCCGCGGCGCGCTCGGCGCCTTCCGCCGTCCCGCCCTGCCGCCCGTGGCCGACGTCCTGCGCGACGCGCGCCTTGTGGCGGTGCTTGAGGACATCACGAACCACACCAACGTCGGGGCCATCTTCCGCAGCGCCGCCGCCCTGGGGGTAGATGCGGTGCTCGCAAGCCCCGCCTGCTACGACCCGCTCTACCGCCGGGCCGTGCGCGTGTCCATGGGCACGGTCTTCCAGGTGCCCTGGACTCGCATCGGCGACGAAAACGTGCCGAACCGCCCGGGCGAGGGAACCTGGAGCAAGCAGGGCATCGCCGAGCTGCACGAGTACGGCTTCGCCTGCGCCGCCATGGCGCTTTCCGACGATTCGGTGACCCCCGACGAGTTGAACGCGCTGCTCGCCGAACGCGAGGCAGCCACCGGCGCCCCGGCGAAGCTGGCGCTCCTGTTCGGCACCGAGGGCGACGGGCTCTCCCCTGCCACCATCGCCCGCTGCGACTATACCGTGCGCATACCCATGGCCCACGGCGTGGATTCCCTGAACGTGGCCGCCTCCAGCGCGGTAGCCTTCTACGCCTTCCGGCAACTGTCGCAATTGGGAAGGGAGGCGCGATGAGATCCTTCGGCTCCGGCCTTGCGGCCTCCACTCGGGATGACATGGGAAAAAAGGACGAGCCCGTCGCTCAGAACGGGGCGGAGGCAGGCAGTCCCGCGGGCATGACGGGCCAGCGGAAGATCCCTCGGAGCGTCAAGATCGTCACCTGGGTCGTGCGTGCGTGTTTCACCTTCGTGTTCGTCGTGAACGCGCAGTGTGCCCTTGGATTCGCACTTACCCCCGAAGCCTATATGGGCGCCTATGAACTGTCTGGCGTGCCAGGTCGCGTGGGGGTCCAAGGTATCGGCATTGCCTTCCTTATGTGGAACTGCACCTACCCCGCTTTCATCGCGGCTCCGCGACGCTTCACCGCTCTGGGCGTCGTCATCCTCGCCCAGCAAGTCGTCGGACTCATCGGCGAGTCGACCATCCGCGCCACCCTACCCGCCGACCACGACCTGCTCGCCTCGAGTATCGACCTCTTCATCGCCTTCGATGCCCTCGGCCTCTTTCTTATGGCTGCTTCGTTCGCGGCGCTGAAGATAACCGAGCGTCGGCAGCCCAGCGTCGGTAGCTCAGCGTCGGTAGCCCAGCCAACTTTTCCTCTCCCTTTTGCACGAAAAGCACGTTTGTTAGGCATTCGGAGCTTGCAAAACGACTGCAAGATGCTCGCGCCAGAACAAGACACCAGGTCGCGACAGCTCTCTCGGCTTCACATGAAGCGAACCGCCTCGCGCATGTGCAAACAAACGCGGTTTTTCTACAAATGAGAGAGAAAAACTTTGCCGAAGCGCTCCCCTCCCCATGGCGCAAGAAAGGGCCGCACAAAGCGACCCTTTCGAAAGAGAGGCGATTGAATCTTCGCTATTTCATGAGCTCGGCCACCGCTTGGGCGAAGGCGAGCGGGTTGTCAGGCATGATGCCTTCCACCAGCAGGGCCTGATCGAACAGGATGCCGGCGTAGGCACGCACCTTCTCGTCGTCGCCGGCCTCGTGGGCCTCCTTCAAGGTGGCGAATACCGGGTGCCGGTCGTTCATCTCAAGCACGATGTGGGCCTCGGGCACGTCCTCGGCGCCGGGCTGCATCTTCAGCATCTGAACCATCTGCAGCGACACGCCGCCCTCGGTCGTGAGTACCACAGGCGCGTCGGTCAGGCGGGTGGACACAACCACGCGCTCCACCTTGCCTTCAAGAGCCTCGCGCATAACGTCGAACAACTCGGCGTTCGATTCTGTGGCCTCCTCGGCCTGCTTCTTCTCTTCTTCGGTGGTCAGCCCCAAATCCTCGGAGCCCACGTTCTTGATTAAGTAGGGCTGCTTGTTATCGTCGTCGCCATCCACGGCATGCTCGCCGTAGGCGCCCATGGCCATCATGCAGAACTCGTCCACATCTTGATCGCACAGAAGCACATCGTAGCCCTTGGCCAGCACCGTGGTCACAAGCGGCATGTTCGCCAAACGGTCCAGCGAATCACCTGCGGCGAAGAAGATGGAGTCGGCGCCAGCCGGGGCGTCGGCCAGGTACTCGTCGAGCGTGATCATCTTCTTCTGCTTGGCCGAATAGAACAGCAGCAAATCGGCCAGGGTGTCCTTCGCCATGCCGTAGCTCTGGTAGATGCCGAACTTCAACGTGCGGCCGAACTGCTCGAAGAACTTCTCGTAGGCCGCACGATCATCGTCGCGCATATTCGCCAAATCGCCCTTAATCTTCTTCTCGAGACGACGGGCGATAGCGCGCAGCTGTCCGTTATGCTGCAGCGTCTCGCGGGAGATGTTCAGCGTAAGGTCAGAGGAGTCCACCACGCCGCGCACGAAGCCGAAGTAGTCGGGCAAAAGCTCCTCGCACTTGTCCATGATGAGCACATTGGCCGAGTACAGGGCGAGCCCGCGCTTGTAGTCCTTCGAGTACATGTCCCACGGCGCGCGGCTCGGCACGAACATGAGGGCGTCGTAGTTGAGCGAGCCCTCGGCGTGCACCGAGATGGTGCGGGCCGGATCTTCGAAGTCGTGGAAGTCGGTCTTGTAGAACTCGTTGTACTCTTCCTGGGAGACCTCGGACTTCTTGCGCTTCCAAATGGGGATCATGGAATTGATGGTCTCGACCTCGGTGTAGCTCTCCCACTGGGGCGCCGGGGCCTCCTCCCCTTCGGCCGCCTCGGGGGCCTCAACTTTGCGGCTCTTCGTGACCTCCATCTTGATGGGATAGCGCACGTAGTTGCTGTAGCGCTTGATGAGCTGGGTGAGCCCGTGCTCGCTGGCGAAGGTGCCGAAGGACTCCTCGGCGGTGTCGTCCTTCAGGTACACGACGACGTCGGTGCCGTGCTCGGCGCGTTCGGCCGGCTTGATGTCGTAGCCGTCGACGCCGTTGGACTCCCAGGCCCAGGCCTCGTCGGATCCGATGGCGCGGGAGACGACGCGCACTTTCTTGCCCACCATGAAGGCGGAGTAGAAGCCCACGCCGAACTGGCCGATGATGTCCACGTCGGTGAGGTCGTCGAGGCCCTTCGCCTCGCCGGGCTCGCTTTCAGCAGCGGCCTCGGCCTGGGCGGCCTTGAACTCGAAGGAGTCGGAGTGGGCGATGGTGCCGAGGTTCTTGTCCAACTCGTCTTTGGTCATGCCGATGCCGTTGTCGGAGACGGCGACGGTGCGCTCATCGGAAGAAAAGCCCACAGTGATGGCCAAATCGTCGCGGCCCACGGCAACGTCCGGATCGGTAAGGCTACGGAAGTACAGCTTGTCCACCGCGTCCGATGCGTTCGAGATGAGTTCGCGCAGGAAGATCTCGCGGTTGGTGTAGATGGAGTTGATCATGAGGTCGAGCAATTTCTTGCTCTCGGTCTTGAACTTTCTCATGGACGGTAAACCTTCTTTCATACGGTCGGAAGACGCATACCGCTTCAGTGTAGGCCGCACGCAGGCAGTATCTCGCGGATGCAATCGGGCTGTACGGCAGTCGTTGACCTGCGGCGACAGAGGCGTTAGCAGTCTCCCTTATCGAGTGCTAACAGCACATTGTACGCAGAAGGAAACCTAAGTCAATACCTATCAAGTTTTCCCTATGGTTGGCCAAGGGCAACGCGAAACTTCGTCTTCCCCTGCAGCCGGGCCACCAAGTCCTCGGGCGACGGGAGTATGTCAGCGTAAGCCGCAGGCAGTTCATCGCCCAGACGGCACTCACTCACGCCAATGGGCGCATGCGTTGCCCAAAGAGAATACTCCGCCACCATGCTAGATACTCACGCGTATTTGCCGGCACAACTCCCCTCTCCGTCCTAAAGCTGAACCTCGCCTTAGTCGAGGCCGCGCTCTTCGCGCATGATGTTAAGCCACGCATCCGGGGACACCGCCGGATGCGTTGACCGCGCGAACCCCTTGGCGTCGCGGGTGATGAGATGGTCGGCCCCCTCCCTCTCGACAGCAAGGGCACTCAGACAATCCTCGAAGTCATCCCAGCCGAGACGTGCCGCCCTCTCAAGGGAGGCGCCAGGGTCAAATCACTAGCCTGCAAGACCCAGCGCCTAGCGCTCGCGGTCGATGAGATCGAGGAGCTCCTGACGGGAGTGGACGTCGGTTTTCACGTAGATATGACGGATATGAGATTTTGCGGTATTGAAGGAGATGGTGAGACTCTGGGCGATGTAGTCGATGGAGCGGCCGCGCACCAGAAGATCAAACACTTCGCGTTCCCGGGGCGAGAGCTCGTAGCGCTCGGCCACCGCATCGCAGCGCATCCGATAGGGACCGGGACGCCGCTCCCCCATCGCAGCATCTCCCGAGCTGTCACCGACAAGGGAGGCGCCAGCCTCCCCCATCTTGCTGGACCTATCCATTTCGCCGATTTCGCCGCAGCCGACTCCGCCATCCAAGGAGACCTCGCCGTCAACCGCCACGTTCCTGCGATCCTCGGCGCCTTGCCGGCCGGCGAACGCCGCCTCCCCTGCCGACTTCGCACCTTGCGCCGGCATCCCCGCGGCATCGCCGAGAATTTGCTCCCCCGGACGCAGCGCGTCGCCGATCAGACGGTCGTTCAGCACCAGCATCGATACCACCAGAAGTGCGAAGACCATGGCAACCGAGATAACCTCGAGCGACAAGCTGCCGCCACCCTGAGTCCGCACGATCCCCAGACCGCCAAGCCATCCGAAGGTCGTTCCCAATGCTGACGCCCCACGCCCCAGTCCGAACACTAGAATTGGAGAAAGGCGCGACGAGTAGGCAACGTAGGCCAACAGGCACCAGATTACCAGCATGAAGCAGTTGTAGGCCACGGTGACGAACTGACTGCCGAAGCCCGTTCCGCCCACAAGCGGCGTAACAAGGATGCCAGCCGCCACAGCGATGATGATAGGATAGTACAGGCGGCTCACATCGAACTGCCGGCGCAGCAGCCCTATGACGGCGAACAGCACCGCAGCCACCACCGCCGTGCTGAAGATGATGAGCGCGCCATCGTCGTTGAGCGAGCTGATGGAGGAATGGGGCACCGAAAACCCGCGGGATACCCCCACCACCGTAGAGAAAACCACCACGGCCACCAGCAGTCGCACGAAAAATTCCCGCATCGATGAAGGCCCTTCGGGGCGCGGCGCCTCATCTTCGGACGACCACTCGGGATTGGTAAGCGTAGAGGCCACGGCCAGGACCGGGAGAAGGGCCGTGAACACCATGCCCACCGGATCGGGCAGGCCCACGGCCATGAAGTAGATCATGGCGGCAAATACGAAGGAGGCCGCCGTGTACATAGCCGCCTCGCGTGCCGGCACCTTCGAATACACGACGCCGAACCTCAGCACGACAACCGACGTCCCCACGCCAGTCAGCGCGGCACTCGCGATGAGGAACAGGTTCGCATCGGCTCCCAGACTCGACGATGCGTAGGTGCCCACGGTGGCCAGACCCACCACTGTCGCTGCCGCGATAAGAAACCCGTTGCTGCCCATGAGCCGCCGCGTAAACGCACGCACCAAAGACAGCAGCACCAAAGCGATACCTAAGGCGAGCGTCGAAACCAGATAGGTAAGGGAGATGGTATCGGGAGGCAAATCGTAGGCAGCCGAGGGAAAGACGAGCACGTTGCTGTTGTAGGACACCCAAATCCAGGCGTAGTAAAAGCCGAAGCCCACCAACTTAAAGGCGGGCCACTGCTCTTCTATGGTCATGCCGAGACGCGTCGGCGCCAACTCGCTGTTGGACGCGAAAGCCTCTTGATTGTCGCCGAACCGCTTGCGCATGCGCTCCCCCCATGATTGACGGTCCACGCTCCGCATGGCCGCATTCTCAGCTGAACGGGTGCCAACGCCCCGTTCGCCCCACGGCCCATATTGTATACCCTCAGCTATCGGCACAAGCCTTCCCCCTGTTCGAATTCCCATGGCGACAAAGCTCGTCGCCCGTTGTAGCGACGCTCTAGCGCTCGACGATAGCAACCGCATCCTCGGCGCAGCCGATGGACGGCGCGACGGACGGTTCGGGCTTCCCCGCCCGCCTGAGGAACGGGAAGCTGATGGCGTGCGCGGGGCAGACATCCTTGCACTCGCCGCACTTCGTGCACTCGGCCAGGGAAACTGATTGCTCGGGATGGTGAAGATCGATCCCCTCGGGGCACACATCGGCGCAGCGCGAGCAGCTACCCCCTGAGCACTGCAGACAGGACTCGGGAGCCACCTTTGGCCGAAACGTGCGATTCAGCCGCGACATAAGCCCGAGCAGAGCGCCGAGCGGGCAAAAGCGATGGCACCATTTTCGCAGAAGCACGATCTCCAGCACGAGAATGACGGGGAACACTACCAGCGACAGCGTGGCCTCGCTGAACTGGAACAGGCGCCAAAGCGCGATGAACGTGGCGACCGACAGACCAACAGGACAAATCAGGCAGAACACCGGGAAGCCAAAGGCGGCCGTGGTGAGCACCGTGGCTCCCAACACCCAGTTGCGCGAGTCGTTGGCCCCGTCACGCTCGGCCAACGTCGGCTTGTCGGCCTTCCGCTCCTTGATACCGAACACACGGCGCAGAAGCGGCACGGGGCAGCCCCAGGCGCAGAAAGCTCGGCCCGCCAGGGCCACCAAGGCCACGACAATGGCCAAGCCAATCAGCAGCGGCGGCACAATGGTGCGCGAGGCGATGGCCGCCTCGATGCCGCCCAGCGGACAGATGGCAGCGATATCGCCGATGCCCCACGCCGAGGGCGTGCCGGTACCCGTATGCACGGCCAGCCCGACGCCGACCAGACCCAGCACGCCAACGGCAGCCAGGGTTCGCTTCGTCTTCAACTTCATGGGCTATACCCCCATCTCGCTGCCGTCTTCAACCACCGTGCTCCCGAGGCGCTCAGCGGTCTTCGGAGGCACCACTACGATGCCCCGTCGCGTGCCGCCAGCAAAGGTGCCGTACACCAGCGCCGTACACTCGAACTCGCACTGGCCGCAGCCGTTGCACAGCTCGGCATCTACCACCGGATGGCCGTCGACAAAGGTCAGCGCCTCGAAGGCGCAGGAGTCCTCGCACACGGTGCATCCCTGGAAATAGGACAGGCAGCGGTCCTTCTGCACCACCGCCACGCCCAGCTTCTCAATCGATTCATCGAAGGGCCGCAGGGCGCCGGTAGGGCACACCTCGATGCACTTGTCGCAGAAATCGCAGTAGCCCTTGTGAAAATCGAGCACCGGGGTGCGTGCCCGCAGAAAGCCATCGCCCACCGAGGCGAGAGCCACCGCGCCGGTGGGGCACGCGCTGCGACAACGATCGCATTTGAGGCACGCGGCGGCAAGGGCGCGCTCGTCTTGGCCGCCCGGAGGACGCAGGAGCTCGGTCTCTCCGGCGAAAGCCACTCCGGCCCCGCCCACGCCCACGCCTACCGCGCAAATGGCAGCCAAGCCGACAAAGCCGCGGCGCGTCAGCGCGGCCATTACGCCACCGCGCCTTCTGCTGCCAGAGTGCCCGTATCGTCAACATCCCAGGCAGGACGAATCTCGGCCACCTCATCGCCCAAGGAAAGCACCGGGGCCACCTCGTCGAAGAACGCCGCCTCGGATTCCACGTAACCGCGGGTCATGCGCGCAACTCCGCGATAGAAATCTGTCTCGGCGAACTCGTCCACCGCATCGCACAGGGCAGAAAGCCAGTTCTGCTGATGACGGGCGAAGAAGCTGCGCGCCAGGGCCATCGTCTCGGCGAGGACTGCCTTATCGCCCCCATCAAGGGCCTCGTTTGCGCGCTCGGCCAGCGCGGCGACGAATTGCAGCTCGAAACCGAGGTGGTCTTCGGGGGTTGTGTTGTCGGCGGGCAAATCGAGACCGGCACGACGGTAGTAGGTCACCGCGCCATCGCGGGCATCCTGCATGAGGATGCGCTCTTCGCTGGTAAACACCGACTCGTAGGGCGGCGCCAGAATGCGGTCGTAGCTGCCGGCGCCGAGAAACACGCGGGCGTAATCGACGGCCAGCTCCTGGCGGGTGCCGCCATGGCGATGGCGGAGGTATTCCTTAATCGTGCTCAGCCCCTCGTCGATGGCCGTGCCGTCGCCAGCGACATCGATATGGGCGAAGGCCTCGATCTGCTCGTCAGTGAGCTCGTACAGATACAGGCTGGCAAGAAACCGGCAGAAGGCGGCCCGGACCTCGTTGGCCTCGCGCATCTCCTGCGCCTCGGCCCCAGTGAGGGCGATACGGTTGGTCTGATCCATAAGACAACTCCTTGAAGAGGGGCCGCCCGGCCGGAAGGGGAAGCCGGGCGGCGGAAAACGGTGAAACTAGATGCTCACACCGAACAGCGACATCAAAGCGATGGACGCGGTCCACATGAGCACGCGATAGGCGACCGACCCGATGAACGCGCCGACCACAGCCACGATGGCCAGGGAAAGCGCCCCATCGGTCTTCTTCATGCCGACGACGCCGCAGGCCAGGGGCACCACGCCCCCGCAGATGACGACTCCGACCCAGAACAGGATTGCGGAATCACCGCCCACGATGCCGGCCATAAGGCCGTAGGCAAGAGAGGTCACCAGAGCTACAGCGGCACCGACAAGCGTCTCGGTGGCCGCGAAGGACAAGGCAGCGGCCTCCTCCTTGAGCACAGCGCACAGCAGGTACCACAGGGCCGTGCCCGCAGCGAGCGCCGTGCCGAGATAACCCAGCGGCAGCGCAATGGTGTTCCAAGCCAGCTGCGAGGACATCATGTAGGAGGAGCCGCAGGCGTAGCTGAAGATGGCGGCCATGGCCACAGCGGCAATGCCCAAGCCCTTGAGCACGCCCTCCGAGGCGTTGCGCTTGTACAGCACGAGGAATACGGCGGCCACTACCACATCGATGCCGAGGAGCAGCGCCTCCAGGAAGATGCCCGGCGCCGGGTGAGCCAGCACGGCCATGATGCGGTCGACGTGGGACAGATGGGTCGCCGAGGCGATGCCGCCCACGACGATGAGGACGATGCCCACGATGACCGCCGGCACAACCGTCTTTTTGGCCAGGCCCTTAAAGGCATCGAGACCGGCGCAGGCGACAAGCCACGCCCCCGCCCCGGACAGAGCGGTGAACAAAACAAGGGACCATTGAATTTCCATGGGGGCTCCTTACTCGGCCACCGGATAGGCGGCGGTGTGCGGATGGTCGGTCGGCGTGACGCGATCCTGCCACTGGCCGATCATGCTGGTCATGATGTAGCGGGTCGCCGGCGCATTGCCCACGTCCTGCAGCGTGTGGATGTCTCCCTCGGCGTACTTGGCCAGCTCTTTGGACGCATCGGAATTGGGGTCGTCCAAATCACCGTAGAAGCGGGCGCCGGCCGCGCAGCTCTTCACGCAGGCGGGAAGCTTTCCCTGGGAGGTGAGGTGTCCGCACAGCGTGCATTTCTCGGCGCACTTCTCGGCCACATTCCACGAGCGTACGCCGTAGGGGCAGGCCATCATGCAGTACTTGCAGCCGATGCACTTCTCCTTGTCCACCAGCACAACGCCGTTCTCGTCGCGATAGCTGGCACCGGTAGGGCACACCGAGACACAGGGGGCGTTCTCGCACTGCTGGCACATGGTGGGCAGCGCGTAGCGGGTCATGTCGGGGTACTCCCCCACCGGGCCCACGGTGAACACCTTCGACCAGCGCTCGCCCAAGGCCACGCCGTTTTCCATCTTGCAAGCCACTTCGCACCCGAAGCATCCGGTGCAGCGGTCCAGGTTCACAACAATGCAATTACGCGCCATAGTCAAACACATCCTCGGTCTTCTCGCTGGGAGCGGGCATCCAGGGCTGGAACTGCTCGGGCTCGATCCACACGCTCTTCAGGATCTCGTCGTCGCTGGGGCTTACCTTCACCTGGAAGCCGCGCAGGGTGTAGGTGCCGTACTCGGGGTTGTAGGGCGGGTCGTTCTTGGTGAGCACGTTGATATTCATCACCTTGTAGGCCTGGGCCGGATCATCGGAATCCAAAAGCTCGGGGGCCCAGAAGCGCTCCTGGTACACAACGCCCTTGGCGATGGCGGTAGTGACGCGGGCCTTGCCGTGGGTCTTGCCGCGGCGGCTCTCGATGTTCACCCACTGGCCGTCGGCGATGCCGTACTTCTCGGCGTCCTCGGGATGGATCCACATCTCGGGCACGGGGTAGATCTCGCGCAGGTAGGGGATGTTGCGCAGGGTGCCGTGGTGATACATGGGCAGACGGCCCTCGGTGAGCACGAGCGGATACTCGGTATCGGTCAGGGGCGACTCGGCCGGCTCCACGTAGTAGCACAACGGCTCGTAGTCGGCGCTGGCCGGCGGAAGCACGAGCGGCTTCTCCTCGGCGCACTGGGACCAGGGAGCGCCCGTGCGGCCCAGGATGATATTGGACTCGCAGTACACTTCCAGCTTCTTGGAGGGGGTGCCGAAGCCCTTGGGCTTGCCGGGGTTCTCCTCGTCATCCGCCAGGTAGGTCTGATAGGTGCGGTACTCCTCAGGCGTGGCCCACTCGATAACGCCCTTCTCGCAGGCCTCGTCCCAGCTCATCTCCAGCTTGTTCAGGTGCTGCAGCTGCTTCTCGTACTCGTTCTTGTAGAACGGGGTGGTCATGCAGGCCTCTTCGTCGAAGGCCTTGGGGCAGTGCTCGTTGCCCAGCTCGGCGCACTTCTGAACGATCTGGGTCCAGATGATGCCCTCTTCCACGGTCTCGAACAGGTGGGTGACCGCCTGGCGCATGACGATGGTGTTCAGCTGCGGGATGGTAAGGTTCGTCTCGAGCCACTCGGTGGTGGGCAGAAGCAGGTCGGCGCAGAGCACCGAGAACGCGGTCGGGTACATGAAGCACTGCACCACGTAGTCGAGGTTCGGCACGATCTCATCGAGACAGGACGAGTTGCCGAGCACCACGTGCTTGTTGCCGGAGCGCTCGATCCACATGTGAATCTGATAGGGGTCGCCGTCCTTCATGGCCTGGAACACTGAAGGGATGTGCGCCATGTCCCAGCACAGAATGCCCTTGTGCTCGATGGTGCCGCAGCGCTTCATGACCTTTTCCTTGGAGAGCAGGCGCGGCGTGTTGCCCAGCTGGTCCTTGCAGGGGGCCGGGGCGAACTTCTGCAGCATGGTGCCGGGCTTCTCCACGTTGCCCATGAGGAACTCGAGGTTCAAAGCGCCCAGAGCGCACTGCTGGGACTGCACGTACTGGTCGATGCACACGCCCTGCATGATGCCGGACTGGCCGTTGGGGTCGGTGTAAATCTCCAGAGCGCGCTCGATCTGCACGGGATCGAGCCAGCAAACCTCGGCGCCCTTCTCGAGGGTCCACTCCTCGCAGGATTCCTTCAGGAGCTGGCCGCCCGTGGAGCACTGCATGCCGTTGACCTCGTAGGTGCCGAACAGCGCGGGTGAGAGCCCCTCGTTCATGGGGAACTCCACGACCACCGGGGCGTTCTTCTCCGGATCCCACACGACGTAGTCGGCGTCGGTGCCGGGAAGGCCAGCCTCGGTCGCCTTCAGAGTAAGGCGCGTCTCGGGGTTGATGAGATAGGGCATGTTCGTCCAGGTACGGCAGAACTCCTCGTCGAACTTCTCATTGTCGAGAATCCACTTCGTCCAGGTGAGCAGCAGGGCCGCGTCGGTACCGGGCCGGATGGGCAGCCACACCTCGGCCTTGGCGGCGTCCAGAGTGTAGCGAGGGTCGATGACCACGGTGCGCAGGCCCTCGGGACGGTTGCGCAGCTCGGCCAGGGCACGACCGCCGGTGGCCACCGAAGAGTTCGACGGATCGGTTCCCCACAGCACGAGCGAGGTCACCGGGCTGTCGGTGTAGTAGTAGTCCCAGCCGTTGGAGTCGGAGAACGACAGGTTGTTGGGCTTGCCGGCGCCGTAGGCCAGAAGAGAGGCGCCCATACGGGGAAGATAGCACTGCGAGCAGCCCGGCTCCCACACGTTGGGGGTGTTGATGGCCTCGCCGAAGCGCTTCACGTTCGAGAAGTGCGGGTTGCCGCCACCGCCCGTAGAAACGGAGATGGCCTCGGAGCCGTACTTGTCGGACACCTCGTTGATCTTGGTCGCCACCTCGGTGAGCGCCTCTTCCCAGGAGATGCGCTCCCACTGGTTGGTGCCGCGCTCGCCTACGCGGCGCATGGGGTACTTGTTACGGTTCGGATGATACAGCGCCTGAATGCCCGCCAGGCCCTTGGCGCATACGCCGCCCTGAGACATAGGGCTTTCCGGGTTGCCCTCGATCTTCACGACGCGGCCGTCGCGTACGTGGGCCAGCACCGCGCAGCTGGCAATGCAGGCACGGCACGACGTCTTGACGATTTTCACATCGGACGCCTCATCGGCATGGGCCGGATCGACCGCCGTGAGGCTGTCAGCCGCACTGATGCCCAGCGCCGTCACCGCTCCCATGGCCGCCGTGGATTTCAGGAATCCTCGACGCGTCATAGTGGCTCGACTCATAAGCCTTCTCCTTCTTTCCTCTCGATTAGCTTGTATGTCCCTGGAACAGCAAGCAAACCTGCGCGCTAGGCCAGCAGTGCGCGCATGCGCCGGCCTGCTTCGGTGGTTCGCCACACACCGTTCCATGAGATACCGTCTACGGTCTCCAGCTTGGAGATGAAATATCCGGGATAGATTTGCTTGGGATTAAACAGGGCCTCGTGATCGGCGAGGGCCGTCTCGATGGCGCTTTTGGAAGCACCCTTCTCGCACAGGGCCAGCACGGCGTCGTAGGCGCTGCGATACAGCACGGGCTCGCCGGCAATCAGCTCGGCGAAGCGCTTGGTGGGCTCGAATTCGTCCAACGCGCTGCGGCCGAGGTCGGTAGTGTGCAGCAGATAGTCCACGGGCTGGTCGGGAAGCTCAGTCGAATCGGCGTCCTCGGCCGGGATGGCGAGCCCCGTTGCATCGTCGGCAGAACAGGCAGCCGCCTCTTCGGGCACTTCGATAGATTCCACGGCGCCGCACTTTATAAGAATGCCGTAGAGGGCATGGGGGCCCTGCATTGTAAGGCCCATGGCCTCGGAATCGGCAACGGCCGCCTCAGCCTCGCGGAACGGACGCTCTTCGAGGGTCTCGCGCAGACAGGCGAGCAATGCCAGGGTGTTAGCGCGGTTGGCCAGCAGCGCCTTGCGCACGTCTTCGTAGACTGGCGCGGCTTCTTCTTGCGTCTGGTCGACCTCAGCAATCTCGTTGTGGGAGGCGGTTTCGTTCAGCAGTTCCGTTTCCATCAGGCTCTCTCCTCGCTCGTCTTGCGATAAGAGCACTGTACGAGCGCGCGGAGCGTCGCGAAACGCCCGCAATTGATGAATTAGAGCCGTGGGATTGGTGAAAAGAGCACGGGTCACCCCCTCACCAACCATGGGTGATTAGCTCAAGAAATGCCAGTTCAATCGCTTGGTTAAAGATGATAACCACCCTGAGAAACGACACGCGGGCGCCTTTGGCTCTCCCAATGAAAAAAGCCCGCAACGAACGTACGTTGCGGGCTTTGCACCGAAAACGTTGGGGCTTTACTGCGCTATTTTTCCAGCAGCTCGATGCCCTCGGCGAGGGAGCGGATGATGTTGCGGCGCGAGAGGGCGCCCACGAGCTTGCCGTCGCGGACCACCGGCACCTTCTTGATGCGCTTGGTGGCGAACAGCTGGCACACCTCGTCGACCGGCGTATCCCAGGCCACCGAGATCACGCGCTTGGTAGCCACGTTCATGACATTCAGGGCCGCCAGCTCGCGCAGGCGTGTCATTTCCGCCTCGTCATCGACGTAGCGGTAGGTGTTCAGCATGGCGTCGGTGAGCGAGATTTCCGCACGACCCAGATACGCCGCCACATCGCCGTCGGACACGAAGCCCACCAAGTCGCCAGCCCCGTTCACCACGGGCACGCCGCTGGTCTGACCGGCATCCATCAGGCGAATGACGGCGGCCATGGTATCGGTGTCGCGGGCGCACACCGGCTCGCGGTTCATGACGTCCACCGCGCGGTAGACGCGGTTCTCGTCGAAGCCCTCGTCGGCGGTGCCGTCAACGGTCACGCCGGAAATGCCGGCACTGTAATCTACAGGCTCGCCACCAGCGGCCTCGGCCCCCGCGGCCGCGACCCCCTTGCGATCGCGGACGAGGAAGATGATGACGAGCGCCGCCACGCACATAAGGGCAAAGGTGGTCATGTAGGCCATATGCTCGCCCAGGTAGGCCTGCTCGAAGGCAGGAGCCTCGGGTGCCACCATAGGCGAGAGGGCCGATACCGACACAAGCACCGCCGTGCCGAACGATCCCGCCACCTGGTTCATAGTGTTGGAAAGCCCCTGGGCATGCTGGATAACGCGGTTGTCCAGCGAGTTCACACCCCAGGTGTTCAGCGGCGTCATCGTGAACTGCAGACCGATGACGAGCGTCGTATAGGTGAGCACCACGGTGATGAAGTTCGCATCAATGCCCAGCCGCGCAAGCCCCGATGCGCCCAGCGCCGCCACGATAACACCAGGCACCGCCACCTTGCGCACGCCGAAGCGGTCGAACAAGCGGCCGGACAGCAGTCCCGTGAACGCACCGATAACCGCGCCGGGCAACATGGCCACACCGGACATGGTGGCTGTGAAGCCGAGCGTGCCCTGAATGTAGAGCGGCGTGATGACCTCGGTACCCAGAAGCGACGCCTGCACGATGATGATGACGCAGGCCGCCGTCGCATAGGGGCGCGTCTTTAGAATACGCACGTTAAGCATGGGCTCGGGCAGCTTCAGTTGGCGACGGACGTACAGCGCCACCAGCACGATGCCCACTGCAATGAGCGCCAGAGTGAGAGCCATGTTGCTCGTCGACGCAAAGGTGGAAAGCCCGTACAGCAGGCACACAAGACCCACTGTGGAAAGCGCCACCGACAGCTTGTCGAAAGTGGTGCGAGCAAAGTTGCCGTAGTTGCGCAGCAGGAAGAACGCCAGCACCACGACCACCACGCCCAGCGTCGTCACGATGGCGAAGAGCGCCCGCCAACCCACCGAGTCAACGAGCAGACCGGAAAGCGACGGGCCCACAGCCGGCGCGAAGCCGATGATGAGTCCGATAACGCCCATGGCCGTGCCGCGCTTCTCTCGCGGGAACACGAGCAGAATCACCGTGAACACCATGGGCATGACCGCGCCCGTGCAGGCCGCCTGCAGGATGCGGCCGAGCAGCAGCGCCCAGAAGTTCGGCGCGATGGCCGCAAGAAAGCTACCCACAGTGAACACCGACAGGGACGTGACGAAGAGCTGCCGGGTGGTGAACCGCCCCACCAAATAGGCCGAAAGCGGAATGATCACGGCCTCTACCAGGGCGTACACCGACGTGAGCCACTGTGCCGTGGTGGCGTCCACGCCCAAGTCCGCCATGATCGCCGGCAGCGCCGGCGACAACATCGTCAGGTTCAGCACCGCCAACAGCGTACCTGTCAGTAGTACGCCCACCATCACCAGTTCTTTTCTTCCAACGCCCAACGCCATACCGCATCAGCCTCGCTCTCGTATCGCATCCGTGAAAAAGTCGAATGCTCGAATGCTATCAGAGACAGCTTTGTCCAAACCCCTGTTTTTTGGCAGGCGGAGGAACAAACTGGTCAATTTCCTCCGTTATGGACACTCAATTCGCCAAACGCAACGAAGGCGGATGCTGTGACCAGGCATTTTGCTGTCGAAGGGAACACGAGTCGAGCGTTTCCCTGTCCAAATCGGCCTTTTTTGCCCAATTTCCATCGCGAGGTCCCACTCCCCGCCGATCCGTACGCTCTCTGCGCCCAACTGAGTCGCAGCGGCACGCCTCAACCCCGTCAATACAGCGCGGGAGGGCGGCGGGGTCGTCGGCCGAGACCTCTGAACACCAAAAAAGAGGGTGGTCGAAGACCACCCCAGTAAATGCATGAAGGAGCGAAGCGCCTGAGCCCGAAGGGCGAATAGCGTAGCGGGGGCTCGGCCGACGACCCCGCCGCCCTCCCGCGCGGACGCACCCGCTACGCCGTCGTCTTCACCGCACCGCGGTCGCAGCGGTTGCCCCAGCTGTCGATGATATCTTTGTCGCGGTAGACGCAGATGACCTCGCAGTGGTTGGCGCACTTCTGGCACTCGATCTCGCGCGTCTTGAAATCGAAGTCGAGCATGGCCTCGAAGTCGAAGGTGCCGCTGACGAAGGGGCCCGATTCCGCCTGCACAATGGGACCCGCATCGGCAGCAAGCAGTGCCACACCGTAGGCGCCCATGAGGTGCCCGTCCGGATCCACCGCCACGGGCATGCCCAGCTGCTCTTCGAAGGCATGCACCACGCCGGCATTCTTGGATACGCCGCCCTGGAACACCACGGGTGCGGCGATCTTCTTGCCCTTGCCCACGTTGTTCAGATAGTTTGACGCCACAGCATTGCACAAACCCGCGATGATATCCTCGCGAGCATAGCCCACCTGAATCTTGTGCACCAGATCGCTCTCGGCGAATACCGTGCAACGAGCGGCGATATTCGCCGGCTTCTTCGAGGTGAGGGCCACTTCCCCGAACTCTTCCACCTCAACGCCCAAGCGATGGGCCTGGGACGACAGGAACGAGCCGGTGCCCGCAGCGCACAGCGTGTTCATGGCGTAGTCCACGGCAATGCCATCGGACACGCAGATGATCTTCGAGTCCTGACCGCCAATCTCCAAAATGGTGCGCACGTCCGGGTGCAGATGGGTGGTGCCCACCGCATGAGCCGTAATCTCGTTCTTGATAACCGACGCCCCCAGCATGGCGCCCACCAAACGGCGCGCGCTGCCCGTGGTGCCGGCGCCGACAATCCGCACGTCTTGGCCTTCCACCTGGCTTTCCAGCTCGCGCACGACGTTCTTCGACGCCTCGGTGGGATTACCCTCGGTCCACAAATAGGAACGAGCGATGATGGTGCGATTCTCGTCGATGATCACGCCCTTGGTGGAAATGGATCCGATGTCGATACCGAGATAAGCCTTCGTCATTTGTTCTTCTCCTTCTTCATGGCAAGCATGTCGTAGAACGCCTCGAGGCGCGTGTCCAGGCCCGTGTCCGAGGTCTGGGAATCGTAGGTGAGGTACAGGATGGGCATGCGGTAGTCCTCGCTCACCTTCTGCAGCACCGGGATGCAGTCGATCTCCGGCGTGCAGCCGGCCGACTTCGCGTGAATGACGCCGTCGAAGCCCTCGGCAGCGTACTTCTTCGCCGCCGCAATGGTGAGGGTGGACGTGGGACCCATGTCGTAGGTGAGGTAGTCCTTGGCGCCCACGCGTAAATTCGGCTCGTTATAACGCAAGTAGCGATTCGTGAAGTTCAGCATGCGATGTACTTCCACGCCCATGCGGATGAGCTTCTGGTCCAAATCCAGATTGCTGCGACTGTCGATGGCCGTGAACATCTCGCCCACGACGCCGATGCGAATAGGGTCGGCGGGCTTGTCCAGCGGAATGGCGCGGAAGGCGGCCATGGCCTCGCGATAGACCTGGTTGATATCGCGCTCGTCCAGACAGGTGCGCATGGCGTCCATAGTCGACACCCAGGCGGCGTCGAAGGCCCCGCGCTCCACCTCGAAACCGGCATTGGCCAGGTAGTAGTCGCGCAGGGTGTCCAAATGCTCGATCATCTTCGCCACGGCCTTCAGCTTCACCACGCCGTGAGGCACATCGATGTTCGGGTTCACCGTCTTCAGCACTTCCTTGGCCCAGCCGAGATACCCCTTCTCGATGCCATGGGCGAAGTTCAGCATGATGAAGTCGTAGCCCATATCGCGCAGAATAGACTCCTGCAGCTCGCCGTAGTAGCCCAGACGACACGGGCCGCCGAATTGGATGAGAATGTCGGCGCCCAGATCGAGCGCTTCGGCGAAGTCGCCCAGGATGTGCTTGAAGGGGGTGCACACGTAATCGCTCGAGTTCTGCACGCCCACCTCGCCGTAGGCGCGGGTGGCCTCGGGCAGCGGCAGGTAATCCACATCGAGCACCTGCTCGCAGAAGAACTTGAACGCCGGGTCGTAGTAGCAGTAGCGGAAGAAGGCCGCCTTGGTGTACTTGTGGTGCTTGGCCTTGTGGCGGGCCGCCTTGGCCGCCTTGCGGTCGGCGATGAGCGTGGGTGCGTGGCGGCGCTCGAATTCTACGGCCACCGACGAGCGCACCTGTTCGATAAGAGCCTGGGGCTTAGCCATGAACGTAGCCTCCCTTCTGCTGGAAGCGCAGGATGTCCACAAAGCTTTCCACGCGGGTCTCCACGCCGGCGGTGCCCGACTGCGCGTCAATCATGAGGTTCAGAATGGGCGTGCCCTGAATGCAGCGCATGATGGCGTCGTCGGTCATGGAATCGGGGCCGCAGGGAAACGCGCTGATGAGCACGATGCCGTCGATGCGGTCTTGGGCCAGAAGGATGGCGCCGATGAGCTCGCGGTTGATGAGCCAGGGCATAGTGCCGGAGAAATCGAAGCTCTTCTTGTAAGAGCGCTCGTGATCCATGGCGTCAGCGTAGATTACCGTGGCGCCCATGTCGGTAAGAGAGTCGATAACCGCACTGGAGAGATAGGGGTCGTGGGTAATGTAGGGGTGCGCCACCACGAGAATGCCCAGAGGAAACGCCACATCCTCGCCCGCCGCCACAGCGGCCCTGGCAACCTTGCGCTGCTCGTCGACGCGGCGCAGGGTGCGATCTTGAGCATCGGCCTGAGCCTCGTCGTGGGCGCGCTGGGCATCCCAGGCGGCCTTGAAGGCTGCGCGAGCGTCCTTCAGGCTCACGCCCATGCGCAAGGCCATCTCCTCGAAGGCGCGACGCACGTCCTTCATCTTGCGGGCGCTGCTCACCTCGCAGGATATAACGCGCAGCTTCTGATCGCGAAACGTGTTGCGCACCATGTCGGTAGCGGACTGGAACTTCGTGCAAAAGCCGGTGCGCGGCTCGCCCGTGGGATAGCAGGGCACGAAAACCGCGTCGCAGCGCCCCACGAGGCTTTCCACATGGCCCACGAACACCTTCGAGGCCAGGCAGCACTCGTCTACCGAGAGATGGTCGCCCTCATCGGCGATGGCCTTGTCCGTTGGGTCGCTCACTACCACGGTACGACCAATGCTCTCGAAGAAAGTGGTCCACAGCACGCCGAACCGGTAGAACAGCAAAGCGCGCGGAATGCCCACCACCTTCACATCGGCCCAATCTGTTGCTTGGAGCACGCATACCTCCTCAGCTCATAAGGGCGCGAACCGCAGGGGTCAGCGCAAAAAATGCAGTGCCTGCCATCATAGCACAGCGCCCCTTGAACCTCCGTCCAAGGGGCGCCGCATGCACAGTTTAAAGGGGGCAACCGCTGCCGGGCTACTCCACGTGAATCTCGAGGGCCTTGATGCCAGCCGGCGACCAGCTCGTGGCAAAGGACTCCTCCAGCGGGCCCTTCACGTCGGCTTTGCGGCCGATGAGGCTCTTTCCATTGTCGTCGAGGCCCGAGGTGGCAACAGCGATGGTGGTAAGGCGGTACTGGGTGCCGTTCAGGCTCATGTCCACCGGACGGTTGAGCTTCAGCACCAGCTGCACGCTGCCGTTGGCGTTTTCCGTGGCGCCGTTGTTGGTGTAATTGTTGCCAGCCGAAAGGTCGGCTGCGCCTTCCACGGCCTGCAGCGTGCCGGCCAAGGTGACCGTGTCGCCGTACTTCACCGTACCGAGGTTCTCAGGATCGGCATTGGCCGGGTCCACGCTGGCGGGAGTGTCGGAACTGGAGCCAGCGGCGGGAATCTGATTGGTCTGCTCCTCGATCTGGCCGGCATCAGCCACCGAGACAATCCAGCCCTCGGTGTTCGACCATGCCACGTTCAGCGTCACCGTGGAGGTGCGCAGCTCGCTGGTCGTCACGCCATCGGCCTCGGATTCCACCGTCTTGGAAAGCGCCGCCGTGATAGGGCCGCCGTCGATGGTGAGGTCCGATGTGGTCTTCACGATAGAGGCATCGGCCATGGCCTCGCCGTAGGTGGGGTCGTTGGCGGCCAGAATGTCGTTCAAGTTGGCCAGAATATCGCTGGCGTTTGCGCTGGCCAGTGGAGTAGCCGTGGCCTCGCCGCGCGTCAGCTCGCCGGGAACCCAGGTCTCGCCGGCATCGGAGTATTCGAAGGGCAGGGTTACGGGCACGTTGATCTCGATGCCCTTGTTCTTGAACGTGGCCGTAGCCGTCGCCTCGCAGGTGACGATCTGGTTGCCCGGCGCGCCCAGGTTCGTAGGCTCGTTCAAAACGATATCGCTGAACTTCGGGCCAATGAGGGCATCTTGGGACACGTAGGCGTACTGGGTTATATCCGGCGCGTCCATAGTCACCTCGTCGAAGGCGGCCAGCACGCGGGCATCGGACAGCGGCACGCGCTGGGTTTCCTCGGCGACGGGCTCATCGTTGAAGAACCCGGAGGTGAACAGGTAGGCAAGCCCGGCGGCGGCCACGAGCACGCAGATGACGAGCCCGATGATAATGGCCGTGCGGTGGCCCTTCTTCACATCACGGGGCTGCGCAGCCTCAACGGTGCCGTACTCGTCCTCGGCGCTCTGGATGAACGCAGCGGCGGCGGCCTTGGCGGCGGCGGCTTTCTTGGCCTCAGCGGCGGCGCGGGGCGAGAGGCCCTCGTCGACAGCGGACTCGGCCGGAGAGACGCTGTTCTGCGAATCGAGTTCAGTCATGTTTCCTCCTGAGATAGTGCGGTCGGCACAATGCGACCCTAACCTCGCATTGTACTGTATTTGACCCGTTGTCGGCTAGGCCGCAGGGGAACTACTGCTCCGATTGAGCCAGGTTACCGGCAATGACCACGCAGGCGGCCATGAGAAGCAGGTTGAAGATAAGCGAGGTGGGCAGCTCTCCGCCTGCGGCGTAGCACAGCCCCAAGCCCAGCACCGAGGCGACGACGCCAGCAAGGGCCAGGCTGCGCAGGGCCCCCGCGCGCTGAGGGCTGCGCGCGGCCAAGCGCCCCAAAAGACCCGTTGCCACCGTGATGCCATTGGCCGCTGCGGCGGCAACGCCCAAAACAAGGTCGCCCAGGGGAAGGCTCCCGGCAGACGAGAAGCCGTCGGCAATGGCCCCATAAATCACCACGGCGCCCACGACGAAACCGACCAGGCCGCAGATGATGAGCAAGTAGGAGAACATGCGCAGGTACCACGAGATGGTGCTTGTCTGCTCGGCTTCCACCGGCGCTCCTTTCGACCTGCGGTTGTGGCGGCACTGTGGCGCGCAGGCGGTTAGCTTGCGGGCTTGTTGTGGGCTTGCCGTCCGAAGATGGGGGTCATGATACCATAGCCCCATGGATCCGACGGTTCTTCAACAAACCCCCTTGCAGCCCGATCCCGGCATCGGGAGCGGCAAGGTCAGCGAGCGCACGCCGCTGGCGCTGCGCGTGTTTGGCGCCCTGCTCATGCTCGGCGGCGTGGCCGTCGTGCCAGAAGTCGTGGGCGTTCTCATGCAGACGGGCTCGGTGTTCGTGGAAGGCTCCTACGCCGACGAGTCCCCGCTCACTGTAATCCTCTACGTTGCGCTCGTTTCGGCCGGGTGCTTCTGCGTCCTGGCTTCCGGCGTGCTCGGCTTCCGCCTTCTGCGCGGGAACCGCCGTCGCGCCCGTCTCATTGCCGAGGCCGTGGCCATTGGGCTCGTGGTGGCGTTCATGGCCGACTTGCTCCTGTTCGGCGTGAACCCGGGCCTGTGGTTCCTCGGCGCCAGCGCGCTCATCCTCATCGTCGCCCACGTGTGGGTCGACCCCTCCCTCTCCGACGAGCGCGAGCTGCAGCGCCGCCTCCGCCTCATGGAAACCCGCGAGGAAGCCGAGGAGGGCACGCTCGGCCTCGACAAAACCGGGCGCGGCTACATCGAGCTCGACTTCTTCAATCTGTTCTGGATCTTCGTCATCGCCTCTATTGCCGGCGTGGTCATCGAGTCCATCTATCACGTGCTCGTAGTTGATTTCGGCCACTACGAGGACCGCGCGGGCCTGCTGTGGGGGCCCTTCTCCCCTATCTACGGGTTCGGCGCCGTGCTCATGACGCTGGCTCTCAACCGCTTCCACAGCGCGCCGCTGCCTGTGGTGTTCATCGTGAGCGCCGTCATCGGCGGGGCCTTCGAGTACTTCGTCAGCTGGTTTATGGAATACGCCTTCGGTGCTATCGCCTGGGACTACACGGGCACCTTCCTCAACATCAACGGGCGCACGAACTTCATGTTCATGTGCATGTGGGGCGCCCTCGGCGTTGTCTGGGTGAAGCTTGCCCTGCCGGCGTTGCTGCACACGGTGAACCTCATCCCCTGGCGCTGGCGCTACTCCATCACGGCGCTGTGCGCGGCGCTCATGATCTTCAACGGCGTCATGACGCTGGTGGCCATGGATTGCTGGTACTCGCGCCTGGCCGGCGCCGCGCCCGACAACGCCCTGGAGCAATTTTGCGCCGACCACTTCGACAACCAGTGGATGGAAAACCGCTTCGAATCGATGAGTATCCATCCCGATGCCGCCCATCGCTCGTCTTAAGGAACGCCCGTGATTGAAGACCCCTACGAGATTCTGGGCGTGCCCCGGACAGCCACCGCCGACGAGGTGAAGAAGGCCTACCGCAAGAAGGCTCGGGAGAACCATCCCGACCTGAACCCGGGCGACCCCGATGCCGAGGAGCGCTTGAAGAAGATCAACGAGGCCTACGATCGCATCACCAACCCCGAGAAGTACGCCCGCGAAGACGCGCGGCGCTATCGTTCCCCTTACAACCCCAGCTACACCGGCTACGGCACGCCCGGTGCAGGCAACCCCTTCGGTGGCGGCGCCGGGAGCCCCTATGCCGGCGGCGGAACGGGACCGGGCGGCTACCAATACCAGTGGGTGGAAATCAACTGGGAAGATTTGTTCAACAATTGGCAGCAGACCTCGTCGGTGCCGCGCCCCGAGGTTTCGGCCACCGATTCAGCGGAGCTGCGCCAGGCGGTGCTGTTCATCGACGGCGGCAACTACAGGGCGGCGCTTTCCGTGCTGGCCGCTTTGCCCATGAAAGAGCGCTCGGCCCGCTGGTACTACCTGGCGGCGCTCGCGAACTACGGGGCGGGCAACGCCGTGGCCGCCGTGGACCAGATTCGCGCGGCCCGCAAGGCCGACCCCACCAACGGCGACTACCGTCAGGCCGAGGCGGTCATTGGCGCTCGCGCCCGCACGTATCAGCAGGAAACCGAGCGCCGCGGCTTCTCCGGCGGCTGCGTGGACCCCAGCTCCCTTTGCTGCTGTCTTCTGTGCGGCCCCACGCTCTGCCAGCCCTTCCTCTTCTGCCTGTAGCTTCTGGGCGAAAACGCGCCCGCTTCCGCTCCTCGCCCCTCAACGGCCAGGTTCCGGGGGCGGGAACGCGCCCGCTTCCGCCCCACGCCCCTCAACGGCCAGGTTCCGGGGGCGGGAACGCGCCCGCTTCCGCCCCTCCAGGCCAGAACGAACAGCCCGTGGGCGGGAACGCACTCGTTTCCGCCCACGGGCCACAAAAGAAGTCTTGATTTGCCGAGAATTAGTGTAGTCGCAGAACGTCACACACCTTAATAGCGCGGAACGCTGAGAGTCGTCCACTCAGGGGCGTAGCGGGCCACCCAGTGGGCGACGCCGCGAATGGCGACGGCCTGGGCGAACGTCTCCAGCACCGAGAGCACCACATAGAGCACCAGCGAGCAAAGAAGCACCGGCACGGCAATGGCGCCGAACACGGACATAATCTGCACGAGAGAGGGGTCGGCCGCGCCGCCCATGGCGGCAATAGCCGGCACCGCGCCCATGCAGCAGATGAACATGATAGAAAAGACGACGATGCTCAGAACCACGGTAACGCCGATGATGATGGCCATGGGCACCAGCGTCGCCAACAACAGCTGGCCCCAGTTGCGCTTGGCCTTCTCCCAAATGTCCTTCACATTGAAACCCTCGCCCAAGCTCATGCCCATAATCATGCGCATTTCCATGATGGCCACAGCCACGTAGGTGGCCAGCGAGATGGCAAGGGCCACTATCCAGCCGAGGAGGGGCACCCAGCCGAGAATGCCGCCGACCACGCCGCCGGCAAGCCCAACCACCAAAGAGATGACAAAAGCATAGAACCCGAACTCGAAGTTCTTGCCTGTGACTATTTTCTGAGGCAGAGCGCTTCGCCCGCCGAAGGGCACCTCGCGGGACCAGAACAGCAGATAGCCGGCCACGACGAAATTCAGAACGGGCACGCACATAATGAGGCCGAGCACGAGCAGGCGGCCCACATAGTTCGGCGTCGCCCGCACATCGTCCCAAGCGGCGCGCAGGCAGCTCGTAGCGTAAACCGGCTGAGCCGGGGGCACGGAAACGGGCGGCACCGGGGCGGTATAGTTCATCTGATCCATGGTAAAGCTCCTCTTCTCATCGGAGCCGAGACGCCTGCACCTTGCGCGCCACGCGGTGCAAACCAGAGGCGCTCCGGCTCGCAACATACTGGGCCCATTGTGACACCAACGCCCTACTGACGACCAATCAGATGGAAAATTGTCATCTTATTCCGCAATCATTAAGCGGAATTTTAAGATTGCCCGAGCTTGCGCTCTTCCACTACCGTGCACCCGGCAACGGCCAGGTGCTTTTTCACCACGCGATAGGTGAGCAGCCCGGTAACCGCGAGGCCCAAGGCAAGCACCGATCCCACCTTGAACGACGCCAACGTCCCCAAGCTGTCGATGACCGCGCCTCCCAGCGAGGGACCGACGGCGCATCCGCAGGTAAAGCCGGCGTTCAGCCAGGTGATGGCCTCAGTGAGCCGACGCTGGGGCACCGCTCGCTCGCAGACGGTGTTGGCCACAATGAGCAGCGGCGCATAGGTGGCCGCGCCGATAAGTCCCACGATAGCCAGCGACAAAGCCGAGTCGATGAAAAACATGGTGCCGAAACCCAGACCGCAGGCGACCGCCGCCACCGCCAGCTGCTTGGGCAGCGGCGCGCGCAGGCGGACCATGCCGAAGGAAAAGCCCATCACCATGGACATGATGCCCTGGATGATCAGCACGAAACTGGCGATATCCGGGTTGCCCAGATCTTCGGCCAACGAGACCGTGGCCGTATCGATGAGCCCGAGGAAGGCACCCATGAACATATAGATAATGAAGAGCACCTGCACGACGACCGACATGCGTATGACGCTCATGTGGCCTCGGCGCTCCTCGGCGCCAGCTAGCTGCGCCGCTTCAAGCTCGGCGCTCGCCCCGACTTCTTCTTCCGGCGCAGCGCCATCGACCCAGCCCACCTCCGGCGCCGTGGAGCGGGCCGCGCAAAGGATGACCGCCCCTGTGGCAAAGGCGACGCCGCCGGCCACCATGCCCGCCACCGGATGGATAGAAGCGGCCAGGGCAATGGAAATCGAGGGGCTGAAGATGAACGCCATGTCGTCCAGTACGCTTTCGTAAGAGAACATGGTGCGCAGCTCCGGCGCGCGATCGCCAAGCTTTCCCGAACGGATAAGGTATGTCCAGCGCGTGCGAGCCATAGCGTGGGGGCTCGGATAGAATCCGACGAGCACAGCACCCAAGAACAGCGGCCAAATGCTCGCTTGGGCCAGCACGGTTCCTATGAGCACCGCCTGGCCGACAAGGGACATGGCCGCGGCCTGCGGCACCACCGCGCACTGGCCACGCTCATCGATGCGCTTGGATACGCGCGGCCCCACCAGAAACGTGGAAAGCGCGATAGTAGACGATACGAGCCCTGCCGTGAAGAACGAATAGCCCGACAGCGTGATCATGGTGACCACGCCGATGTTGAGCATGCCCGTGTAAAAGCGCATGAGCAGGCAGGCGATATCGAAGGGGTAGGCCTGGCGCACGCTCAGCACCTGCTTGTAAACTCCCGGATTAACCGACGCCACGACCTCACCTCCTCACACCAGCTTCCCAACGCAGCGCACACCCGGTGGAGCCGAGCGCAAAGCCCAGCATAGCATGACCAACGACAAACGCAACCCCGGAGAAGTCCAACGTCAGGCCCGATTCGTTGGACTTCTTCACAAGCCGACGCGCGCAGGGCGCACGGGGGAACTTGTAGTACCATAGGCGCAGACCAACGCGGCGCCCACAGGCGCCCAGAACAAAGGAGCGAACCTCATGTACGACGGCCTGACGAGCCCGGGACGCAACGACGAGTGCTGGTGCGGCAGCGGCAAGAAATACAAGAAGTGCCATCTTGATTTCGATGAGCGCCTGGAGCAGCTAGCCGAGTCTGGCGAGGAAGTGCCGCCGCGTGATTTGCTGAAGACCCCGGCCGAAATCGAGGGCATCAAGCGCAGCGCCGCGGTGAATATCGGCGCGCTCGATTTCGTGGCCGAGCGCATCGCAGCGGGAGCCACCACCGAGCAGGTCGACCAGTGGGTGCATGGCTACACCGTCGAACATGACGCCATTCCCGCTCCGCTGAACTACGAGGGGTTCCCCAAGAGCGTGTGCACGTCAACCAACGAAGTGGTCTGCCACGGCATTCCGTCCGCCGACGAGGTGCTCAAGGAGGGCGATATCGTGAATGTGGACTGCTCCACCATCAAAGATGGATTCTTCTCCGATTCCTCCCGCATGTTCTGCATCGGCGAGGTGTCGCCCGAAGCAGCCGATTTGGTGCGCGTGACCAAGGAGGCCGTGCAAGTGGGCCTGGACGCCATCAAGCCCTGGGGGCATTTGGGAGACATCGGCGCGGCCGTAAACGCCTACGCCCGCGAGCACGGCTATACGGTCGTGCGCGAGTTCGGCGGCCACGGCATCGGCCTGGAGTTCCACGAGGATCCCTTCGTGAGCTTCGTTTCCGAAGCGGGCACGGGGCCCATCTTGGTGCCGGGACTGTGCTTCACTATCGAGCCCATGATCAACGCCGGCGCCCAAGAGATCGACATGTCCGACCCCGACGGCTGGACAGTGCGCACCGCCGACAAGTCGCTCACGGCCCAATGGGAAGTGCAGCTGGTCATCACCGAGGACGGCTACGAGCTGCTCAGCTGGTAGCGGGACGCCTCCTGTGCCACCGTTTCCGAAACAGTGGCGGCAACTTTACGTTCCCCATACGCTTAGCGGGCCGCTTCGATTACGAGGCGGCCCGCCTCTATGATGGCGGTATTCACGTAAGAACCCTTTCTTTGAGAGGAGCTTTCCCATGACTGAGAACACCAGCCAAACCCCCGGTACCGAAGCCGGTCACGGGCCCGAAGGCCGCGAGCTCGAGCGCGAGTCCCTCGCCTTTGGCGAGCCGGCCCGCACCGCCGGCGATATCGAGACCGCCTCGGCGGGAGATGACAGCGAAATGCTCGGCGAGGTGCTGCAATCCCAGGCGTTGAACCCGAACGAGCCGGCCGTCACCAACAACCCCGTGCCTCTGGAGGGCGCTGCCCCTGCAGGGGCAGCAGCCCCGGCGCCGACCGCATCGGCCGCGGGCTACGCCGCCGATGGCCGCGCCCTGGAGCAGCACGCCGTAAGCACGGCCTACCCCAGCCAGCCTGGCGCCCCCGCGCCCCAGCAACCGGCCCCCCAAGCTGCTGCCCACCAGGCCGCCTACCAGGCGACCTACGGCGCGCCGCAGCAGGCCGTCGCGCCCCGCGTCACCGCCACGGCCTCGCCCCACGCTGCCGCCACGGCCGCAGCCGTGCGGAATGTGCGCAAGCCCCTCGATCCCGCGCAGATCTTCTCTATCTGCGGCATGGTCGTCGGCGCCATCATTATGGTCTTCGGACTGTGCATGCTCGCCTACTATACGCCCGATGCGGCCGGCTCGATGTTCGATAGCTATCAGATGAACGGCTCGGCCGGGTTCTCCAGCACCGGCGCTACCTCGGCCCAGGTGATAAAGGGCGGCTTCGCCATGCTGCTCATCGGCTTCGGCGCCACCGACATCTGCGCCTTCGGCGCCAAGTGCATGAAGACCAGAGGGCACGGGCAAAAGTAACAGATTTCGGCGACGTTTTGCATTTTCTGTGAGGGTTGCTATAATGTTCTGCGATTTACGCCGAAGCCCACAAGCTTCGAACGATGAGGGCTCTGTTTTTGGAGGGGACAGGGCCCTTTGTCATTCTCTGGACTCATTTCCCGCAGAGCTCCCATGCCACTCGCGCGTTTTTTCATACATCTTGGAAACATGGGCGCAACGGTCAATATCTTGTGTTAGTATTCCAAATCGCTAACTAGATATGGTAATCGATACGGCTACTGCTTCCCTCATGCGGTAGCTCGAATGCGGAAAAGGAGCTCGCCATGGAGAACAAGACGATTGACGGCGTGAAGGTGGCCGTGAACTATGCCAAAGCCGACGACGCCCCGGTGTCCGAGGGTGAGATCAAGGCCTACATCAAGCGCGCCCACGATAAGTACCCCCATGGCCAGCTGGAGTCCCTCACCCTGGATGTGGACGGCGAGGACGTGGGCATCCATTACGGCCTGGCCCCGGTGAAGTTCGACCGCATTCGTCGCATCACTGGCTATCTGGTGGGCACGCTGGATCGCTTCAACGACGCCAAGCGTGCCGAAGAGCACGACCGCGTCAAGCACGAGGTGCCTTCCTGCTGCATCAAGTAGCTCGCAGCTGAACCGCCGCACGGCAAAGCAAAGGCCGCTTTCGGAATGCCCGAAAGCGGCCTTTCATTCATGGTAAGAACGCTTTATTCCCTGCTGGTGGCAAAAAAGTGCGTTTGGAGGCGCACAAATTCGCTTCATTCTGCTCATATTGCCCGAAAAATGCGATTATCGCTAGTTTCAGCAAGCAAAATCGCTCTTTTTTAGAATGACTGCGCCTCAAAACGAAATTTTTTGCCAGACGCAGTACAACTTAATGCAATCAGCAGAATAAGGGAGCTTCGGGTAACGACTTTATTGCCTTACAGCGGCAGGCGACCTTCCAGGGCGCGGCCCAAGGTCACCTCGTCGGCGAACTCAAGGTCGCCGCCGACGGGCAGGCCGCTGGCAGGACGCGTCACCTTCACGCCCAAGGGCTTGATGAGGCGCGCCAGGTACGCCGCCGTGGTCTCCCCTTCTATGTTGGGATTCATGGCGAGCACCACCTCGGTCACATCTTCGCGGCCAAGGCGCACCATAAGCTCGGCGATGCGCAAATCGCCCGGCCCCACGCCCTCCATGGGCGCAAGCACGCCCCCGAGCACGTGATAGACGCCGTTGAAGACGGCCGTGCGCTCGATGGGCGGAATGTCGCGCGGCTCGCTCACCACGCAGATGACCGAGCCATCGCGCTTGGGGCTCGCGCATATCTCGCACAGTTCGCCCTCGGCGTAGTTGAAGCAGCGGGCGCAGAAACGCACGCCCGCCTTCACCTCGCGGATGGCATCGGCCAGGCGCAGGGCCTCGGCCGTATCGGTGTTCAGAATCCAGTAGGCCATGCGCTGGGCCGATTTCGGCCCCACGCCCGGCAAGCGCTCGAGCTCGTCGAGCAGCTTCTGGATGGAAGGTGCCGCTTGCACAGGTATCGCTCGCTTCGCTACGAAGTCCGCGGCCTACATCAGGCCCGGAATCTTCATGCCGCCCATGACGGCGTTCATGCGGGCGTTGGCAGCCTCGCTGGCAGAGCGCAGCGCCTCGTTCACGGCGGCCACGACCATGTCCTGAAGCATATCCACGTCCTCGGGGTCCACCGCGGCCGGGTCGATGACGATGTCGGTGATGGCCATTTCGCCCGTAGCCGTAGCCTTCACCATACCGCCGCCGGCAGAGGCCTCGAAGGTCATGGCGGCAATCTCTTGCTGAGCCGCAGCGGCATCGCGCTGCATCTTCTGGGCCTGCTTCATCATTTTCTTCATGTCCATGGGAAACTCCTTAAATGGTCTTTAGGGGCTGCTAACGTATTCTAGGGCAAGACGCCTAGACGACTTCCTCGAAGCTGACGCCATCGCCGAATCCGAAGGCGAGCGAGGCGGCCAAGTCGGGCTCCTCCACCGGATTCGGCGAAGGGCCGGACACCGCATCGGGCTCGGGGGGCAAGCCGGCAGCGCTCGTATTCGTTTGAGGAGCGACGGAAGGCTCGGGGGCGGCTGGCGAGACTGCGGAAGGCGCCGCGTTGGAAGCTGCAGGCGCGGGCTGCGCAGATGCAGAGGTCGCAGGCGCTACCGTGGGTGCCGCCTCCCAGGGCGGCACTTCCTCGGGCGCTACGGGGGCAGAGGCGGCCTGGGGCCGCTGAGGCGCACGCGAGGCGAAGGGGTCCTCGAAGGGGATGTCGACATCATCGTAGGGAACGTAGTCGTCGTAAGGAGGCCGATCGTCGTCGGGCGCTGCGGAGGACGCGACAGCCTGGGGCTGGGGCTGGGGCCGGGGCGCCACCGACGATGCCGCGGGCTCGGAAGAGACCACAGGCTGCGGAGCCGGCTGCGGCTGCGCGACGGGTTGGGACTGCGGCTGTTGAATCGGCTGCGCCGTCACTGGCGCAGCGGCTGCCACGACAGCGGGTGCCGCCGCAACGGCAGCTGACGCCGTCGAGCCGGCTTTGCGCAGCTCGAAGGGAATATCGCCGTGGGCCTCCTGGCGCAGAGCTGCGGCCAGCTCGGCCTGGACCTCTGCCTTTTGCACGGCGCGGAAAGCGAAGTCGTTCTCGGCGGGGAACTCGACGAGCAGGGTGCCCGTCGCCCCATCGAACACCGCCTTGGTATTCATGAACAGCACGCCGTAGGCCGCCTTCGACTTCTTAAGAGAGGCCAGCACGCCCGCCCACAAGCGCTGCAGCGAGGCCAAATTGGAAAGCGTCGCGACCATCTCGGCAGAAAGCGAACCGACCGGCGCAGCGGCAGGCTGTACGGGTTGCGCTTGGGGCGCCGCCGCAGAGGCGGGTTGCGATGCGGGGACGGATGCGAGCGCGGATGCCGCTGCGGGCTGCGGCGCAGCTGCGGGCTGCGGCGCAGCTGCGGCCATCGTTGCGGGCGCGGTGTTTGCCGAAGGCGTTGCGGCGCCCGGGATGGCGGGGCGACTGAAGTCGTCCCTTACGTGGTTTGAGCCCAAAGCTGTCGCGGCGGCCCCATCCGTAGCAACCCCATTCGCAGCACCCTCTTCCGTAGGGGCCCCTCCCGTAGCGGCGGGCTTCAGTCCGCCCTTCTCCGGAGCGGCTCCCGCCATCGGCGCAGCGTCCGCGGTCCCAGCAGGCGCTGTCGCTGCCGGCACCGCCGTCGTGGGCGTCGCCGCGGGCGCAACCGTCGCAGCTGTCGCCGCCGGCGCGGGCGTCGGCGCGCTCGCCGTCGGGGCAACCACGGCAGCGCCGGCCAGCCGGCGCTCCAGGGTTTCCACCCGCTCAGCCAGGGCGGCCAGGGTAAGATCGGCATCGGGCCGTACCATGCGGGTCAGGGCGATCTCGAAGGACAGCCGCGGATTGGTGGAAGTCTTCAACTCGCCGGCCACATCGCCCAGCACCCCAAGCAGACGGGACAAGCGATCGGCGCCAAACAGCGGCAGCTCCTCAGCCAGCTCGCGCCGCGTCGCCTCGGACACGTCGAGCACCACATCGGGACCAGCTACGGCCATGACGTACATGTTGCGCATATGCTCGGCCAAGTTCCCCACGAACTGGGCCATATCGGCACCGGTTTCCACGTACTCGGCCACCCAGCGGAAGCACGCCGCCGCATCGCGCGCGCCCACGGCCCGCACGATATCGGCCAAGTCGGTCGAATCCACCGCGCCCAGCATGCGCTCGGCCACTTCCATGGTAACCGCGCCGTCGCCGAAGGCGATCAGCTGCTCGAGCGACGTGAGCGCGTTGCGCATGCCGCCCTCGGCCCTGTGCGCGATAAGGTCAAGCGCGTCGCCCTCGAATTCCACGCCCTCTTCCACGCAGATGGCGCCCAGACGCGACACCATGGCCTCGGTGGAGATGCGACGAAAATCGAAGCGCTGGCAACGCGAGTGGATGGTCTCGGGCACCTTCTGGGGATCGGTGGTGGCCAGAATGAACACCACATGGCTCGGCGGCTCTTCCAGCGTCTTCAGCAACGCGTTGAAGGCGGCCGTGGAAAGCATATGCACCTCGTCGATGATGTACACCTTGTAGCGCCCACGGGTGGGCGCGAACTGGACGCGGCCGATGATTTCCTCGCGGACGTTTTCCACGCCGGTGCGCGAGGCGGCGTCCAGCTCGTACACATCGGGATGCTCGCCGGCGGCAATCATCTCGCAGTCTTCGCAGGTGCCGTCAGGCTCGGCCGTAGGGCCGTTCTCGCACAAAAGCGCCTTTGCGAGCAGACGGGCCGTGGTGGTCTTGCCCGTGCCGCGCGGGCCCGTGAACAGGTAGGCGTGACTCACCTTGTCCTGGGCGATGGCGTTTTTCAGCGTGCGCTCGATATGCTCCTGCCCGACGACATCCTCGAAGATCTGCGGGCGGTACTTGCGGTAGAGGGCCTCGGCCATGGACTAGCGCTCCTTGCTCTCGTCGGCTACGCGCCGGCGCGCCTCCGCCTTGGCCTCGGCCTCGGCGCGCATCACCTTCTCCTCAGTGAGCTCGCGCTCGTATTCGGCCTCGTTCACGCGCTCCTCGGCCTGGGCGACCGGATCACCCTTCTTGGCCCGGCGCGAGGTCGTGACCGCCTTGATGGCGCCGATGAACGCCGGCGCCACAGACACCGCCACAATGCCGAGCACAATAATCTCGAAGTGCTCCTGCACGAAGGGCACGCCGCCGAAGAAGTAGCCCACCAGCACAAACAGGCTCACCCAGGCAACGCCGCCGATGGCGTTGAACAGCGTGAACTTCCCGAAGTTCATATGGCCCGTGCCCGCGATGAAGGGTGCGAAGGTGCGGAAGAACGGCATGAAGCGCGTGATGATAATGGTAAGCCCGCCGTAGCGCTCGAAGAAGTGGTCGAGCTTGGCCATGCGCTCGGGAGTGAGCGCACGCACCTTGCCCGAGTCGATGATGCGGCTGCCGAACAGACGCGCGATCCAGTAGTTCGAGGTGTTGCCCAAAATGGCAGCGCACCAGAACACGATGAGCGTCGCCCACAGGTTCAGGCCGCCGCCCTCGGCGGAGAACACGCCGGCCGCGAACAGCAGCGAATCGCCGGGCAGAAACGGGAAGAACACCAGGCCCGTTTCCACGAACACGATGAGAAACAGCGGCGTGTACACCCACACCGGGCCAAGCGCGATAATCCAGCCCGCGATGAAGCCGCGCGGGTCTTTCAACAGATTGACGAAAAAGTCGATGATACCCATGAGGGAGCCTTTCGAAATCGCGATACGAAAAGTGCCCCGAATAGGTATGGGCGCTCGTCAGCGGTCCCTTATGGCTGCTTCCTCCCGGACCTGACCAGGTTCGGAACTTGGCGCCGCCCATACCCATTCGAGGCACTCGAACTCGTGAGGCATAAGTATAGGGGAAACCGTGTCCCCACGCGACTTGCGAGGGGGCGCGGTAACCAAAAGTCCACAGGGCATGGCGGGATTCGCAACCGCCCGCGGGCGTTTTCTCTACGGGATTCGTGTTAAGGTCTTCGTAAGGTCTTCGCAAAGCCCCTGGGAATTGGTACCATTTGAGTTACCTTTAACCGCAGTTCGAGCATACCAGCACCAAAGGAACCCCATGGCCCGACCCGACCGCAGCCCCTACGACGACGAACCGAGACGCCCGCAAGGCGGGCTTTCGCTTTCCACGGGCCGCTTCGCTGGACGCTCCGCCGCCAGCTCGCGCTCCGCCTCCCGCTCGAACTCGCGCTCTTCTGGCACCCGCCACAATCCCTTGCGCGACGAATACCCCTCAAGCCGCGACCGCCGTCGCGAGCCCGCGCCCGACCGTCGCCACTCCGGCACCGGCCGCTCTTCGCGCGTCGAAGGCCGCCGCAACGATTTCGACGATCGCGGCGGGCGACGCCCGCGCAGTTCGAGCAACCAAGGGCGCAGCGGCGCGGGGCGCTCCGGACGCGCCAACCACGCGGTCGACGCCTTCTCACCCAAGATGCACACCCTTGCGCCCCAGGGCATAGCGCTCGGGCAGTTCAACATTGCCCGCATGGCCATGGGCGTCATCGTCGTCTTTCTCGTCGTGGTCTTCGCCATGGCGCTGTTCCACATCGGCCCCTTCGCCGCCGCTTCCGCCAAAGACGGCAGCAAGCACGTCGGCGTGGCCGGAGCCAACGCCATAGGCGGGAACGCCTCGAATATTGCCCAGAACATCGCCTCCCAGGTGAGTCTCGCCCAGCCGGTCGAGCCGGAGCTCGCGAAGCTGCCGGCGCACGCCCCTACCCGCGACGATCTTACGAACTTGGCCGGGCAGAAGGCCCCCTTCGCCTTCGCCCTCGACAACACCGCGGACGAGAACGGCGAGCAGCCCTCAGCGCCCGTGCTTTCCGATCGCTCGCTCGTGAGCCTCAACAACGCGCTTTCCTACTACGACAACAACGGCTACGAGGCAAGCTACCTGCTTTTGGACCTGGGCACCGGGCGCGGCATCGCCGGCAACCTGGATTCGCCTATTTACGGAGCCAGCTCCTTCAAGGGCCCTTACTGCGCCTACGTGGTGAACAAGGAGTTCCCCAACGACATCAACAACGCGCGCTCGTCGCGGCTGACCCAGGTGGAGAACACCATCGTGTGGTCGGACAACTCCTCCTACGGCAAACTGCGCCGCACCTATGGCACCGAGGGCATGGAGGCCTGGCTGGCCGAGGCCGGCGTCGACACGTCGCTGGTAAACGACACCTACTTCCCCACCTACACGGCGCGCCAGTCGGCCCTCATGTGGCTGAAGATCTACGAGTACCTTACCACGGCAGACACATCGGCGGCCCAGTGGCTCTCCGACACCTTCGCCAAAACCGAGGTATCGTTTTTGCGTAACGGCGCTCTGGGCACCACGAGCGCCGGGCACACCGACTACCTGCCCGAAGAAGGCTCAGGTGGCGAAGAGGGCGTGGAAGAGGAGCAGGGTGACGAAGGTACCGAGAGCGAAGAGGCCGCCGAAGGGGGCAGCGAGGGTGAGACGGAATCCGCCACAGCTGCCGAGGGTGAGACGGAGACCGCCGCAGCCGACGCCGAGGCCGACAAGACCGTGGCCTCCATCGGCACCAATATCACCGTGCGCAACAAAGCCGGCTGGATCGACGGCCAGGAAGACGACGCCGTGTGCGACTCCGGAATCGTCACCATCAACGGGCGGGACTACCTCATGGTCATCATGACAAGCGCCCCCGACTGCGCCGAGGGCGAGCAGGCCTTCGCCCGCCTGGCCCACACCCTCTTCGAAATCCGAGGAGACCTGGTGTAGGTCGACTGTCGCCGACGATTTCCCGCGAATCCAGGAAACGCAGACCATCGGCCTCCTCATAATAGTCTCAAGAAGTCTCACTAGTATGAGACTTCTTGAGACTATTTGCAACCCCTATGAGACTATTCGGAAACCTCGAGCTCGGCAAAAGCGCTTTCGGGGCTCACATCGCCGGCATCGTTCACCGAGCGAATGCGCAGCACGTAGAAGCCGGCCTTCTCGGGCGTATAGTCGAACGTCCAAGTGAGGTTCTGATAATCGTTCGTGTCGGGCGTCTCGTAGCGCGTCCAATGCTCGCCATCATCAAGGGAGAACTCAATCGCCGAAATCGCGTGGCCAAAATCGTAGGCCGTCCCCTTGAAGCGAACCGGCTTGCCCACCTGCCCGTAGGTTCGTGGAATCATAGACCCTCCTGCTGTCTGCTCGTCGTGCTACGACCTCCGCGCCGACACGCCGATGAAGAGTGTCAAAATGAGCGCAGCGGCGTTAAATGCTCAAATCCGAAATCCACGATGTCGCCGCGCCACAGCATGTAACGGGTCTCCCCGCCTTCGTGGCGAACGAGCTCCACCGGATAGCGTCCTACATAATCCCAGGCGCCTCCCAAATTATACAGACGGCTCTCATTCCAGCCAAGATAACTCAGAAGCTGCCGCATCATGAACGCATAGCCCGCTCCGCCGCACATGATGAAAATCGCCTTGTCTTTCGGAAACAACTCCTCCAAGATCTGCATCGACTCCTCATAGCGCGGCTGGACAGATGCCACATCGGCGCCGTCCCACTCCACGTCAAATAGGCAGTCTCCCTCATAAGCCCCCGCCACTGGCAGCGCCTGCAGCGTTCCTATGAAGGGAAAGGGCGTGATGCGGAAACCCTCTATGGTGATAGAGAGCTCCGAATCGCCGCCTATGGCCTCGTAGTCTGCCGGATCGTGAATCATACGCATATCCCGATAGACCGCATCCGGACGCCCGAGCCAATCGTCCACCGTATCCATAGCGATGTTCCGATCGATGAGAAACGGGTTCTCCAAATCGGGCTGAGCTGGAGGAAGCGGAGGCAGGGCCGCCACCTCTTCCAAAGGCTCCCCGTCAGCGGTAGTCGGCACAACGCCATCAGTCCTTGCGCATCCAAACGCAAGCAACGATGCCTCTGCCGCCGTCACCCAAAAAAAGGCACGTCGGGAAAGTTGGCCGCTCATGTTCGCGCCCCTTTCACGCCTCTCAATCGTTCGTTGGTTCGCCGCACCACAAAACCCCAGCTCTCCAGCTCATCGAGCTGTCCTACCGTGCGCGCGTCTTCATAACTTGCCGTAGTCGAGTCGTCGAAGATCATCGGCAGCTCCGGAAAGGCGTTGAAGACGATGATGGCATTGTGCAAAACGCGGCATGTCGTAGACACTCCCGCGAACTCGATAGACTCAAGCGAGACGCCTTGCCGACGAATGGCCTCTATGATCGTTGGCAAATCACGACTGCCATAGGTGCCCTTCATCACCATGAGAGCCCGCTCGGGCGTCAGCAGCTCCCCCACGCGGCCATAGACTTCCCAACCTGGCGTACCCGGGATGCAATGGGGCTCGTTCACCTGACCCTCCCGGGTGTCTGCATAGTTATCGGAAGGGTGCGTATCCATGGTATAGATAACGATGTCCCCCGCCTCCTGATGGGCGCGGATCTTCTCGTACAGCGCCTCCTCCACGGCCACAGCCGGCTCGATACGCCCGAACACGCCGCCGTCAACGAAGTCGACCTGATAGTCCACCACCACGAGCACCCGGCGCAAGGACGCCTCAAGCTCGGCCGTTCCCGCCATCGCCGGCATCGCGTAGGGCGCGACGGCGCGGCGCCCGGAACGCGCATTTCCACTGACGCCCGAACCCGCAACAGGGAGAATTGAGGATGCGGCCCGCTCGTCCCCGTAGGCCTTCGAACCCGCCGGCGATCCCACGGCGCCGCTAGCCCACAGAGCCGCAGCCCCCGTCGCTACCATGCCTACGAAGGCGCGACGAGAGCAGACGCGCCCGTTTGCCGCGCTTTCCATAATACGTCTCCTTTCCCGTCGCCCTCAGCAGTGGAGCTGAACGTCCTTCTTCATAAGAGCGTAACCGCCTTCCTGCCATGCTGTCATTCCGCCCGACAGCACCACGACATCTTCCGGACGATGGCCGGCGTCCACCAACGTCTGCCAGGCAGCGCCCATCGCATCATCTTCGCTAGCCACGATCGCCACAGGAGAACCTGCGTCAACCTCATCGATGCGTATATCGAATTGGCCGCCCGCCGGTATGTTCTTCGACCCAGGAATATAGCCCTCCGCAAAGTCGCGCACAGACCGAACGTCGATCACCTGCAGGGAAGCGTCTTGCGCGATCACCTCGGAGAGTTCTGCGGCGCTTATGCGCTGCGCGTCGGGCACAACTCCAATGCCTACTCCCTCGTTGTCTTTCCAAGTGGCGCCCGTCCCGCCGCCGACACTCGCATCGGCATTCGCATCATATCCGGTGTCGGCAGCTGCCGCCGGTGAGGCCTCCGTATCCTCGACCGCACCCGAATCCTTCGGGCCTTGCGCAGAAAGAGCCTGCTCTTCTTCGCCAGAGGAATTCGTCACAGCGCATCCGCCCAGGCCCATTGCGGCGCAAAGTGCGACAGCACAAAGGGTCCGCGGCAGCACCCGAGGAACTTTTTCCCAATTCGGCATCAATGTCGCACTCCGTTCTCTTCCAAAATTGGCAACAACCAAGGTGTCCGGCAGCTACAGCCAGCTGCCAGACACCGATTACAGGCTTGCCGGGAAGAAGAGCGGCAAGCTCCGAAATGAACCGATCTAGAGAATGAGCCCCATCACTGTCGAGGCCAGCACATCGGCGTGCACGCCGGCGGCCAGAACGAGAAACCTCAACTCGCAGCCGCCAATGAGGGCGCCGATGGCGCCCAGGGCCATGAGCGGCTTGGTGTCACGCTTGCGCAGCGCCAGACCGAGCGCTGCCATCACGAGCGGCAGCACCAGCCCGCAGGCCACCACCATGCCCCAGAACACCGTGGACAAGCCGCCCGTGGCCAGCAGCTCCGCCGAAGCGGTTCCGGCCGCAGCGTACGGCGTAGTTGGGTCGGCGCCGAGCAAACCACCCAGGAAAACCCCTAGAACAATCATCTCAAGCACAACGAGCACTATCACGATACGCTCCATCAGCATAGCGGCGCGATGGGCCAACGGATCCCTCTTCGTCAGCAAGACCGCGATAACCTCCACGAGCGCGACACCGGTGTCTAGCGCCGAAACGGTAAACAGGCACGGCAGCAACGGCGAGTCCCACAAAGGCACTCCCCCTGCAGTCATGAGCAGCATGCCCGTATACACCGCCACAAAGGCAGCCAGGGCGATGCCAATTACCGCCAGCACCGTCCGCAACTTCACGCCATTGGGAACAGCTTTCGTCGCACCTTTCGCAGCATCGTCTGCCTTCGTGGTCGTCTTGCCGAACCACTTCCACTTCTTCGCAAGCCAGTTCCCCACCGGGCGCATGGCCAGAAGAGCCGAGAGGGCGAACACCGCCAGAGCGCCGAATGCTCCCCAGGCACCATAGGTCATCCACGAGGCGAAGTTGCTGAAGCTCTGCCACATGAGCATACCGCGCACAGGAGTAATGAGCTCGGAGAGCAAGAGCATCAGCCCAACGGCCAGACAGGCAAAGCCCGCCCACATCGATACGCACACAATCAGGCGATGCCTTGTTCGATCGATCAGGAACAACACGGCGGCCATGATGAATGCGCCTGCGCCCATGCCTCCCAGGAAGAGATAGAGGGCAGGTTGCCAGCTCCACGTCAATTGCAACATAACCCTATCCCCTCTCGCCTATAAGCAGACAGGACGGATTCCCCGCATCGCCCACCGGCACGGGACGAGCACCGCAGCTCTCGGCCTCTGCGCGCAGATCGTCCAGCGGCCCGTACTGCAGAGCCCCGAATTTGCATGCTTGCACGCAATGGGGCGTCTCCCCCGGAGCCACGCCGGCCCCCAGACAGCAGTCGCACTTGTCCATGGCCACCTCGTTGTATCGGGGAACACCATAGGGGCACGCTTGGAAGCAATACTTGCAGCCGATGCACCGGTCGACATCAACCGACACGATACCCGCGTCCCCCTTCTTTATGGCACCGGCGGGGCAGACGCGCAGGCAATTGGGGTCGGCGCAATGCATGCAAGAGGTCGAAACATATACGTTGTTGCTCCGTGAGTTCATGTATACCTCGACGCGCCGACGATCTGCCGTACGCTCGGAAAGATGATTCGCGTCGCGACAGGCATCAACGCAGTTCTTGCATCCGGCACACTTATTCATGTCGCACAGAAACCCATACTGGCGCCGTCCATCCGAGGAAGCCTCCTCGACCGCCGATGCGTCATCTACCGAGGCAATACCGATGACAAGCGTTCCCGTCGCCGCAGCGCAGCCCGCGAGAAAGCCCCGCCGGGTAAGTGCGGTCCCATCGATCATAATCGCTCCTCCTTTCATCTCCTCTAACGAGCGGGGCATTCCCAGCGCTGAGTGCCCCGAAGATCGTTTACCGCACCTCACCGCCATAAAGAACACCGATGTTGGGAAGGGTCGCCAGCTCCGCACGAGCCTCTTCACTGGCGGGGCTCGGCGGGGGCGTCTGGCGCTCCTGAACCTCGATGGCCACGATGTCGCGCGCGAAGTAGCTCGCCGGCGTCGATCCGAGCCACAGCTGGTTTACACCGCCAACTGACTCCACAAGCGGGGAATCGTTCACGGCGAAAACCATGGCGGCGTTACGCTGCACGACATAGGTCAAGGGAAGCGCCACTTCATAGCCGTCGGCCGAGGTGAACACGATAGTGTTGGCCCGCTCTTCAGGCTCGACCACTTCCAACAGATCGACCAGGGGAATGCCCGTTATCTGAGCATTGGCCGAAGCACGACCGTCCACCGGGTTGCCCATACAGCTGCATCCCATTACCAAGGTCTTCGCATACCCGGAATCACGGAACTCGGCCAGCGACATAATCTCGGGATTTTTCACAGCTCCACGCACGGAAAACATCCATTCGTCGGCGCTCGCATCCTCGTTGACCGCCATCGCCTGGGCATTGCAGAGGTACTTCGACGCCTCTCCAATAAGGCGCCCCAGATCATCGTTGGTGGCCACCTCCGTCTGGGTGAAGCTGAAGGAGCCTTGGACCTGCGCCGGCCGCACGATAGCCGTCTCAGCGCTCACGACATGGGAAACCGCTGTCACGTCGTCAGGTTGCTGCGCCGAGGCCGTCGTCGCCGCGACGAAGGTGGCGCCCACTCCGCCTAGTGCCACCAGTGCGCTGGCCCCAAGAGCGGCGGTTTTCTTCAAGGTAGTCATGGAATATCTCCTCACTCTCATCTACGTTATCAAACAGCCGCCACTACTTCGCGTTCACCATAAGCTTGTCCCAGCGATTCGCAGCGCCAAGCCCGTCGGAGACGGCGCGCACTGAGAGCACATAGGCGCCCTTCTCCTGAGGAGTGAAGCCAAAGTGCCAGTACACCCACTTGTCTTTCTCGGTATTGGGGGTCTCGTAGCGCGTCCACGTCTTCCCATTGTCCATCGAAAACTCGACGGCCACGATGTCCTCGTCATCGCCATTGGCATAACCCTCGAACACGTACTCTTCGCCAACCTTGATGATCTCGCCCTCGTAAGTGTTGCAGATGCCCGCCGTAGGCTTGTTGACGAATTCGCCGGCAAAGGCTTCCTCCTGCTCCGGCGTGTAGGCACGGCGCAAGCTGCCGTCCTCGTACTCTGCCGGCTCGTCGGTGACAATCATCTCGGTGAGCCAACGGGTAGATGCAGAAATGGAATGGGTCGGAGCCCAGAGGCGAACGGGGAAACCGGTGCCGTTGCTCAGACGCTCTCCGTTAATCTCGTAGACAAGCCACGCTCCCTCTTCGGCAATGTCCTCGAGAGAATGCTTGAAGGCAAAGCCGCTCACGTCAGTGCAAAAGCCGTCAGAACCAACCGGCGTCAACGACACCGCACCATCCTGGACGCCAGCCTTATCGAGAACCCAGGATAGCGGAACGCCCGTGACCTCGACGTTGCAGATGTACTCACCGCCCACGGAATTAATGCAGCAGCTGCCTTTGCTGATGAAAGTCTCGCTCGGAGCTTGCTCGACGAGATCTTTCAGCGTGATCGTGAACGGATTGTCCACCATGCCGGAAATGGAAATCTCCCATGTATCGAACATTTCATCGGAGGGTTCAGGACCGCTGTTGGCAGCCGTGAGATTTTGCGCCACCACATCGCCCGAGAACGACGGATAGGTGAAGATAGGCTCCCCGGCAAGAGTGTCCTGGTCGAACGTGAAGTTGCCCTGCACGTTCTCAATCTTGTTCACACCCATAAAAGCATCGTACTTGCCGTTCTCCCACAACTCGAAGCCCTCGCCATCAAGCGACTCGATATGGCACGACATGCAGTCCCCGTCGAAAGAATCGCGCTCGTGAATCCCGTGGATAATCTGGGACAGAGGGCGCAAGGAGCCAGCCGTCGCTACTTGCTCCCGATGACAGCTCACGCAATCGTTAACGTCAATTTTGGTGCCCAGGCCCCAATCGAGCGGGTAGTGGGTACGGCTCAAATGGTTGTCCACCAAATCGGCCAGACCATTGGTGTGGCAGGACTCGCACCCGCGCTCATCGGCATTCAGATAAAGAATGTTGTATGCGCTGGGCATATCGCGCGTCGAGCGCCAGGTAAGAGAATCGGGCGTCAGCTGAACCTGACGGCCATCCTCCTTCGTCACAACGCGGGGAGCGTAGTCCTCCGCCAGCTGCTCATGGAAAGCATACTCCTCCTGCATGGTGGAACCGCGCTGCGCCGGGGCCGTGGGGATGGAACTGTTGAGCATGGGCTCGCCGCCCGTCTCCTCCGCAGCTTTCTCGACATCCGGCACGCATGCCACAAGCGACAGCCCCATGGCGCCACAAATGGCAACGGCGATAAGAGCCTGTTTCCTCATAACTTCCTCCTCCTATCGAGTCGAATACTACTCTCTGGAAGGAAGAGTATCACAAATCTCTATGATTTAGAATAACTATCTTAGACTTTTATGATTCTTTTTTAGAAGGGCCCCGATTTTCGACAGCCAAAGAAAGCTACGGCACCCCCACACGTCAAGCAGCGCAGCTTCTATCCTCTCGCGATTTTCTGCAAACCATCGAAGGCTTCTGAAAGTGCGCTCGGCACCACCACAAGACCGCCCTTCTCTTTAACCGAGTCAGCCACAAAGCTCATGGCCCGCAGCTGCAGCGCTGCCGATGGGTCGCCATACGTATCGGCAGCTTCCACGAACATCTCGGAGACCTCTTTCTCCACCTCGGCCAGCATGATGCGTGCATTGCTCTCTCGTTCGGCGCGAGCCTCAGCCGACAGGGCCTCTTGCAAATCGGATGGCACCTCGATATCGCGAATCTCCACCGACAGCACGGTGATACCGTACTCGTTGGTCTTCTGCTCCAAGATGTCGGCCACCTCCTTGTCTATCTGCGTGCGACGGGTGGAGAGCTGGGCAATAGTCACGGCTCCCATTACATCGCGCAAGGTGGTTTGGGCCACCCAATACACCAACCGAACGTAGTTCTTCACTTCGGCACAAGCCTTCTCAGCATCCCACACCGTCCAGAACAACACAGCGTCCACGTCCACTGGCACCAAGTCGGCCGTCAACACATGCTCGGCCTTGAAGGCTGTCGAGCGCATGCGCATATCCACCGTAGCCGTCACCGAGTCAACGATCGGACACATGAAGACGAGGCCCGGCCCCGCTACACGGTGGAATTTGCCGAAACGCAATACTACAGCGCGCTCCCATTCCAACACCACATGAGTGCAGCTAAACAACACGAGCGCCGCCAGTAGTCCTACAATGACAGACCAACCCGATCCGGTGAACCACGACAGAGCGGCGAATAGCGCAAACAGCAGCACCGCCAGCACGATGCGGATGACAGCAGCACCGGTGCGGCTCGTCGTCGTCTCGTCAAAACTCGCTTCGGTAGCAATAGTCGTATCGTCGGACGTGATGTCGCCCGGCTCATCAAAGTAAGATTTCTGATCAGCCATGAGAAGCCCTTTCATTCAGCATAGGTGATGGGCCACCGCCCTGCACCTCAGCTCTGCCGCTTTATCCCAAGTTGGCGAGCGCCTCTTCCACTCGCGTCATGACGTCCTGCTTCGTAATGCCCGATTCGCGAGCAACACGGACCAGCTCTTCGATTACCGCGTCGATGGGCGACTCGGGCAAGTCCAGCGAATCACGATCAATGTCAGCAATCGTGGAGCGCCTTCCTCGCCCTGAGTTGATGAGTCCGTCGGTTTCCAAGTCCTGGTACACCTTGTGGATGGTGTTGTAGTTCACGCCCAAATCAACTGCCAGCTGCCGCACCGTGGGCAGCGTGTCCCCCGGACGCAGCTGGCCCGAACGAATGAGGAAAATCATGTAGTTGCGAATCTGAACCCACACGGGAACGCCGGACTTGTCATCCACTTTTAAGCTGTCGAACACAGGCGTCTTCCCATCAGTCAAAGTATCATTGAGCTGTATGATAGCATACCGCATCTCTTCACATGCCATTCACAATCCTAGCAGAACCTATTGAAGACTCCCTAAGGGGAGGATTTAGCTTTTTTTGCGCCCCGCCGCCTCCCCCGTGCGGGGCGCAAAGGCTATCCCAGAAGAAGGAGTGGTTATGGGTAAAATCAATAGGCGCCAGCTCATCGTTGGCAGCGCTGCAGCCGTAGCGGCCATCGCGCTCTCGAGCTGTTCTCCATCGAACGGCCACGGCAAAGGAAGCGCCGAAGCGCCCTCTGCAGCAGCCGAAGGCGTGATTCCGGGTACGCACGCCGGCACCGCTCAAGGATGTGGGGGGCCGGTAACAGCACAGGTAGACATCTCCCCAAATGGAGCCATTCAATCTATTGTTTTCGAGCAAAACTTCGAGACCCCCGGCTTCGCCGTGCCCGCTATGGAGCAGGTGGCGTCGCACATCCTTTCCGGCCAGACCCTGAATGTCGACATCGTGACAGGCGCCACCTATTCCAGCCGAGCGGCCCTTGATGCCGTAGGGAACGCCCTGGAAGAAGCCGGGGTACGTCAGCGCTTCGAAAGCGCCCCTACATTCCAACCGGCCACCTCTCCTATTGAGGATCTCTCAGCTGATGTGGCGATAGTCGGCGGCGGCGTAGCCGGACTCATGTGCGCCATAACGGCAGCCCGAGACGGCCTTTCGGTAGCGCTTCTCGAGAAGACTCCGAACCTCGGCGGGTCCATGCTGCGCTGCGATAGCACCTGGTTGTGCGCTGGAGGCATGAAAGACGGACTCAGACTCGGCGGCGAGGCCTGGGTTCCCTACTACGATTATTCCACACCCATCTCAAACCGCGAGTACATTCGCATCGGCGAAGCCATGAATGACCTGCTGGATATGGGCGTGCTGTTCGTCCCCTACGAGGACGATCCGTTCGCGCCCATCTACATGGACGCGTCGCGCCTCGCGGCACCTCGGTGGCGCGAGGGAAATGCCCAGGTAGCAGCGCGCATGGCCCAAGCTGCTCGCGAGGCGGGCGTCCAAATCTTCACCTCAGTGGCCGCAACTTCCCTGATAACCGACGCGAGCAATACAGTTATCGGTATAACGGCCGAGCAGGATGACGGTCACGAGTTCACGGTGCAGGCAAAGAATGTGGTCCTCGCCACGGGCAATTACACGAACAATCTCGAGGCTTTGCAAAAGTACCTGCCCGATTTCGCGAATGTAGTAAACTCCTTCTGCAACGGCGACACTGGCGACCATCTGGAATGGGTAGAAGAACTCGGCGGCACTTTCCACAGCATGGACGTTGCGCCCTCTATGCTCTCTCTCGAGAAAAGCGGCCGCAACATCCCCTTTTTCACTTGTTTCTACAGCATCGTAGTCGATAAGAGCGGGCGCCGCTTCGTGAGCGAAGGCGACGGCTCTTACGCCGATTATGGCTTCGTTCCCAAAACAGCCGCGCTCCACAGCCCAGAAGACTCCACCCATTATTACATCATGGACAAGAACGGCTGGGATCTATACCCGGCACGCCTCGAACTCGTCGATCTTGTCGAGAAAGGCTATGCCACCAAACACGATACGCTGAGCGACATTATCGAGACCTACGAACTGGCAGAGCTGGCCGAAGAAGTGGCCCATTACAACCAGATGGTCGCCACAGGAGAAGATACCGACTTTGGACGATTGCTGAACTTCATGCATTTTTCCGAGGAAGGACCTTACTACGTCATCGAGACCAAGCCCGGCATGATCATGAACTACGGCGGCGTGGTCGTGAATCGCGATTTCGCCGTCACCGACAGCGCCGGCGCGCCCATTCCCGGCCTGTACGCCATCGGGCAGACCGTGGGCGCCACGCCGCTTATGGAAGGCATGGATTCGCTCAATGGCGGCGTCGGCCCCTTCACCGCCTCGGGCTGGATATTGGGGCATCAACTAGCCGGCACCTATGTCGGAGGCACGTACACCGCTGCCGCCCAAACCAACGCCGGCGAGCTGCAAGTGCGCGTCACCGTCGAAGATGACACGCGCAGAGTCGCGGCCATCGATTTTCCCGTAAGGCAAGAAGCCGACACGGCAGTCCTCGATGATCTCGCCCGCGAGGTCATCGAGTCCCAGTCAATGCCCGCAACTTCGGAACCCGCCGACATTGTAGCCGCCTTCAACGAGGCCTTGTCCGTGGGCCTGCAAAAGGCAGATACCTACTTCGAATTCACCAACGGCACGAAATAGCAGCTTTCCCTCCTTCCCTCCCCTCCACAAAGAGGCCGCTCCCCAACCCGGGGAGCGGCCTCTCTCGTTGTCTCCAACCAACCAGACAAATCGCTATCGGCTTGCGTCGCAAAGCAGCATGCTGGTCTAAGGCTCTATCGTAATTGGCACCGAAGCGCTCTCCTTCGAAACGGCGCCATCGATACGCACTGAACGCACCAGCAATCGATACTGGCCCGGGCGAGGCAGCGTGAAGGAAAAGCTCCAATTCACGACGCGCTCAACCCGAGCGTCAGCGATATCAAACTGCGTCCAAGTGGCACCATCGTCGCAGGAGAAGCGCACACCTACAATGGGTAGTTCAAAATCCTGAGCGTAGCCAGACACTTTCACGGGCATCCCCACGCGACCAAATAGCGGGGCAATCATCTAATCAGCCGCACCTTCAAGAAGCCCCACCGATGGGGCAGTTGGCGCAGCAGGCACTATCGGAGCTTCCTCTCGGGTCTCAAAGGTAATCGCCACCACATCTTGCAAAAAATTGCGAGCGCCGGACGTACTGAGCCATAGCTGATTCTCGCACCCGGCTACATCGGCAAGAGGCTCACCGTTCAACGTCGTGACGATAACGCTGTAGCGCTGAGTAACGTAGCTCAACGGCAAAGCCAAGCTCGTTCCGTCAGCGCTGGTAAAAACAATGGTGTTCACATCCTCGTGAAGACTCGCTTCTTCGATAAGAGCACTCAGCCTGAAACCCTCGACAAGCGCATTGCCCGTAGCGTGGCCGTCGTGAGGATTTCCCGAGCATGTGCAGCCGAGAATGGATCGGATGGGTGCTTTTTCCTGGAACTCACCCACATCGGCAACGAACTCATGCGCTACGTCGCCGGACACCTTGATGGCATCTACCGCACCTCCAAATCCAACGTTTGGCGCTACGGGCTCCGTATCGCTTGTCTGGCCGCAAAGATGTCTCGCGGCACCGTAAATATGGCGAACAAGGTAGTCGTTGGAGACGACTGTGTTTTGACCCCATTGGAACTCGCCCTGGATATCAGCTATTTCCTGAAAGACGCAGTCGGCTGCCTCAGCAGCAACCGACACCTTGCTGACAGGAGCGCCCTGCCCGCCAACAGCCTCCGGAGCAGACACCGCCACAGCCTGAGCTAACGGCGCGGAAGCAAGGAGCAGCGCGCCTCCCGTAAGCAAACAGGCGGAAGTTTTACGAGATAGTGTCATGATAAGTACCTTCCTTTCCAGTTCCCTAAATCTCGTCGACCGGAGCAGCGCCATTGCCTAAAGCAATCGAATCGGGATCGGCGGTGGCAGTGAGCATGCAGTCAACGGTGAGATCGGAGGTCACGCCTTCGTCCGAGGTGGCCCGAGCCATCACGTAGTAGGTGCCGTCCTCCTCGGGCGTAAAGTCATAGCTCCACTTCACCCAGCGAGCGTTGTCGGTTCCCGGCGTAGGCAGCGTTTTCCACGTGGTTCCTCGATCAAAGGACAGTTCTATGCTTGTGATAACGCGGTCGAAAGCGTCGGCATAGCCGCCAATAGAGACCGTCTCACCAGTTCTCACTACCTGTCCATCCTTCAAACCGATAATGCCAATGTTGGGATTGTTGAAATTGCTGTGGTCGTCCACCGATTTATCCCATCCGGCCGGATCCCACAGCGGGCCATCGGGCCCCTGAAACACGATGTCACCCACTTCTTTGACAAAGCAGCCGGTGCCCACTCCGGTCATCATGAATGTAGCGGGATAACCGTTATTCCACGTCAAAGGCTCTCCATTCATCTCGTAGGCAATTATGGACACGTTGCTCTCGTAGTGGGATATATCGACACCGCCAACGTCCTGAAAACCATCTGCACCGATAGGCAAAATGGAGGCCGCGTCCCCCGTCAATCCGCCGCATTGCTCTACCAAATAAGATACGGGGATGCCCGTGGCCTCAACCTGACCGATACCGTTACCGCCAAATGGATTCAAGACGCAATGCCACTTCATTTTCTGGGTTACCTTGGGCACGCTTGGGTCATCGATGAGTTCTTTGAGGTTGAAGGTCTTTTCCTGGCTCACCTCGCCCGACACCGTCACAGTCCACTCCTCGAGCATTTTCTCGTCCAATGGCTCGTTGTTGCGCGTTTTCTCAGCGCGCATATAGTCGTTCTCGTAGAACTGGGGGGTAAGATTGAACAGCGTCTCAGGATCGACAACCTCCTCCTGATCAAAGGAGAAGGCGCTCTCGTCCACCGCGTCGGCTGCTATATCGATGAACCCTCGCAGAGCATTCGCGCGGGCATCCTCCCACAGGAGCATTTTGCCATCATCGTCGGTAAAATGCCCTGTCATAGAGGTAGAGGACGTTGCATGGCAATTCCAGCATTCCGTTTCCACGTCCATGTGAGTAGCGTGCATAAGATCGCCGAAAAGACCGCTTTCAGTGAAATAGTCTTCGTTATTGGAGCTGCTGTGACAGCCGCGGCACGTCTTAACCGTCCACTCAGTGTCCACCCCGTCACGGCCGGGATGGTTGTAGGCCGACTCCATGAGCATTGCTTTCAAATCAGCGTGGCACGATTTGCAACCGCGCTCATCAGCATGCAGGTAGTTGGTGTTGTACTGCACGTAGGGATCCTGCTGAAAATACACCGAATCGCTCGCATCATCGTCGGGCGCGAGCTGAATAAGATCTCCGTCGTCGTCCACAAACACCGCCGGCGTCGTCAAGATGGCGTCGGGCGCAACTTCATCCTCCGGCGCCAGCGCCCCGGCCCCACTGCAGCCTGTTGCGACTGCGAGCGTGCCGATGAGGGCCCAGCACCCCAATGCCATGGTCCATTTTCTCCGCATAAGTTTCTCATCTCCTAAGTAAATCGCGGCTGTCCTACCCAAGCACAGCCAAGAAAGCGTCAGCTACGTAGTCAACATGAAGCCCAGCCAGTAAAACCAGAAAGCGCAGCGCACAGCCGCCGACGAGCACGCTCACTGCCCCGCAAGCAGAAGCACCATGGCCGCCCTTGCCGACCAGCGCCAACGCAGAGCTCACCCCCGGGACGACCAACGCGCAGAGCACGAAGGCGACCCAAAACCAGGGAGCCAAAGGCCCTCCGACAAGCAGTGCCGCGGATAGCGCCGCTGTTTCGGCGAACGATACCGACTCGACACCACCCAAAGGGTTGCCCATATATGCCAGCACCATAAAAGCCGCCAATACAGCCGTCTCGATAACGACAAGCACGAGAACGGCAACCGTCAGCTGCCTCCCGAGAGAGGAGGGAGCAGATCCGCGACGGACGCCAAGCACTACCATGAGCTCTACGGCAGCAACGCCGGTATCGAGGGCGGACACCGTAAACAGGCAGGGCAAGAGGGGCGTGTTCCACAAGGGCACGCCCGGAGCGCTCATAAGCAAGATGCCCGTATAGGCCGCCACCCCTATTCCCAACACAACGGAAAGCACGGCAAGCGCCGCGCGGACGCGATCATATGGCTCGTTTGCGCCAGGAAGCAAGCAGCTCGGCGGACGTTTCGAGCTGCGAACAATCCCGCGCATCACCGCAGGCGTCGTGAGCAGGGCCAAGCAGCCAAACACCACCACGGCAGCGAACACCACCCAAGCGCCGAACGTCATCCACGACGTGAAGTGGCTGAAACTCTGCCACAGCATCAAACCACGCAAGGGGGCAATTAGCTCGGTGACCAACAGCAACAGACCCGCGCACAAACACGCAACTGCCACCCACATAGCCCCATTCACAAGCGAGCGAGCCGCATTGCGGTACTTCAAGTACGCAATCCCCGCAACTACCGCAGTTCCGGCCCCCAAACCGCCCAAAAACAAGTACAGCGCAGGTTGCCAGCCCCAGATTAATTGCAATTCCTCCATCTAATAAACTCCTTACTGAAGTGCAGCATCGTGCGCCTAAACCAGCGCCGCGCTGGGCTTCGTCGGACCTTCAATGCGCTGGACCCTCTCGGACAATTCCAGCAAATCGTTCAATTGCCCATAGCGCAAGGCCTGGGTCTTGCAAGCCCGGACACAGTAAGGTGTGTCGCCCACCTGCACGCCAGCCGAGCGACAACAGTCGCATTTATACATACTTACCTCATCGTAGCGGGGCGCCTCGAAGGGGCACGCCTCGTAGCAATACTTGCATCCGATGCAGCGCGTTTCGTCAACCGTCACAATGCCGCCAGGCCCTTTGCTAATGGCCGCCGCAGGACAAACCGTCGCACAAGAAGGGCTTTCGCAGTGCATGCACGAAAGCGAGACCGGGTGAGCACGGTCCGCCCGATCGCGATAAACCACAATCCGCCGACGAGCCTCGAACCGCAGGGGTGTCTGATTGGCGCTCCGACATGCCTCAACGCATTTTCCGCAGTTGGCGCAGCGCTGCACGTTCATAAGAAAGCCGCACTGTCGCGCCTCCGCGCTCTTGCCGTCGTCATCGGGCTCTCGCGCGTTGGCGCGAACCGGGGGTAAAACCAACCCCGCAGTCGCAGCAGCAGCGCCCAGGGCGCATCCCGCAACAAGCTCACGCCTGGTGACCGCATCTCTCCTCATAGGTCCCTCCAATCTCATTGGTCCCGCGACTTGGCACGCGGTTTTGAGTAGGATAGAATGCTCCCCTAGGTAGCTTTCAAGGGATTTCCACGAACCGTTATTGCGTGAGTTTTTGGGCGAATGCGATTGATTTGATCGAAATTGGGGCAGGAACAAGACATGGTCAACCGGGACACACCCAACAAAGAGGCTCGCAAGCTCACTATCGGTCAAATGGCTGAGAGCAATTGCGTCAGCAAGAAGACCCTTCGTCTTTATCACGACAAGGGCCTCCTCGTTCCCGATATCGTGGACGAGCTGAACGGTCGACGCTATTACTCGTCTGACCAGCGCTATGTGCTTGACCTCATCCAACGTCTCCAGGCTATAGGTATGAGCCTCGATAGCATTCGGGCGGTACTTGCCTCGAACAACGACGAACTGCTTGAAGAGAAGATTCGGCAACGCATCGAAGCGCTTGACCAGGAGCAGGCCGTGCTTGCCTCGGCGCGTGACACAGCCCAAGAGCTAGAAGCCGGCCTTCGGTCACGACGAGTTTTGGGGAAAGAGCGCAACGTCCTACCCTCGGTGCAAATTACCCACCAGCATGCCGCGCCCATAATTGTTTTCTCCTGCGACGAGCTGGGGCTTCCTCCGCTGGAACTTCGACACCATCCCTGCGATGTTCAGTGGCAAGAGATTCTCTTAAAGGCCAAGCACGCTGTCGTGCGCCTTTTAAATGAGAAGGAGCTCGACATTCCTATCTCCATCGCCTTTCGTAATGTCGGCGTCATCGGCACACGCAACGATCACATCAGAAAACGCGGCCTGTACCGCCATGTGTATCTTGGCATCGACCATCATCTTGCCTCAATAATCGACCGGAGCGAAGAGATTCCGGCAGGCAACTTTCTCACCGTTATGGGCGAGTGCCTGCGCAACGTAGGCGCCTGCCACGGAAAATGCGTCACTACCTGGGCCACTGAGCGCCTCTTTTCCTACGCCGCGCAGCACAACTTCACAACTGACTACCTTTGCTACACCAGCTGCCTGGCCGACCCCGTCGCTCTGCGCAACCGATCCGTGGAATCCCTTTACCAAACGCGCCTGCGCATCATAGGGGAATAGCGAAGTGCGCAACATCCGCACCTATGTAAAATTTCATGAGCAAAAACGAGAAGGCTTAGGCTTTTGAGAAGTCGATTTCCTTGTCGCGTGCTCAGGGGCATTTCCAATCAAAGCGTATCTGCGACGAAGTTGTTGCTTTATTCAAAACACGATTTGACAAATCTAGATTTGAATAGCATACTCTGGGCGTTCATTCGATGTTGAGAATTCAGGAGCACATCTTATGCGCTTTATCGGACGGCAGCACGAGCTTTCGTTCCTCAACGATTGCTATAACTCCTCCAAAGCCCAGCTCGTATTCCTCTACGGGCGTCGCCGCGTGGGAAAAACCGAAACGCTCTTCGAGTTCGCGAAAGACAAGCCGCATATTTTCTTCGCCTCGCCCGAGGCCACACGCGAGGAACAGCTCGCGCTTTTCTCTCGGCGCCTCTTCGAGGCCGGCTCCCCCGCATCGCGCTACGTGTCCCGCTTCGAAAGCTGGACCGACGCCCTTGGCGAGATAACCGCCCTACCCACCGAGGGACGAACGCTGCTCATCATCGACGAGTTCCCCTATCTCGTGAAATCAGACCCGTCGCTGCCCTCGGTTCTTCAGAATCTGTGGGACGCCGCCTTGAAGTCGGAAAACCTCATGATCGTGCTCTGCGGCAGCGCCATGAGCTATATCGAAAACGAGTTGCTCGCCGAGAAAAATCCCCTTTACGGGCGCGCGACGGGAATACTCAAGATGGAGCCCATGGACTACCTTACAGCCGCGGAGTTCTTTCCCTCGTTCTCGGCGACTGACCAGGTGCTCGCCTACTCCGTCCTCGGCGGCATTCCGCACTATCTGGCGCAATTCGAAGACCGTCTTAGCCTTGCCGACAATATCAAGCGCCATGTGCTCACCAAAGGATGCGCCCTCTACAGCGAGGTCGAGTTCCTCCTGCATCAGGAGTTGCGTGAAACGGCTGTCTACAACAGCATCATCCAAGCCGTCGCCTTGGGCGCGGCATCGCTGAGCGAAATCGCTAGCCGTTCCATGGTAGATGCGCAAAAGGCGAGCGTCTATCTGAAATACCTCATCGAGCTCGGCATCATCGAACGTGAGTTTTCCGTGGACGCAAGCCTCAAGGAAACCTCGAAGGGCGGACGCGGGCTCTACCGCATGGCCGATGAGTTCTTCCGCTTCTGGTACGCCTTCGTTTTCCCCAACAAATCTGACTTGGAAATGCTCGACATGGACGGCGTCTATCAGTTCGACGTCGAGCCGGCTCTGACGCAATTCGCCGCAGCGTCCTTTGAGGACATTTGCCGCTCGTGGTTGCGCAGTCAGAACCGCCAAGGCGCGCTGCCTGCCCGGTTCGCCGACATCGGGCGCTTCTGGAACAAACAGGTCGAGATTGATGCCATGGGTCTTTCGAAGCCGGCGGGCAACCGCCCGAAGGGAGCTTTCAAGCTTTTCGGAGAATGCAAATTCGGAAGCGGCGTAGTTGGCGAAAAGGTGCTTGGCGAACTTGACGAGAAGATCGCACGCATGAAATTCGACGGCCAGATTGACCGATACCTCTTCGCGAGAGAGGGTTTTTCGGATGACTTGGAACAACGTGCAGAGCGTGACGCTACGCTGCATCTCGTCACCGCGGCTCAGCTCTATCGGTAAGATTGGCACAGGAGGGACCCCATGACCGGCAGCTCAGAAAAACCGCTTGCACCCAGCACGCGGCCGCCCTACTACGTGGGATGCCCCATCGAGCTCTCGGGGTACGTGGACGACTTCGACCGCACCATCTGCGCTATGGAGTTCTCGTTGGACGACGGCACCTCGTGGACGGCCTACCCCACGACCGCTGTGGACAAGAGCCGTGGCGTGAACTGGCGGTTCGTCTATACACCGCAGTCGCCTGGCCGCTACCTGCTGAAGGTGCGACCTGTGACCGAAGACGGCGAGCCCTCGAGTCTCGTAGCCGGCTTCGCCTTCGAGGCGCTGCCCGCCGGAGGCACCTTCGGCAACGCGCGCATTCGCGCCGTGGGCGGCTCGTTCAAAGACGCGCGCATCTTTCGCTCGCGCGAGCTGACGAACCTCACCGGCGAGGAAGCGGCCTTCCTCTCTCAGGCCTTGGGCATCGCCACCATCTACGACCTGCGCACTGCCGCCGAGGTGGCGGCGCACCCGGAGCCCTACATCGTGGGCATGCGCACTGTGGCCCTGGAGCCTTCCACGGAGCACCGCCGCAAAGATTCTGACAAGCGCCTCATCGCCGGCGTCATCGGAAAGTACGGCGAGCCGGAGGAGCGCATGTGCGCGAACTACCGCCGCTACGTGCGCGAGTACCCGCTTGTGGGCCAGGCGCTGCGCTCCATGGCCGCCGAGGGGCGTCCGGCGCTCATCCACTGTGTGAACGGCAAGGACCGCACCGGTGTGCTGTGCGCCACCCTGCTGCGCGTCACCGGCGCCGACGAGGATGCCATCATGGAAGACTACCTGCGCGTGAACGAGGACCACGCCGACCTCATCGCCGAAGAGGCGAGCCGTCTCGATGCGGGCATGACCGACCGCGAGCGCGCCATGCTCATGTCGTTTTTGGAGGCCCGCCCCGCCTACCTGCGCGCCTACTTCGACGAGATCGACCGTATCTACGGCACCTTCGAAACCTACATGGCCGCCGGCCTTCACCTCACCCCCGAAGCGGTACAACACCTGAAAGCCCTCGTCGCCTAGCAAAAAAGGGCGCCCGCAAATGCGGACGCCCTTGTGGCTATTCGAGAAGTAACACGTCCCCCCGTCGGAGAGCCACTTCTCTCAGCTCAGCGGTAAATCCAGAAATGCTGAAAAGAACGTACTGCGGCGAATCTCGATAGGGCCCAAACGCGGAGGTTTTCAAAGCTTTGCTCGCTTGCTCTTCCAAATGGTTGAGAACATTCACGCCTACCGGGCTTTTCCAAAACTTACACTCTCCAAAAACGGCCCTTCCCTCCTCCGTCGAAAGACCAACAACGTCAAGCTCAACATCCGCTGCCCCCCACCACGATCCGACGCGATTTACCTTAAAAGGAAGGAGGCCCTGCAGGCTCGCGTCCCACAAGCGATCGCGGCAAATATCCTCATAGGCGAAAGCCACCTGTTGATCGATGAAGCTCTTCTCGATGATGGAAAGCACCTCCGAGCTCCGACCCGTTTCCAACAATCCCCTATTCGGAAAAAGGAAGCTGAACCAGAACTTGAGGTAGTTGTCGGTTATGCGGTAAAGCCCCTTCTTGCTTTTCTCGGGATTCAGCTCCGTCACCGGCACGTCTCGCGTTAGCACATCCAGCCTCTCGAGGACTTTCAAATACTTCGACAGATTCGTTTGCTTGACCCTAAGGGCCGAAGCAATCTCGCCGCCCTTTCGGCGTCCTGCAGCAATAGCTTTCAAGATGGAAAAATACGATCCCGCTTCAACAACTTCCTTGGAAAGCAGAAAGTTCGGCTCGTCGAAGAGATAGCTGTTGGGGTTCAGCACCTTGTTGGCTATGGCCTGGTAAATATCCGTGGGCTCTTTAAAGCTTTCGATGTATTTGGGGACACCGCCTGTCACGCTATAGCGCTCCACCAGCGCGCGGCGATCAAGATTCTGCGAGAAGAACTCATGGTAGAAGCGAAAGGGAATTTGCTTCATGCGAATCTGCGCTGTCCGACGTCCATAAAGAGGGCTGCTGTAAGAAAGGGTTTGGCTCTCCATAAGCGAGATGAGCGACCCGCAAAGGATTACCATCACATTGCGCTTCGAGAGCATGGTGTCCCAAATTCGTTGAAAGATAGAAGGGAAGGCGGGATTTGCCTTTCCAAGATACTGAAACTCATCGAGGGCGATCACTGTTTTCTGGCTGCCTTGGGTAAGGCGATCGAACAAAATGTCCCAGTTATCCACCGTCACCTGGGCAAGCAGGTCGTCTTCGCAAAAGGCCGCGGCCTCTTTTTGAAAGGCAAACCGATTCTGCTCTTCCGATTCTTCGGTCGCCAGGAAGTACAGCCCTCGTCTTTCTTTTAGAAACTCAGTGATGAGCGCCGTTTTGCCCACTCGGCGCCGCCCGTAGATTATTACCATTGAGGCTTCATCCGAGACGAACTGCTCTTCAAGCGTTGCCAGCTCATCGGCCCTGTCAACAAAAGTACCCATAGCACCTCCCAACCCTGCTGATTGCTCGTATTATACTTCAAAGTATAATACTTTGAAGTATAATTTTTCGAACAGATTCATCTTGAGCATACCTGCGAACGAAAGATCGGGCAGCAAGGCGCTGACGGCCTGTCGGGCAAGATGACGCAAAAAGCAATCGACCCCGGCGAAGCACCAGGGTCGATTGTTGAAAGCAGTATGAAACCCATCCCATCCTTACAGGATGCGCAGGTTCACGTCTTTCAGCTGACGGCCGGTGACGGCGGAGGGGGCGCCAGTCATGGGGTCAGAAGCGCTGCTCGTCTTCGGGAAGGCGATGACGTCGCGGATGGAGTCCTTGCCTGCCAGAAGCATCACGAGGCGGTCGAGACCCAGCGCGATGCCGCCGTGGGGCGGAGCGCCCAGCTCGAGTGCGCGGATGAGGTGGCCGAACTTCTCGTCGATCTGCTCGTCGGTAAGGCCCACGACGCGCAGGATGCGACGCTGCTCCTCGGCGCTGTGGATACGGATAGTACCGCCGCCCACCTCGAAGCCGTCCATGACCAAGTCGTAGGAGTAGCTGCCGCACGCCAGCGGATCGCTCTCGATCTTGTCGAGGTCCTCCTTCAGCACATGGGTGAAGGGATGGTGCTCGGCGGCGTACTTCTTCTCGTCCTCGTCGTAGCGGAACATGGGGAAGTTCACGACCCACAGAAGCGCGTGGCCCTCGCGGGGGATGTTCAGCGCCTCGGCCATATGCAGGCGCAGGGCGGAAAGCACGGCGTTGGCCACTTCGGGCTTATCGGCCGCGAACAGCAGCAGATCGCCGGGCTCCACTTCCATCTCGGATTTCAGAGCCGCCCACTCCTCGTCGGTGAAGAACTTCTTAATGGGGCTCTTCTCCTGGCCGTCGGTGGTGAACGCCACCCAGGCCATACCCTTGGCGCCGTTGGCCTCGGCGATGGAGGCGAGCTTCTCCACCTCGCCGCGGGACCAGTCGCCAGCACCCTTGGCGTTGATGGCCTTCACGATGCCGCCGGACTGAGCCACCGAGGCGAACACCTTGAAGCCGGTGTCCTTCACGATGTCGGTGATGTCGTGCAAAAGCATGCCGAAGCGCACATCGGGGCGGTCGCAGCCGTACAGGCGCATGGCCTCGGAGTACTGCATCTTTTGCAGCGGGAAGGTGACGTCATCCACGCCCACGGCCTTCAAAGTCTCGGCCATGACGCCTTCCATCATATCGGTGACGTCGTAGCCCTCCACAAAGGACATCTCGATATCCACCTGGGTGAACTCCGGCTGGCGATCGGCGCGCAAATCCTCGTCGCGGAAGCAGCGGGCGATCTGGTAGTAGCGCTCCACGCCGGCCACCATGAGCATCTGCTTGAACTGCTGGGGGCTCTGGGGCAGGGCGTAGAACTTGCCCGGGTTGGGGCGGGACGGCACAATGTAGTCGCGGGCGCCCTCGGGCGTGGAGTTCGCGAGAATGGGCGTCTCAATCTCCAGGAAGCCGCGTTCGTCCAGGGCCCGACGCATGGCCTGGGTCACTGTGTGGCGCAGCTTCAGGTTGGCGAGCATCTCCGGACGGCGAATGTCCAGATAGCGCCACTTCATGCGAGTGGTCTCGTCGGTCTCGATGCCGTCTTCAATGGAGAACGGCGGCGTGACCGAAGTGTTCAGCACCTCCACGGCATCGGCCAGGACCTCAATGGTGCCGGTAACCATGTTCGGATTCACGGCCTCCGGCGCACGCTCGCGCACGCGGCCGGTGATCTTCAGCACATACTCGCGGCCCAAATGCTCAGCCTTTTGGAAGTCCTCGGCGCTCACGCAATCCGGGTCCACCACGATCTGGGTGTAGCCGTCGCGGTCGCGCAGGTCGATGAAGATGAGGCCGCCGTGGTCGCGGGTATGCCACGCCCAACCGGTGAGCGTCACCTCTTGGTTCACATCGTCGGCACTCAGCTGCCCGCAGGTAGCCGTGTGCATGCAATACTCGTTGCGGAAGTCTTCCATAGTGCTTTCTATTCTCCTAATCAATCAGGTCGCGAAGGACGTATTGCAGGATACCACCATTCTCGTAATAGCGGCCCTCCGTGGGCGTATCGATACGCACCGTGGCGTCGAACTCCACCGTATCGCCATCGGCCTTCTCAGCCGTCACCTTCACCTGCGCCGGGTTGGGCAGGCCTGCGGAAAAGTCGATGGGGGCCACGGTGATGGTCTCGGAGCCGTCAAGGCCGAGCCATTCGGCGTTCTGGCCTTCGATAAACTGCAGCGGCAGAATGCCCATACCGATGAGGTTGGAGCGATGGATGCGCTCGAAGCTCTCGGCGATGGCCACGCGCACGCCAAGCAGCATCGGGCCCTTGGCGGCCCAGTCGCGCGACGAGCCGCTTCCGTACATCTTGCCCGCGAGCACCGCCGCCGGTGTGTCCGCAGCCGCGTAGTTCTCGGCGGCGTAGTACAGAGGCGTAATCTCGCCGGTGGTGAAGTCGCGGGTCCAACCGCCCTTGCGTCCCTCGGCCAGCTTGTTCTGCAGCTTCACGTTAGCGAAGGTACCGCGCATCATCACCTCGTGGTTGCCACGACGGCTGCCGTAGGTGTTGAAATCAGCCGGGGCCACACCGTGGGCCTGAAGATACTCGGCTGCCGGCATGTCCGGCGCGATGGCGCCAGCCGGGGAGATATGGTCGGTGGTGATGAAGTCGCCGAAGTTGCCGAGCACACGGGCACCCTCGATGGGCTCCTGGCCGGCCACCTCGCGAGTCATGCCGTCGAAGTACGGGGGACGACGCACGTAGGTGGAAGCCTCGTCCCAGGCAAAGGTATCGCTCGGCTCGGCGCCCAGGTCTTGCCAGGCGGCGTCGCCTTCGAACATACCGGCCGCACCCTGCTCGTACAAATCGGCGGTCACGTAGCGCTCCACCAGCTCGGCCACCTCTGCGGCGGCGGGGACGATATCAGCGTAGTAGACCGGCTTGCCCTCACCATCCAACCCGAGCGGCTCGCTGGCCAGATCGATATCCATGGTGCCGGCAATGGCGTAGGCAATCACGTTGGCCGGCTGCATCAGGTAGTTCTGAGACACGTCGGGAGAAATACGGCCCTCGAAGTTGCGATTGCCGGAAAGCACGCTGGCCAGTTCGATGTCGTCGGCGATGGCGTGCATGGCCTCAGACAGGGGGCCCGAGTTGCCGATGCAGCTCATGCAGCCGAAACCGCAGGTGAAGAAACCGAGCTGACGCAGCGGCTCAGTGAGGCCCGCACGCTCGAGCAGCAGCTCGGTGGCGCGACTACCGGGAGCCAGGATGGTCTTCACCCAGGGAGCCGGCGCAAGGCCGCGCTCGGCAGCGTTTTTCGCCATAAGGCCCGTGGCGAGCATCATGGCCTGGTCGGTAGCCGTGGTGCAGCTCGTCACCGCGGCAATGGCAATGGCGCCGTGAGTGAGCTCGTGGTCCTCGCCGGCGATTTCCACATGGACCGTCGCATCGTCCAGACCGCGCTCGGCGCAGATGGCACGGAAGCGCTCGCCGGCCTCGGCCAGCGGAATGCGGTCGTGAGGACGGGAGGGGCCGGCCAGCGAGGGCTCCACCGTAGACAGGTCGAGCTCGATAACCTCGGCATAGGTGCGCGGCGCCGCCTCGGGGTCGTTCCAATAGCCCTGGGCCTTGGCGTAGGCCTCAACGAGCGCCACCTGCGCATCGCTGCGGCCGGTAAGACGCAGGTAATCCAGGGTGCGGTCGTCTACGGGGAACAAGGTGCAGGTGCTGCCGTACTCCGGCGTCATATTCGAAATGCAGGCACGCTGAGTGGCCGTGAGCTCCGCCACGCCGGGGCCGAAGCACTCGACGAAGCAGCCGACCACGCCACGAGCGCGCAGCATCTGAGCGAAAGCGAGCGACACGTCCATGGCCGACACGCCCTCGGAAAGCTCGCCAGTGAGCTTCACGCCGATAACCTGGGGCACCAACGTGGTAATGGGCTGACCGAGCGCCGCAGCCTCGGCCTCGATGCCGCCCACGCCCCAACCGAGCACGCCGATGCCGTTGGCCGTAGGCGTATGGGAGTCGGTGCCCACCAAGGTGTCGAAGTACACCACCGGCGTGCCATCGGCGCCAGTTGCGCCCGAGGGCGACTCCATGACGACGCTCGCGAACTTCTCGATATTTAGCTGATGGCAGATGCCCTGTCCGGGCGGCACGATGCGCACGTTCTCGAAGGATTCCTGGGACCACTTCAGAAAGTCGTAGCGCTCGCTGTTGCGCTGGAACTCAAGGGCCATATTCTCGTCCATGCACCCGGCGCACCCGGCCACATCAGCAATGACCGAGTGGTCGATGACCAAGTCGCACGGCACCTGGGGATTGATTTTCTTGGGATCGCCGCCCAGCTCCGCACAGGCCTCACGCATCACCGCGAAGTCTACGAACACCGGCACGCCGGTGAAGTCCTGGAACAGCACGCGCGCCGGCGAGAACTCCACTTCCTCACCCGTCCGACCGGAGTTGCCCGCCGCCACAATGCGCTCAGCCATAGCGCAAGCCTCGTCGGCCGTACGCCCGCAGCGCAGCGCGTTTTCTAGCAGCACCGTTAGCGAATACGGCAGCGTCTGCGCGCCGTCGACGGCGCTGACCGGGAAATAGGTGTAGGCGGCATCGCCCACCTTCAAAGATGCCTCAAAGCTCATGTATGAATCTCCTTGGAACTTAAGATACGTTCTCGACGATTTGCGTTGCACGACGCTTCAGCATGCCGCGTCCGTTCTCCGCATCGAAGCGCATGCGATCGGCCAGGGCCGTCTTCACGCTGCCGTCGAGCTTTCCCTGAGAGAAGTCGATGACAGCCAGAAGCATATCCTGGAACTCCAGATCACCGTGATAGCACTGGATGCCCTCATCGAGCAGCGGCCACACTTTCTCGGAACGCTTCTCGGTCGTTGCACCCAGCTTGCAAAGAAAACGCACGGCAGCCAAGCGCAGAGGGCCGCTATCCTCATCGAAAAGCGCCGTCTCAGCACCGGGAATGGCCTTATCGCATACACGGGAATCGAAAGGCACGATCTGCGCCAGCGCGTCGAGGCACTCCCAGCGGGTCTGAGCCTCAGGGCGCTCGAGAGCGTCCACCAAAGCCGCCGCATGCGGCACGAGCGCCTCGGGGTCGGCCGCTGCCACCCCAGCGAGCACCTTAGCAGCCTGCTGACGACCACGACGGCTTCCATCGGAAAGCGCATCGACAAGCTCCTGCAGCTTCGCCGGCTTCTTAAGAGCCTCTTCAATCTTCTTATCCTCGGGGATCTCTGAACTCAAGGGAAACCATCCTCTCTTAAAAGACCGCTGTGTTCGCAGAACACTGGTTTTCCAGGAAACATTATACGCGCCCTCAGGTTTCCACTGGAATACGCAAAGGCCAATTCACGGTCGAAGGTGGCGTCCGCAAAGAAAAAGACACCCTCTCGGGTGTCTCGATAGTAAATTGGGTACTTGCTGCCGCATAGAAAAGCGCCCCCTGCGAGCGGAACGACCTGTCCTCCCGCGGCCTGGCGCCGCAGTACTTTCGGCGAGGTGGGGCTTAACTGCCGAGTTCGGAATGGGATCGGGTGATCCCCCACTC